>JBAQCH010000422.1:0-19876 GCA_049294015.1 Anaerolineae bacterium
ATACGGCGGCCTACTCAATCAACGTGCTCGCACCCGGCGGCTGAATAATTACCCGGTTTTTTTCGGAGAAACCCGGTTTCTTTCCGCCAGACCACCATGCAGCTCAACAGCTCTCTCGGCCAACTCCTGAAGCCTGCCAAGCCTGTGCCAACCGCGGCGCAACGACCCGCGCCGCGCGGGCTTGTGGTCGCGAGCACGCTGATTGTCGGGCTGGTGCTGCTGCCGCTGGCCTATCTGCTGCTGCGCGCGGCCGCGGCGCCGCCGTCGGCCTGGCAGCAACTGCTCCAGCCGCGCACACTGGCCATCATGGCCAACAGCGCGCTGCTGACGGTCGCAGTCACCGCGTCGTCGATTGCCCTGGCCGTACCGCTGGCCTGGCTGCTGGTGCGCAGCGACCTGCCCTGCCGCCGCCTCTGGACCGTGTTGATGATCCTGCCGCTGGTGGTGCCCTCCTACGTCGGCGCATTCAGCTTGCTGGCCATGTTCGGGCCGCGCGGCATCCTCCAGGGCTGGCTAGCCCCGTTGGGGGTCCAACGCCTGCCGGAAATCTACGGCCTGCCCGGCGCGTGGTTGACCCTGACCCTCTTTACCTACCCCTACGTGCTGCTGACCGTGCGCGCGGGCTGGCGGCGGCTGGATGCCAGTGTGGAGGAAGCGGGCCGCAGCCTGGGCCATGGCCCTTGGGGCGTCTTCCGGCGAGTCGCGCTGCCCCACCTGCGCCCATCCATCGCGGCCGGCGGCCTGCTGGTGGCGTTGTACACCTTAAGCGATTTCGGCGCGGTCTCGCTGCTGCGCGCCAACGTCTTCACCCAGGCCATCTACACCCAGTACCGCTCCAGCTTCGATCGCAGCTATGCCGCGCTGCTTTCGCTGGTGCTGGTAGCGGCAACGCTGGCTATTTTGTGGGCCGAGCAGCGCGCGCGCGGGCGGACGCGCACCAACCGCGCCCACGGCAGCAGCAGCCGGCCGCTCAGGACGGTCGCGCTGGGCCGCTCGCGCTGGCCGGCGCTGCTGCTGGTCGGAGCCGTGGCGCTGCTCGCCCTGGCGCTGCCGATAGGCGTCATGCTGGACTGGCTGGCGTTAGGGCTACAGCGCGGCGAGACCTGGCCCGGCCTGGGCCGTGCGGTGTTCAATTCGCTGAGCGCGGCTGGATTGGCCGCCATGGTGACAGTGTTGGCAGGGCTGCCCATCGCCGCGCTGGCTGCGCGCTATCACACCCCGTTGGCGCGCGTTCTGGAGCGGGCCAGCTACATCGGCTTCGGCCTGCCTGGCGTGGTGGTGGGCCTGTCGTTGGTCTACTTCGGCGCTAACTTCGCGCCCTGGCTCTATCAGACGTTGGCCTTGCTGGTTTTTGCCTATGGCGTGCGCTTTCTGCCCGAAGCCATGGGGGCAACGCGCAGTGCGCTGGTGCAGATCAGCCCACGGCTGGAGGAAGCCGCGCGCGGCCTGGGACTCTCTCCCCTGCGCGCCTCCCTGCGCGTGACCCTGCCGCTGGCTCGGCCTGGCATCCTGGCCGGCGCCGCGCTTGTCTTTTTGACGGTGATCAAGGAACTGCCGCTGACGTTGATGCTGGCGCCGACCGGCTTCGCCACCCTGGCCACGCAGATTTGGAGCGCCACGGCCGAGGCGTTCTATGCCCGCGCCGCGCTGCCGGCGCTGCTGTTGCTGGCCGTGTCGTCCCTGTCCGTGGCTATCATACTCTCTCAGGATCGCGACCATGCCTGACCAGCCAACCGTGCCTGCCCCCGTGGTCGAACTGCACTGCGTGGTCAAGAACTACGTCCACGGCGACCACGGCGACGTCAAAGGGCTGTCGCTGATGGTCATGCAAGGGGAGCTGCTGGTGCTGTTGGGCCCCAGTGGCTGCGGCAAGACCACCACGCTGCGCCTGATGGCTGGCTTCGAGCAGCCCGACGCCGGCGTGGTGCGCATCGCTGGCCGCTTGGTGGCCGACCGCACCCGTTCAGAGCCGCCGGAGCAGCGCGGCCTGGGCATGGTTTTTCAGGACTACGCGCTGTTTCCACATCTGACCGTGGCTGAGAACGTGGCCTTTGGCCTGCACCGCCTGCCCAAGCGGCAGCGGGCCGGCCGGGTGGACGAGATCTTGCAGATGGTGGGGCTGGCTGAGCTGGCCGGCCGCTATCCGCACGCGCTGTCGGGCGGCCAGCAGCAACGCGTGGCCCTGGCGCGTGCCCTGGCCCCGCGGCCGGCCGTGATTCTCTTCGACGAGCCGTTCAGCAACCTGGACGCGGAGCTGCGCCAGCAGATGCGCGGCGAGGTGCGCCGCATCCTTCAGCACAGCGGCAGCACGGCTGTCTTCGTCACCCACGATCAGCAGGAGGCGCTGCTGCTGGGCGACCGCGTGGCCGTCATGCGCCAGGGCTACGTCGAGCAGATCGACACACCCGATGCGGTCTATCACCGGCCGCAGAACCGCTTCGTCGCCGAGTTCATGGGCGCGGCCGACTTCCTGCCTGTCCACGTCACGGCCGACGGGCTGGCGAGCGAGATCGGCCTGCTGCCTTCCATCAGCGCCTTGCCGCTGGGCCGGCCGGCCGAAGCCATGCTGCGGCCGCACGATCTGCGGGTCACGCCAGCCGCTGGCGCGCCCGGTCACGGCCTGATCAGCACGGCCGAGTTCGTGGGCGATCTGTGGCACTACAGCGTGCGCCTTCCCTCCGGCCGCAGCCTGCGCTGCCACATGCCGCACACCGACGCCTTCCCGCTGGGCACGCCGGTAGAGGTGCGGCTGGATGCTGGCCACGGTCTGGTGTGCTTCGAGCGCGGCCAGCGCGTCAGCTAAACCGCGCCAGACTTCCAGGCCCGCCTCTGCTCCGGCCGGTTCACGGAACTGGCGGGAGCAGAGGCGGCGCGATTCTTCTGTTTGTCGCCCATGTTGGGTATAATGGGGACACCGGCCACACCTCTGCCACGAAAGGAACAGCCATGATCAAGTCTACCGCGCAAGCAATTCTTGACCTGCAAAACCAGCAGCTTGCAGAACACCAGCGCACAGAAGCTGCGCACGTCCTGGCGGCTGATGCCACGGCTGACAGCGTTGCTGCCTTAGTAGCCGCGCTGAGCGACGCAGACCCCGGTGTGCGCTGGGCCGCCGGCTCGGCCTTGGCGTTGATCGGAGAACCAGCTATGCCGGCCGTGCTCAGCGCCCTGCTTCAGCCAAACGTTGACAAAGCGCTGCGCGATGGGGTGCGTCACGTGCTGACGGACAACAGCAGCGCCAACGTGCGCCAACTCAGCGTCCCGTTGATCAAGGCGCTGAAGGGTCCCGAGGCCGACATTGCAGCCATGCAAGAGGCGGCCAAACTTCTATCCAGCTTCCGTTGAGATTGGGATGCGGGCCTCTGGCCCGCCGCGAGGCACGACCATGCAGAAATTCTTCTCTGAAGACGACGTCAGAGAGACGGTGCGGCAAGCCAGAGCCCAAGGCCTGACGCCGCTGCTTAGCCGCCGCGATCTGTCGACGCTGGGCCTGTACGGCGCCGATCTGGCTGGCGTCGATTTTCGCGGCGCGGACCTGGGCAACGCCAACCTGGGGCGTGCGAACCTGGCCGGCGCCGACCTCACCGGCGCCGACCTGGGCAACGCTGACCTGGCCCTGGCCACGTTGGAGGGCGCTCAGCTTCACGCCGCCAATCTTTTCGCGGCCAACCTGCGCGGTGCTAACCTGGCTGGCGCTGATTTGAGCGGGGCTGAGCTGAGCGAGGCCATCCTGACCGACGCAACCATGGAGGGCGCCAACCTGAGCAACGCCCATTTCAATCAGTACACGCGCTGGACCATCGGCTTCGATGCCATCGGCGCTGGGGCCGTCTTTGATCTGTAACCTTGCGGCTGGCCGAGCTGGGCCACCGGTGGTTGCGGAGGATCTTTCGTGCCTGCTGGCCAACTCAAGAGATGGAAGGAGGTGGTAGAGCCATCTATCGCTAGCCGTCAGATCTGTTCCACGCTACCCGTCGTGATTCTTTTCGTTTGGGAAGCAATCTATTCTGTCTTGCGAGGAGACCAATCGAATGACCAGCGAATCGTTCCTGGCCGTGACTTGTGCGGCGCTGATCGCCCTGACCTATGGCATGTTCCTCAGCTTCATGGGCTATCGGCTCTTCCTGCTGCTCTTGCCCATTTGGGGCTTCTTCTTCGGCTTCGCCTTCGGCGCGCAGACGCTGCAAGCGCTGTTCGGCGAGGGCTTTCTGGCGACTGTGACCAGTTGGATCGTCGGCTTTGTGTTTGCCGCAACCTTTGCCATCCTCTCTTATCTGTTCTATGCCGTGGCAGTGGCCCTGATCGCCGGCTCGTTGGGCTATGCGCTGGGCGCCGGCATCATGTCGGCCATCGGGCTTGATCTCACCTTCATCACGTGGCTGGTGGGCATGGTCGGCGCAGTGATTATGATCATCGTGGCCTTCCGATTCAACCTGCAGAAATGGGTCATCATCGTGGCTACGTCGGTGATGGGCGCGGTCACTATCGCCGGCACCTTCGGCCTGCTGTTCAGTCCCTCCGCGCGCATGATCGAGCAGCCGGTGCAGGCTGTGGTCAAGGCATCCCCGCTGCTGATCGTCGTTGCGCTGGTGGTGGCCGCGGCTGGCATTGTGGTGCAGGCGCGTGTCAACCGCTTCTACGAGATCCAGTCCTACAACCGCTGGGAGCAGGCGACAGCCTGAGCCGCGCGGGCCAACTGGAAGCCGCACACCAGACCGCAGCGCGGCATCACCCTAAAATTGAGACAATCTCTGCTTGCGGAGCAACCTCAAGAGCACGAAAGGATCATTTAGATGAGTGAATTAGTTGTTCTCGCCTTCAAAGACGAGGCAACGGCCACTGCGGCCAAGGCTGAGCTGTTCAGCCTGCAGAAGCAGCAGTTGATCACCCTGGCCGACGCGGCGTTGGTCATCCGCCGCGAAGACGGCAAGGTCAAGGTCAAGCAGGCCAACGACCTGGTAGGCGCGGGCGCGCTGGGCGGGGCCTTCTGGGGCATGCTGATCGGCCTGTTCTTCTTCATGCCATGGATGGGCCTGGCCATCGGCGCGATCTCCGGCGCCATCGCCGGCAAGTTCAGCGACTACGGCATCGACGACAGCTTCATCAAAGAGGTGGGCGAGTCGGTGCAGCCAGGCGAGGCCGCGCTGTTCCTGATGGTTACCAAGGTCACCGAGGACAAGGTGATCCCGGAGATCGCCAAGTTCGGCCCCACTATTCTGCGCACCAACCTGAGCGCTGAGGACGAGGCCAAGCTGAAGGAAGCCATGGGCGCGGCGGAGTAGGTGTAGCGCCGGCGCAGACCCGAATGGACAGGCGGAGCGACGTTCCCACAAGAACGTCGCTCCGCTTTTTTGTGGCCGCTAGCCTTTGTGATGCTACCAGCATCGCGCAGCAGGACTGGCGTTGACTTGTTCTGGCCGCGATGGTAGAATGGCGCATCTCATCAAGCCAGCGGCACGGACATTTCATGCAGCAGCGCATCACCCTCGCCCAACTCGAATCCTTCCTGATGAAAGCCGCGGACATCCTGCGCGGCTCCATGGACGCGTCCGAGTACAAGGAATACATCTTCGGCATGCTCTTCGTCAAGCGCATGTCGGACGTCTTCGACGAGAAGCGGCGGGAGATGCGCAAAGCCTACCGCCATCTGCGCGAGGCGGATGTGGCGCAGGTGCTAACGGAGAAACAGACCTACGGCGATACGTTTTTCGTGCCCGTGCAGGCGCGCTGGCACGAGGGCTACAGCGACCAGAACGGCGATCCGCAGCCGGCGCTGAAGAACCTGCACCACAACATCGGCCAGCGGCTCAATAAGGCGCTGGAGCAACTGGAGGCGGAGAACGAGGCGCTGCAAGGGGTGCTGCGCCACATCGACTTCAACGCCACCATCAACAACAAGCGCAAGGTCTCCGACACGCAGCTCAAGGACCTCCTCGACCACTTCAACCAGCCCGGCTTCACCCTGGTCAACGACAACTTCGAATTCCCCGATCTGCTGGGCGCGGCCTACGAGTACCTGATCAAGTATTTCGCCGACAGCGCGGGCAAGAAGGGCGGCCAGTTCTACACGCCGGCCCAGGTGGTGCGGCTGATGGTGCGCATCCTGCGGCCGGCCGAGGGCATGAGCATCTACGATCCCACGGTCGGCTCGGGCGGTATGTTGATCCAGTCCAGCCAGTACGTAGACGAGCAGGGCGGCAACGGCCGCAACCTGGTGCTGCACGGCCAGGACAGCGACGGCGCAGTGGTCTCCATCGCCAAGATGAACCTGATCCTGCACAACGTCCTGGACGCGCGCATCGAGTTCGGCGACACGCTGCAAGAGCCGCTCAACGTGGCCGGCGGCCGGCTGATCCAGTTCGACCGGGTGATCGCCAACCCGCCCTTTTCGCAGAATTACAACCGGGCGACCATGCAGCGGCCGGAGCGCTTTCCCTACGGCTTTGCCCCGGAGACCGGCAAAAAGGCTGACTTGATGTTCGTGCAGCACATGCTGGCCAGCCTCAAGCGCAGCGGCAAGATGGCCGTGGTGATGCCGCACGGCGTGCTCTTCCGCGGCGGCAAGGAGCGGGAGATCCGCCGCGGGCTCTTGCAGGACAACGGCGGCGTGATCGAGGCCATCATCAGCCTGCCGCCCAAGCTGTTCTACGGCACCGGCATCCCGGCCGCGATCCTGGTGCTGACCCGCAACAAGCCCGATAGCCTGCGGGGCAAGGTCTTCTTCATCAACGCCGACGCAGAGTACGCCGAGGGCAAAAACCAGAACTCCCTGCGGCCCGAGGACGTGGAGAAGATCGAGCAGGTCTACCGCGGCAAGCGCGAGCTGCCCGGCTATTCTAAGCTGGTGGACATCGACGAGATCGAGGCCAACGACTGGAACTTGAACATCCGGCGCTACGTGGACAACACCCCGCCGCCCGAGCCGGAGGACGTGCGCGCCCACCTCGTCGGCGGCGTGCCCAAGGCTGAGGTGGCGGCCCAGGCCAGCCTGCTGGCGAAGTTCGGGCTGGACCCGACGCTGGTCCTGCTGGAACGGGACGCCCGCTACTACGACTTCCGGCCGGAGATCGACGGCAAGGCGGCGCTGCGGGCGGCGGTGGAGGGCGACGACCAGGTGCAGGCGGCGCTGGCCGGCATGCGTCAGGCCTTGAGCGCCTGGTGGGAGACGGCGCAGGATGACTTCGCGCGGCTGGCGCCCCCACCCTCACCCCGCGCAGCGCCCGCTCCCTCGGAGGGCGCGGTGGTTCTGAGGGAGAGTGGCGGCGTGTACCTGACGCTGGGCGGGCAGGACTTGCCCGACGTGCGGCGGGCGCTGCTGGAGTCGCTGCAAGAGCAGTTGACGCCGCGCGGCCTGCTGGACGAGTTCCAGGTGGCCGGCGTCTTCGTCAACTGGTGGGACGGCATCAAGTACGACCTGAAGACCATCATGACCAACGGCTGGAGCCCGGCGTTGATCCCCGATCCCTACCTCCTCGAGGCCTTCTTCCAGGCCGAGGCTGATGAGCTGGAGGCGCTGGCCGCGGCGCAGGGCGAGCAGGAGGCCGCGCTGGAGGAAGCCGTGGGGGCGGCGCAGGAGCTGTTGGAGTACGAGGCCGAGGAGGATGAGACCGTCAACGCCGCGCTGATGAAGCGCGAGTTGACCGCCGCCCTCAAGGAGTGGAAGGAGCGCCGCGACGTGCAGGCGAGGGTCGAGCAGCAGCGCCACGGCGACGCGCTGGCCGCCCTCAAGGGCGCGGAAGACCAGATCCGCGAGCTGAAGCGCAGCATCAAGGAGAAGCAGTTCGAGCTGGAGCTGAAGCTGGTGCTCAAGCGCTACGGCCCCGACGACGAGAGCGCCGAAACGCGGCGCTTGCTGGCGCAGGCCGCGGCTGAGCTGGCCGGCCTGGAGGCCATCGCCAAGCCCGACGCCGAGCAGAAAAAGAAGATCAACGCGCTGAAGCGCGACCGCAAGGTCTTGCAGGAGCGCATCGACGGCCTGGCGCGGCTGGCCGATCAGGTCGGCGGCGTCATCAGCGAAGCCGAAGCCCGCGCCCTGATCCTGCGCAAGCACCACGACCTGGTGGCCGAGCAGTTGGAGCGCTATTTGGGGGCGGAGAAGCAGTGTCTTGTCAGAGTTGCAACATATTGGTTTGAGAAGTACGGCGTCTCTTCAGACATGATAACCACAACGAGAGACGATGTGATAGAGAGCCTTCGCGGTTCTCTGACTCGACTTCGATACATTCCATAATGATGCCCAGTGATGTGAAAAAGCGTCTCGGCCCTTTAGTGGATATTTTGAGCGGCTTTGCGTTTGACTCGGCGCTATTTACGAGCGCAGATGCGATGCCGCTTATTCGGATTCGCGACCTTGGAGGATCAAGCACAGAGGCGAACTATCTTGGTCCTTATAGGCCAGAGTACGTTGTTGAGAATGGCGATCTGTTAGTAGGGATGGACGGTGACTTTGAAGCAGTTTGTTGGAGGGGTGACAGAGCTCTGCTGAATCAACGTGTATGCAAACTGAGTACTCGGTATCCACTTGAGCTCGATCAGCGTTATCTATACTATTCCCTTATCGGCGAAATCAAAGCGATCCATGCGCAGGTGTCAGCAACCACAGTCAAGCATTTGTCCGTAAAGCACCTTCAGGAGATCGAGATACGTGTTCCACCGCCTTGCGAACAGTGCGCCATCGCCGACATCCTCACCACCGTCGACCAGGCCATTGAGCAGACCGAAGCGCTGATCGCCAAGCAGCGGCGCATCAAGGCCGGCCTGCTGCACGACCTGCTGACGCGCGGCATCGACGAACACGGCCACCTGCGCGACCCGTCCACGCACCGCTTCAAGCCGTCGCCGGTGGGGTTGGTGCCGGAGGAGTGGGAGGTGAAGCCTTTGACAGACCTTGCTGAGATAGGAACCGGTGTGACGCTAGGACGCACAATCAGCGGACCAGATACGATCGAGCTTCCCTATCTGCGAGTAGCCAATGTGCAAGACGGCTACATTGATCTGTCCGAGGTCAAGAAGATCCGAGTCTACCACCAAGAGGTGCCAAGGTTTCTTTTGCAGTCCGGCGATGTGCTGATGAACGAAGGCGGCGATTACGACAAGCTTGGGCGAGGCACTGTTTGGCGAGGACAGATTTCGCCTTGTCTGCACCAAAACCACGTGTTCCGTGTCAGAACTGAACGGGCCATGCTGCTTCCCGATTTCCTTGCACTCGTGTCTGCATCGGCTTACGGAAAGCGATTCTTCGTCCTCAGTTCTAAGCAATCGACCAATCTGGCATCAATCAACTCAACCCAATTGAAGGCATTTCCAGTGCCCTTACCATCCGCAGCAGAACAAGTGAGCATCGTAAAAGTGCTGGGCGCCAGCGATTTGGTAATGGAGACCGAAGGCGCCCGGCTGGCCAAGCTTCAGCGCCTCAAAGCAGGACTGATGCAGGACTTGCTCAGTGGTTGGGTGTCGGTGGCGGAGTTGGCGGTGCGAGGCGATGTGCCCCATCACGACACGGAAGCACGTGATTCAGGAGGTGTTTCATAGCATGGCCGTTTTCATCGAGGGTGTTGGTATTGCCGAGTATCGAAGCTTTGGGCCGGATATCCAGAGAATTGGGCCATTTCGGAAGATCAACCTCTTCATTGGCCAGAACAACTCCGGAAAGTCCAATATCCTGAGGTTCTTGACCGACCAATACGGTGTGCTAGTTGCACACATCAAAGGCGGAGGCCGAGGCAAAATCGACCTCACTGATCACGATCGTCATCTTGGCTCCACATCTGGCACGTTCAAGTTTGGGATGGGATTTCATCCGACGCGTACAACGATAGAGACGTTTCTTGCGGATCGTCAGCAAGAGTTAACACAAAACCATCTGCGCTGGATCGAGATCATTCTGTACGCCAAATCCATGAGCTACAACACTGAACTGACCTGGTTTGACTACTCATCTGCCTGGGGTGCTAGGCCTGAACTCGAAGCCAGCCTTGCGCAAAGTTTGAGTTCGGAACACATCCTTGAACCTCGCCAGTGGCAAGAGCTGTGGTCTTTTCTCACTCGTCAGCAGCAAGGTCACCTCACCAAGCATTGGATTCCTGAGACACTTCGAGTCCTAAGCGCCTTGGTTGGTGAAGCTCCCCAGATCACCATGATTCCAGCCATTCGCCAGATCGACGCGTCTCAAGGCAATGATGGTGATTTCAGTGGCGCAGGCCTTGTGGATCGATTAGCCAGACTGCAAAACCCTGATGCCGACCGTGAGGAATCCAAGAATCGGTTCGGTGAAATCAACCGTTTCGTTCAGAGCGTCACGGGCAGCATTGATGCAATGCTGGAAATACCCTATGGCCGTGACAAGATACTGGTCCAGATGGAAGGAAAAACGCTTCCATTGGCATCCCTCGGCACTGGCATCCACGAAGTAATCATTCTGGCCGCAGCGGCGACTGTTCTGCGCAGTCAGGTGCTGTGTCTGGAAGAGCCCGAAATCCATCTACACCCAACGCTTCAACGCAAGCTGCTTCGCTATCTGATCGAATATACAGACAACCAGTACTTCATCGCAACGCATTCAGCCCATCTGTTGAATGCTGAAGACACCGCAGTCTTTCACGTCACTCTGGAAAATGGGCAATCCGTTGTTCGTCAGGCCATTAGCCCGGTTGACAAGGCGGAGATTTGCGCCGACTTGGGCTATCACGCGTCGGATTTGCTCCAGGCCAACTGCATCGTCTGGGTAGAAGGGCCATCTGACCGCATCTATCTCAACCACTGGATCCGGGCCATGAACCCGGACCTGATCGAAGGGCTACACTACTCGATCATGTTCTACGGCGGGCGTCTTTTGTCTCACCTGACGGCGAATGACCCAGAGGTGGACGATTTCATCTCGCTGCGTCGGCTGAATCGTAACATCGCCATCTTGATCGACAGCGACAAGAGATACACTCGCCAGCCGATCAATGATACGAAACGTCGAGTAGCTGGCGAGTTCAATCAGGGGCCTGGCTTTGCCTGGATTACCAAGGGCCGGGAGATTGAGAATTACATAGCGCCAGAGAAACTGAAGGCGGTGATCCAGGAAGTTCATCCTGGAGCGACTGAGATCGGCGGCACTGGAGAGTACGCTGATTGTATGCAATTCAAGAAGCCGGGATCAGATGGTGTCAGGCAGGCCGACAAAGTGAAAGTCGCACGCAAAGTTGCATCTCTAGCGCCGGATCTGGATGTGCTGGATCTGCGCACCCAAATCAGACGGTTGATTGTCTTCATCGAGCAGTCCAACAGCGGTGTGTAGTGTTACAATTTGTGGGTTGAACCACATCAGCTTGTCTGGCGGTGCGTTTTCGGCAGACAGGAACCGACCTATGAACCTGAACGACCTGAAGTCCCAAGTAACCCTCGGCGAGGACAGCCGCCGCCAGTTCAAGCGTGACGTGACCAACGTCGATAGTCTGGCAGCTCGAAACTCATCGGCTTGACCGGTCGGGCGTTATCGGTACAATCATAGCAGGCGATTAAGACCGTGCAGACCTGGCGGCGTTGCCATTCACGATAAAGCCGGTCGCCGTACCTTGAGGAGTTTGACCATGACTGTAAGAGACGTTGTGTTGCCCCTGCCCGAAGACCTGTACGTACGCCTGGAGCAAACCGCGCGAGCAACCAGGCAGTCGTTGACCGATCTGTTGCTGCGTTCCGTGCGCGCGGGCAGCCCTCCCGACTGGTCACAGGCCCCGGCCGAGTTCCAGCCCGATCTGGCCGCGCTCGATCGCTTGGGCGACGACGCGCTGTGGCGCGTCGCTCGCAGCCAGCGCAGCCAGGCCGATGCCGCGCGGCTGCATGAGCTGCTGGAGAAGAACGCTGCCGATGCGCTGACAGCGGCTGAACGGCTGGAGTTGAATGAACAAGTCGCCCAGGCTGATCGTCTCATGTTGTGCAAGGCCCATGCCGCCGCGCTGCTCCAGTGGCGCGGCCATGTTGTGCCGCCCATCAAACGGCTATAGTGGAGTTCTTTCTGGATGCCCGCCGCAATTGGGCTCGGATCGGCTGGCAGCCAAACGCGGAATAGACTAAAGAGGGATGCAATGTCGGACTTGGAGACCAATTTTGACCGCTATCTGGAACGCAAGCTGCGGAATCCCGATTTCCGCGCCCGCTTCGAGGCGGCCGATCGGGCCTGGGATATCGCTTTGCAGTTGGCTGTCCTACCCCCCGCGCGCGGGCTGACACAGAAACAGGTGGCTGAGCTGCTGGGCGCCATCCAAGCGCCTGAGCAGGAGTTGCCATGAGAGAGTTGATCTTGTCGATAAGGCTGCCCGCGCCATCATACGTGAAGCGGGACTGTCCATAGACGATTCTCTCAAGTGAAACAGTTGTTGACGCGTTATTTACTGCGTAAATTGACTATTTCTCTGTTAACGCAGGTTGATTCCTCCTCATGAGCGATCGATATGATCAACCATCGCCGGCGCCGCACAGGGTGTGGCACTACCGGATTGTCTCATGGCTGAAATCGACCCCATCTATACGGCTGTAGAGGCGATTTCCGCTGGGGCCAGCGCAGCCAGCGAGCGAGGCAGCGCCGTGAATCTGAACGATCTCAAGTCTCAAGTAGCCCTCGGCGAGGACAGCCGCCGCCAGTTCAAGCGCGATGTGACCAACGCCGACGGTTTGGCGTCCGAGATGGCAGCCTTCGCCAACTCTGAGGGCGGCGTGATCTACCTGGGCGTGGCTGACGACGGCGAGCTGACTGGCCTGAGCCGGGCCGACGTGACGCGCATCAACCAGTTAATCGCCAACGCGGCCTCGCAACACATCCGCAGCCCGCTCACGGTGCAGACGAAGAACCTGGAGCTGGGCAATGGGCGGCTGGTGATTGTGCTCACGGTGCCCAAGGGGATCGACAAGCCCTATTTCGACCGCAACGGCGTCATCTGGCTGAAGAGCGGCGCAGACAAACGGCGCGTCAACTCCAAGGAGGAACTGCGCCGTCTGTTCCAGAGCGTTGGCCAGTTTCACGCCGACGAGCTGCCTGCCAAGGCGGGCATCGACAAGCTGGACCGGCTGCGCTTCCGTGACTTTCTGCGCGACGTCTACAAACAGGAGTATCCCGACGACGACGCAGCGCGGGTGACGCTGCTGCAAAACATGAACCTGGCCACCGACAGCGGCGTGCTCAACCTGGCCGGAGTGCTGCTCTTCGCCGAGCGGCCGGAGTGGATCACGCCACAGTTCGTCGTCAAGGCTATCCGCTATCCCGGCAACGCCATTCACGTCAGCGAGTACCTGGACAGCGAGGACTTCGCCGGGCCGCTGCCGCAGATGTTCGCCGGCGCCATGGCCTTTGTCATGCGCAACCTGCGCAAGGTGCAGGCTGGCCAGGGGGTCAACGCGCCGGGCGTGCCGGAGATCCCGCCCTCGGTCTTCGAGGAGCTGCTGGTCAACGCCCTGGCGCACCGCGACTACCTGATCAGCGCGCCGATCCGGCTCTTCATCTTCGACAACCGCATCGAGATCGTCAGCCCCGGCCATCTGCCCAACAACCTGACGGTGGCCAAGATTCGGGCCGGCAACTCCATCATCCGTAACCCGATCCTGGTATCGTACATCGCCAAAGGACTGTTGCCCTACCGCGGCCTGGGCTCTGGCATCAAGCGGGCGCTGGACGACTGGCCGGAGATCGAGTTCGTCGACGACCGCGAGGCAAACTTGTTCACTGCAATGGTTCACCGAAACGAGTCCATCGGTTCACTGGAACCAGAGATGATTTCGCAGACAAGTGTGGCGCAAGAGAAAAGTTCACAGAAAAGTTCACAGAAAAGTTCACAGAAAATTGTGGACCTTATGCGCAATGATCCGTCCATCACCATCGCTGACCTAGTGCAAAACATTGGCATTACAGACCGGGCTATCAAGAAGCAGATCGAGAAGTTGAAAGCGCAAGGGCGAATCCGGCGCGTCGGCCCCGACAAAGGCGGCTATTGGGAGGTCATCGAATGATCCTGTCCAACGACAAAGCCAACCCCGCCATTCGCCTGGACGAGAAGAGCAACGTCGAGACACCGCTGCTGGACCAACTGGAGGGCCTGGGCTGGACCGTCATCCGCCTGGAACAGGTCCAGACGCCGCAGCAGAGCCTGCGCAGCAGCTTCGACCAGGTGGTGTTGCTGCCGGTGCTGGAGCGCTCGCTGCGCCGCATCAACCCCTTCCTCACCGGCGACCAGGTTGCGGAAGTGGTGCGCCGCATCACCGTGGCGCCGGGGGCCAGCCTCCTCGAGAACAATCAACACGTCCTGCGCCTGCTGTTGGAGAACACCAGCGTGGCCGTCAACCACGCCACCGGCGAGAAAAGCCCCACGGTGCGCTACGTGGACTTCGGCAAGCGGGAGAACAACGAGTTCATCGCCGTCAGCCAGTTCAAGGTGCGCATCCCCGGCACGGAGCATCACTTCCTGCCTGACGTGACGCTCTTTCTGAACGGTCTGCCCGTGGCCGTGGTGGAGTGCAAGTCGCCGCGCGTCAAGGAGCCGATTGCCGAGGCCATCGACCAACTGCTGCGCTACAGCCAGCAGCGCGGCGCGGCCGGCGAGGGCAATCCCGATCTGTTCCACTTCAACCAGTTCCTGGTGGCCACCTGCCGCAACGAGGCCCGCTTCGGCGCCATCACCACGCACATCCAGAAGCACTGGTACCGCTGGACCGACCCGTACCCGTTGACGCTGGACGACCTGCCGCACAGCGGCGCCTCGCCCAACGACCAGCAGCGCCTGGCGGCCGGCATGTGCGCGCCGGCCAACCTGCTGGAGTTGATCCAGTCCTTCACCATCTTCGGCCTGGACGACAAGGGCCGCACCATCAAGATCGTGGCCCGCTATCAACAGTTTCGCGCCGTCAAGCTCACCATCCAGCGCCTGCTGGCCGGCCAGAACGCGCGCGAGCGCAGCGGCATCATCTGGCACACCCAGGGCTCCGGCAAGTCGCTGACCATGGTGTTCATGGTGCGGGCCATGCGCCGCCTGATCCAGTTCGCCGATTGGAAGGTGGTCTTCATCACCGACCGCACCCAGTTGGAGGAGCAGCTCACGGACACCAGCCAGGGCATCGGCCAGACGGTCAAGGTAGCGACCAGCATCGCCCGGCTCAAGGAGTTGCTGGCCACCGACTCACCCGACCTGGTCATGGCCATGATCCACAAGTTCCAGGAGCGGGACCTGCGCGAGATCTTCCCGCAGTTGAACGACAGCCCGCACATCCTCCTCATGGTGGACGAGGCGCACCGCTCGCAGTACAAACTGCTGGGCGCCAACCTGGAGCGGGCGCTGCCCAACGCGGCGCGCGTGGCCTACACCGGCACGCCCATCGACAAGACCGAGCGCACCTTTGGCGACTACATCGACAAGTACACCATGCGCCAGTCCATCGCCGACAAGACGACGCTGGAGATCGTCTACGAGGGGCGCACGCACAACGCCGAGGTGGCGGACAGCGCTGGCATGGATCAACGCTTCGCCGACGTGTTCAGCGACTACAACCTGCGCGAGCGCTTGCAGATTCTCGGCTTCGGCTCGCGCGACGCCTACCTGGAGGCCGAGGCGACCATCCGCGCCAAGGCGGCCGACATGGTAGAGCACTACGTGCGTTTCGTCTTCCCCAACGGCTTCAAGGCCCAGGTGGTGGCCGTCTCGCGCGAGGCTGCCGCTCGCTACAAGGCCGCCCTGGACGAGGCTCTGACCGCCAAGGTGGCCGATCTGGAGAAGCGCAACCCGCTGGCGATCAACGTGGACCGCCTGCGCAGCCTGGAGACGGCCGTGGTCATCTCCGGCAGCCACAACGACCTGCCCCACATCAAAGCCTACACCGACCCCGGCTACCACAAGCGCAGCATTCGGCGCTTCAAATTGCCTTTCGACGCGGTCGAGGACCAGGGCGGGACGCAGGTCGACGGGCGCGTGGGCATGATCGTCGTCAACAACATGCTGCTCACCGGCTTCGACGCGCCTATCGAGCAAGTGATGTACCTGGACAAGGTGGTCACCGACCACAACTTGCTCCAGGCCATCGCGCGCGTCAACCGCGTCGGCGACGAGTTCAAGGACAAGGGCTTTGTGGTGGACTACGTCGGCGTGGGCCACCACCTCAAGCGGGCGCTGGACGCCTACGCCGAGCGCGAGCAGGCGGAGATCATCGACGCGCTGGGCGATGACCAGGAGGAGTTGGATGCGTTGGTGCAGGCCCACCGCGAGATCTGGGCGCTGCTGCAACGCTATGGCCTGAACGATTTCTCCGACCCAGACGCCTTCTTCGACCTGTTCTACGACGAGGACATGCGCTTCGAGTACATCCTGGCCTTCAAGAAGCTCACCCGGGCTATGGATGCGGTCTTCCCCCGCAAGGAGGCGCTGGACTTCTGGCCTGACTACCTGAGCTTCGTGGAGATCAACACGCTGGCGCAGCGCCATCTGCACGATCAGCGCTTGAGCATGAAGGGCATCCCGGCCAAGCTGCGCGCCATCGCCGACGAACATCTGATCTCCAGAGGCGTCACCCAGAAGATCGCGCCCATCTCGATCATGGACGACGACTTCCAGAAGGGCGTGCAGCAGCGCCGCCGTGACAAGACCAAGGCCGCCGAGGTGGAGCACGCCATCCGCCACTACATCGACATCAACATCGACGAGGACCCGGAGCTGTTTGCCTCCTTTGCCGAGATGCTGGAGCAGATCTTGCAGCAGTTCGCCGACAACTGGGAGCTGATCTACCAGGAACTGGAGAAGCTGCGCCAGAAGATGGCCGCCAAGGAACGGGAGCAGACCTACGGCCTGGACCGCAAGCGCCAGATGCCCATCTTCCGTATCATGCGCGCCGAGCTGTGGGACAATCGCGAGCTGAATGAGGACGAGATCGCCCAGAACGTCGATCTGACCCTGAATACGTTCAACCTGATCGAGCGCGAGGTGCGCACCGCCGGGTTCTGGGACTCGACGCCGGCTCAGAACCGGCTGAAAGGTGAACTCCAGCAGTTGTTGCTCTCCCCCCGTTTCGCCAGTCTGCCCAACATGTTCAGCAAACGCCAGGTGCTCGTCTCCCGCTTGATGGAGTGGGCCAGAGCCAACCGAGAGACCCTGGCGCGGAGCTAAGCTGTGGACCTCGACTATCGCGTCATCTATTCCAGACGCAAGACCATCGGCCTGACCGTGGAGCGTGATCGGTCGATCGTTGTGCGCGCGCCCATCGGGGCCTCGGACGAAGCGATCCGGCAGGCGGTCGAGGCCAAGAAGCTGTGGCTGTACGAGAAGGTCAACCACAGCCAGAAGTATCCGCCCCAGCCCGTGCGCAAGGAGTTCGTCACCGGCGAGACATTGATGTATCTGGGGCGGTTCTATCGTCTGGAAGTCACCGACGACAATGCGTCAGGCGTGCGTTTTCACAACCGTTTCTATATCGCGCGGCAGCAGCAGGCGATGGCCGGCCGCTTGCTGCGCGAGTGGTACACAGCCCGCGCCGAGGAAAAGCTCACCCCAAAGATCCGCCACTTTGCTGCAGCGATGGGTGTGGCCTACGAACGCATCATGATCTCAGACCTACGGGTGCGTTGGGCCTCCTGCACGCCCAAAAACAACCTCAATTTCAACTGGCGCATCGTCAAGGCCCCAGCCTTTGTGATCGATTACCTGATCGTGCATGAACTGGCTCATCTGCTGGAGCCCAATCATAGCGAGCGTTTCTGGAACATCATCGCCGTGCAGATTCCCCGCTACATGCTGGCCAGGGAGTGGTTGCGTGAGCACGGCGCATCCCTTGAGGAAGATCTGGTTTAGCACCGCAGGTGGCTCAACAGGAGAAAGGAGCGTGCGATGGTCGATACCCCCACTTCGTTTACCCCGGCCGCTGCTGCTCTGTGGCGTAAGATCCCCGACTGGGCGCAGGCGAAGCTGCTGGCTAATGTCTGGTGTTCCGGTTGCCGCAGTGCGACCAGCATCACCAACTTCCGGGGCCAAGTGGTCAAGGGCGATCTCGTGCTGAGCGGCGCCTGCTCGATGTGCGGCGGGCCGGTCAGGCGCTTGATCGAGACCGGCGACTGACCGGCCCGCGGTATTGACGAGAAGAGTGCCGCGCTGGCTCAACGGAGCAGCTTCGTAGGAGGTATGCTCCAACACGAACACCATCAAGGCGCCGGGGTGAGCCCCTCCACAAACCGTTTCACCTCAGCCTTGACCGCAGCCGCGTCGGGCAGGTCCAGCGCATGCTGCGCCAGACGTCGCGCTTCGGGCACGTTGAGCCGCGCGAGCAGCGCCTTGGCGGCCGGAATGCTGGCGGCTGACATGCTGAACTCGTCCAGCCCCAGGCCCAGCAGCACGGGGATGCCCTCAGGCTGGCCGGCCAGCTCGCCGCACAGCCCCACCCACTTGCCGGTCGCATGGGCCGCGTCGATCACGCGCGCGATCTGGCGCAGCACGGCCGGGTGCAGCGGCTCGCCCACATGGGCCACGCGCGCGTTGCCCCGGTCGGCCGCAAAGGTGTACTGGGTCAGGTCGTTAGTGCCGATGCTGAAGAAATCCACCAGCGGCGCCAGTTGGTCGGCGATCAGGGCCGCGCTGGGCACCTCGACCATGATGCCGGCGGGGATGGTCGCGGCGTGGGGGATGCCCTGGGCAGCCAGGTCGGCCGCAGCCTCAGCCAAGAGCGCCTGCGCCTGAACGACTTCCTCCACGGTGGCGATCATGGGGAACATCACCAGCACGTTGCCGTGCAGGGCCGCGCGCAGGATGGCCCGCAGTTGCACCTTGAAGAAGGCTGGCAAGGCCAGCGAGATGCGGATCGCCCGCCAGCCCAGGAAGGGGTTGGCCTCGGCCGGCAGTTGCAGGTACGGCGCGGGCTTGTCGCCGCCGATGTCCAGCGTGCGGATCACCACCGGCCGGCCGGCCATCGCCTCGGCAACCTGCCGATAGATGGCGACTTGCTCCTCCTCGCCGGGCGGTTCGGTGCGCTCCTGGAAGATGAACTCGGTGCGCAGCAGCCCAACCCCCTCGGCGCCGGCCTGCAGGGCGACCTGAGCATCGGCTGCCGTAGCCAGGTTGGCGACGACCTCCACGTGCTTGCCGTCGGCTGTGCGCGCCTCGGCCTGCGCGGAGGCGAAGGCTGCCGCCCGCTCCAGCAGCGCTGCCTGGCGCTGCGCATCGAAAGCTGCGGCCGTCTCTGCGTCCGGGTCCAGGATCAGCGCGCCGGCGGCGCCGTCGATGGCCACGGCCATGCCTGTGCGCACCTGCGCCAGCAACGCTTCGCCCATGCCTACCACGGCCGGGATGCCCATGCTGCGGGCGAGAATCGCCGTGTGCGCCGTCGGCCCGCCCAGCGCGGTGCAGAAGCCCACCACCCGGCTGCGATCCAACCCTGCCGTCTGCGAGGGGGTCAGGTCCTCGGCTACGATCACGGCCTGTTGCGGCAACTCGATAGCCGGCGTAGCATGTCCACCGTCGAGAATGCGCAGCAGCCGGCCGGCCAGATCGCGCAGGTCGGCCGCGCGCTCTTGAAAGCGCGGCCCGGCCATGTCGTGCAGCCGTCCAGCCTCGGCCCCGAAGACGTCGCTCAGCGCGGCCTCGGCGTTGAGGCGCTGCTCGAAGATGGCTGCATGGAGCTGCGCCGCCAGGTCCTCGTCGGCCAGCAGCATGGCGTGGGCCTGGAAAATTCGGCTTTGCTGCGCCCCCAATTCGCGCGCCATACGCTCAGCCAGCGCCAGCAGGTCGCCGCGTGCTCGCTCGACGGCTGTCTGGTAGCGCTTCCATTCCGCTGCGGGATCGGCGGCGGCCGTGCGGCGCACGGCCTGCTGGGCAGCCGCCAAGACCACGGCCGTGCCCACGGCGACGCCCGATGAGGCGGCGATGCCATGCAG
>JBAQCH010000423.1:0-6178 GCA_049294015.1 Anaerolineae bacterium
GACCTCGGCCGAGAGCGACGCCAGCAGCGCGCTGGCCTGGGGCGACGTGGACGGCGACGGCGACCTGGATCTGGTCGTGGCCAACGGCGTGCGCTGCGAGGCGACGACCGTCGGCCGGCGGGTGCAGACCGTCTGCACGCCGGGCCAGGAGCGCCTCTATCGCAACGACAACGGGCGTCTGACCCACCAGGCCGTTTGGTCGTCGTCCCTGAGCGACGATTCCAGTGCGTTGGCTCTGGGCGATGTGGACGGCGACGGCGATCTGGACTTGGCCGTGGCCAACATGCGGCCGGAGCGCGGCTGCGACCTGGCGCGCCCTTGCCTGCTCGCGGCTGACCGCGTCTACCGCAACGACGGGGGCGTTTTCGCGCGGGACCCGGTCTGGACCTCCGCTGAAACAGACGACACCATCGCCTTGGCCTGGGGGAACCTGGATGCTGACCCTGAGCTGGAGCTGGTCACCGGCGGGCAGGCAGGCCTCAAGCTCTACGACAACACGGCCGCAGACCTGGAGGCCACCGCGACGCCGTTGGCCGCCGTTGACAGGTCCGTCGCCGTTCTGGCGTTGGGCGATTTCGATGGCAACGACACGCTGGATCTGGTGGCTGCAGGCGGTGACGGCTCGCGCGTGGTCTGGGTTCTAAGCCGGCTGTCCGGCGCGGACTCCTGGCAGCTCAGCAGCGCGCTGACAGCCACGCAGACCATCCTGGCGTTGGCCTTGGGCGACTATGACGCCGACGGCTACTCTGACCTGGCGTTGGGCGCTGACTGCGCCTCCACCCGCAGCCAATGCCGGCTTCAGGTCTACCGCAACGACCAGGGCCGACTCGCTGCTCAGCCGTTCTGGCAGAGCGATGACGACCAAAATGCCGCCGGCCTGGCCTGGGGCGACGCGGACGGCGATGGCGACCTGGACCTGGCCGTCGGCGCCGGCAATGCCGCCAACCAGCCCAATCGGCTCTACCTCAACACGATCCAGCCGCTGGCGGCCCAGCAAGCGTTGGCGCAGCCCGGCGACGGCAGCGCGGCGTCGGCCGCCTGGGCCGACGTAGACGGCGATGGCGACGCGGACCTGGCGCTGGGTCTTTCCAACCAGTGCAGCCAGAGCATTGGCGCCTGTACGCCGGGACGGGCATGGCTGTATGTCAACCAGAACGGCAGCTTGGCCCGTCAGCCGGTCGGATCTGGCTCGGTCGGCCCCGTCCGGGGTGCAAGCAAAGACCGGCCAGAGCAGGTGGGCGTGCCAGAACTGGGGTGGGGCGACGTCGGCGCGCTGGCCTGGGGCGACTATGACCGCGACGGCGATCCCGATCTGGCCGTCGGCAGCTCAGCCGTGTGCACCATCCAGGGCGGCGTGAGCGAGTGCCGCTGGGTGGGCCTGGGCCGACGCGGCTTGACGCGTGCGTTACGTTGTCAGTTGGTCGGCGGCGAACCGGCCTGCGCCGGCGGCGGCGTGCGCCTGTACCGCAACGATCAGGGCGTCTTGACCGGCGCGCCGGTCTGGCAGAGTATGGCGGACGAGACCGTCGCCAGCCTGGCCTGGGGCGACGTGGACGGCGACGGCTACCTGGATTTGGCCGCCGGCGCGGCCGAGAGCTGCGGTCGGGACGGCCAAGGCAACCTGATCTGTCGCGACGGCTGGTCGCGCGTGCTGCCTAACGTCAGCCAGGCCGTGTCCGATACGCTGGACACGGCGGGCCGTGCGCTGGCGGACGGCGACGTGTGGCGCGTGCCGGTGGCCCAGGACACCAGCGCATTGGCCTGGGGCGACGTAGACAACGATGGCGATCAGGATTTGACCGTGGCTGATCGCCGCCAGCGGCTGCGGCTGTACCTGAACGATGGCGGCCGCCTGGCCGCGCAGCCCGCCTGGGAGTCGCAGCAGACGGCCGAAACGCGCAGTCTGGCCTGGGGCGACGTGGACGGCGACGGCGACCTGGATCTGGCCGTGGCCAATCAGGACGAGGCGCTGCATCTCTATCGCAACGACGGCGGGCGGTTGGCGACGGCCATCGCCTGGACCGCGCGCGAGACCCACCGCAACCCCAGCCTGGCTTGGAGCGACGTGGACGGCGACGGCGATCTGGACCTGGCCGTCAACGGCGAAGAGGCAGCCTATCTCTACCGCAACACCAACGGTGCGCTGGATCCGGCCGCGGTCTGGAGCTCGGTGGAGCGCCGCGGCGGAGCGCTGGCTTGGGGCGACGCCAACGCCGATGGCTCGCCCGATCTGCTGGCGGGTGGGACGCTGTTCCGCAACCAGCAAGGGCAGAGGCTGGCTGTGGCCGGCGCGCCCCGTCTCACCGTGCAAACGCCTCAGGTCGATCCTGCCGCCGCCAGCGCGGTGATTACCGTCACCTACACCCTGAGCAACGGCGTGCCGGGCCAGGTGGCCGACGTGCGCGGTTTCTACTCCCTCAACGGGCCAGGATTTTGGCAGCCGGCCACGCCGTTCTCAAGCACCCAGACTTCAGCCCTCCCCAGCGGCCAGCACGTGTTCGCTTGGGACGCGGCGGCTGATGGGCTGATGGGGCGCAGCGACAACGTGGTTCTGCGTCTGAGCGCGGCAGCCAGGCCATCGGTGCAGGCCAACGCCGCGGTTGAGCGCCCCAGCTTCGGCGCGGCCGGCGCCGCCAGCCAGCCCTTCCCCGTGCGCGGCGCACAGGTGCGGGTCGTGGACCAGGCCAGCGGGCAGCCCGCGGCCGGCGCGCTGGTCTTCCGGCTGCCGGCTGGCCAGGTGGCCGGGGCTCAGCCGCTGGGCAGTGACCAAGGCCCCTATCGCAGCGACGTCAACGGCTTCCTGCAGGGCCGCGGCCAGGTCAGCGCCGGCGACACGTTGGTGGCGCTGTTGCCCATCACCCGCACCCGCACCGTCACCACGGCCTATACCCTGTTCTACACCAGCGCCGCGCCTATCAGCACCACCATCGACGCTTCGACGGTGGTCAGCAGCGCTTTGCTGCGTGAGCTGTTGGTCTCGCCGGACAACCCGCTGCTGCTCTTCGACCTCAACGTCTCTCTGGAATGGGATGCGCGCAGCGACCCTGACTTTCTCCTGCAGTTGGAAGAGGCGTTTCAGCGCGCGTCAGAGGTGCTGTACGATCTGTCCAACGGCCAGATGGCGCTGGGCCGGGTGCGTGTGTTCCAGGACAAGGAGCAGTGGCTGACCTCGGACGTGCAAATCTACGCCAACAACCGGGTGCGGCCACGCGCCAGCATGGGCGGCATCGTGCAACGCACGCTGGACGAACGGGACCGCGACGGCCTCTTGATCGAGGACGCCTACAACCCAGGCGCCGTGCGCATGGGGCCGGTGTGGGACCCGTTTGGTCAGAGCCGGGCCGATCTGGGGCGTGATTGGTGGCGCGCCTTCGCCCACGAGCTGGGCCATCACCTGCTCTTCCTGCCCGACAACTATTTGGGCTACCGCACCGCCGCCGACGGCAGCATCGTCGACGTGATCAGCGTCGACTGCGCCGGCAGCGTCATGACCACTGCCTACGACGACGCCTACAGCGAATTCCTGGACTTCAGCGACCCCCGTTATTACAGGGTAGGCGCGGGCGGCAGGACGACGCCCGAGTGGCCGGGCGAGTGCCGCAACACCCTGGCGGCCTTCACCACCAAGCTCTCGGACTGGGAAGTGATCCAGCGTCAGTATCCCATGGTCAACCGGCCGGGCGAGGCGGCCAACCCCGGGCCGGCCGCCCTGCCGCTGGCTGTGACCCAGGTACAGTTTGTGCAGCCGGCCAGCGCCAACACAGCGCTGCCGGCGCGCTTCTTCGACCTGCGCGACGCGGCCGGCGGGGGTAGGGTTTCCGTCGCTCAGGGCCAGGCCTTCCTGTTTCAGCGCCACGGCACCCCGGAGCTGAGCGACGACACGGTTGTGGCCTTGGGCAGCACGGGACGCAGCGATTCGATCAAGGTGCGCGGCGCGGCGGCTGGCGACCGGGTCTGCGTGTTCGACAGCAGCGGCGACGCCGCGCTGCTCGGCTGCGCCGAGGACGTGTCGGCGCTGTCGACCTCGATCCCCATCTCGCCGGTTGACGGCTGGCAGCCCAACGTTCAGGTCCGCCCCGTGCTGATCCCGACACTGCTGATCAGCGTGACCAATGCCGGCGGGCTGGCCGAGCCTGCCATCGACGTGCAGACAGTGGACGGCGCAGGGACGACGACCGTCAGGCAGATGGCGGAGCTGGGTCTGGCCACGGTGCGCTATCAGCCGGCCGAGGGCGGCGGCGAGGGCTTCACGCTGGTGATTTCCGGGACCAACGCCTTATCAACCACCGCGCCGGCGCTGGAGACCTGGCTGTACCGCGGCGGATCCGTGGCCATCGAGACCAGCCAATCGGCCGCGCCCGGCCAGGCGGCTGTCATCCAGATCGGCCGGCCGGGGCTGGCCATCACTGTCACGCAGCCCATTTCTACCAACGCCCGCCTGCTGACGCAGATCATGCCGGGCTATCAGTTGGGCGCTCAGGCCTACTCGCCGGCCGCCGTCCTTGCGCCGGGAGCGGGCGGCGCAGGCCAGGTCTTCCAGGCGCAGGTCGCGCTGGACTATCCGGCCTACAGCGGCATCGTGCGCACCTGGCTGGAGACGGCCGCGCCCGGCGGTTCAGAGGGAGATGCGCCGGGGCAGTGGACCCAGAACCTGCGCGAGGCGGTGAGCCGGTTCTACCTCAGGGCCAGCCGCACGCCCGATGGCGCCTACGCCTGGGGCGACACAGCCATGACACTGGCGCCCAGATGGCAGGACAAACTGGCCCTGGTGCGTGCGTTGGCTGAGCGCCGCCTGAGCCTGGCCAGCGGCACGCCGGCGGAGGTTGCATCCATCGACCAACGGCTTGCGTTGATTGACCCACTGGGGCTGAGAACTGACGATCGCGCCTTGCTGGGCACCGATGACCGTGCGCTGTTGGGAACAGATGATCGCACCTTGCTGGGCACCGACGACCGTGCGCTGCTCGGCACGGACGACCGCGCCTTGCTGGGCACCGACGACCGTGCGCTGCTGGGCGTGGATTTCTGGGCGGGCTTGTGGACCGACGATCGCGCTCTGTTGGGCACGGATGACCGCGCACTGTTGGGCACCGACGATCGCGCGCTGTTAGGAACGGACGACCGCGGCTTGCTTTGGACCGACGATCGGGCGCTACTGGGGACGGACGATCGCGCTTTATTGGGCACCGACGACCGGGCGCTGCTGGGCACGGACGACCGGGCTTTGCTGGGAACCGACGACAGAGCCTTGTTGGGCACCGACGACCGCGCGCTGCTGGGCGCCGACGTGCGCGGCCTGTATGCCAACCGTCGCGCGCTGGGCGCGCCCATGTCGTCCGAGGACGGCGGTGTGACCATCTTCAACCGCACCGCCGCCTTGACGGGCGACGCGGGCGTCGAGTCGTTGGAGGCGCTGCCCAAGCCGCCTGGCCTGCCAGCGTGGCTGACCCCCGTGGGCCAGGCCTACCGCTTCGTCGCCTCCGGCGAGACGCCGCGCAGCATCGAGTTCGCCTACTATCAGCGCGAGGTTCCTGAGGGCTACGAGCACACGCTGACTATCTACTACTCGCCGGACGAGGGCGTCACCTGGACCCGCCTGCCGACCCAGCGCGACCCGGCCGAGAACCAGGCCACGGCCAAGGCTGAGCAGTCGGGCCTCTACGTCCTGGTCGCGGGGGTTGAGATTCCGTTTTACACGGCCGGCTGGAACCTGTTCGCCTACCCCGTGCCCATGGATCTGCCCATCGAGGAGGCGCTGGCGTCGCTGGACGGCGATCAGATCGGCCGCGGCCCGGAGTGCTGCTACAGCACGGTCTACGGCTTCGACGCAGCCCAGCCGGGCGCGTCCTGGACGGTGTACGACCGCCGCATCGGGCCGGAGCAGGCGTGGGCCAACGACCTGCAAACGCTCCAGTTTGGTCAGGGCTACTGGATCAACGTCACCGAGCCGATCACGCTGGTGCTGAAGGTGGGGGCGGCGTCGCCGCTAGCCCAGGCGCCGGCGGCGGCCTTGGCCAACCCCGTCAGCCGCACCCCGCCGGCCGTCTACTTCGGCGAGATCCAGGCCGGCGCGGGCGCGCGCGTAGATCTGCCGCTGACCGCCGCGGTCGACGGCGTCGAGGGCTGCGGCGCGGCGGCGGTGGTCTACGACGAGAGCGGGACGGGGCGCTACATCATC
>JBAQCH010000424.1:0-9343 GCA_049294015.1 Anaerolineae bacterium
CCCGGTAATCCTGCCGCAGCGCCGCCTGCGTTTGAAACCGCAGGCTGATATCCGCAAAGCATGCTGAAGCAAGCTGGTGTACGCGACTGAGCTTGCTTTAGCATGCTTCGGGTGTGTCAGACGCCGATTTCAATCGGCGGCGGCGCCGGTCTGAACTTGCCCGCTGTGGCGCCCTGTGTTACCATAGCGGCCGTTGGGGCAGATGTCATGGAACGACAACGAACGGTCTTCCGCTGCACGGTTGAGTGGGGGCTCGCGCGTGGTTTCGACGGCATCCCCGGCTGGCCGGAATCGTCGCGGCCCCATCACCGCCCGCTAATCATGCAGCACGCACTCTGGTCTTCATTAGGTCAGCTTGCGCTGCCGCTGGGTTGCGTTCCAGACCCTCCCATCTCCACTCAAGCTCAGAAGGTGAACTCCATGAAACTGCTCCTCTCCCGCAGCGCCCTCTCGATCCTGGTCTTGCTGGCGCTGCTCCTGTCCGCGATCGCGCTGCCGGCGGCGGCAGAACCGGACGCGCCGCTGGTAACTATTCCACTATCTGCGCCCTACACGCAGAATTTCGACACACTGGCAGCGTCAGGTACTGCTAACGCTTGGGCGAACGACTCAACGATCGCTGGGTGGTATTCCACTCGTGCCGCCTACAATGCATCCAACGGTGCCTCGAATGCTGGGGCTTTGTATAGCTTTGGCACAGGAACGGCCACCGAACGGGCTTTGGGATCGGTGGCTTCCGGAACCACAACGACAATCCGTTACGGCGCGCGCTTCACAAACGACACCAGCAACAGTGTCAGTTCGATCACTGTGTCCTATGCCGGTGAACAGTGGCGCAACGGTGGAAATACCACCCAACACAAGCTGACATTGGACTATCAGATTGGCGCAACTGTGACGGACATTACGTCTGGCGTATGGACGTCAGTTACTGCTCTGGATTTCACTGGTCCGATTGCAACCGCTACGGGTGCAGCGTTGGACGGGAACAATGCGGCGAACCGTGTCGCAATTTCACACACCTTCAACGTCTCGATCGCGCCAGGTCATGAGATCATGCTGCGTTGGAATGATCCTGACGATACTGGCTCCGATCACGGTCTCGCCATCGACGACTTGACTGTGACTGCCACAATGGCCTCCGGCGATACTCCCCCCACAGTCACCAGCACCACCCCGGCCAACGGCGCAACCAGCGTGCCTCTCAACAGCAACATCACCGTCAACTTCAGCGAGAGCGTCAACGTCGGCGCGAGCGCGTTCACGGTGCAGTGCCCAACCGGCACGCCGGTCACGTTCACCAGCACTCCTGCCCTGCCGGCCGCAGGCGTCACCAGCGTGACGCTGGACCCTGCCAGCGACCTACCAGCCGACACCATCTGCACCGTCACTGTGCTGGCCAGCCAGGTGACCGACAACGACGGCACGGCCGACCCCATGGCCGCCGATGTCGTCTTCTCCTTCAGGACCGTCAACCCTAACGTGTGCAGCACAACCTTCACGCCCGTCTACAGCATCCAGGGCAGTGGCCTCAACGCAGCCATCACCGGCGCGGTCACTACCCAGGGCGTCGTGGTGGGCGACTTCGAGCTGCCCACCGGTAGCGGCCAAATCCGCGGCTTCTACCTGCAAGACCTGACCGGCGACGGCGATCCGGCCACCTCGGACGGCATCTTCGTCTTCAACGGCGGCGTCGATACTGTCTCGCTTGGTCAGGTGGTGCGGGTGCAGGGCACGGCTGGGGAGTTCTCCAACCAAACCCAGATCTCCAGCCCGTCCGTCATTAATTGCGGAACGACCACCAACGTCACCCCGGTGGACATCACTCTGCCCTTCGCCAGCGCCGACTACGCCGAGCGCTTCGAGGGCATGCTGGTGCGCCTGCCGCAGACGCTGTACGTCAGCGAGCACTTCCAACTGGGCCGCTTCGGTCAGGTGGTGCTGACCTCCCGACCTGACCGCTTGCAGCAGCCAACCAACGTGGCGCTGCCGGGCGCGCCCGCGCTGGCCCTACAAGCTGCCAACAATCTGGACCGCATCATCCTTGACGATGACAGCAACTTACAGAATCCCGACCCCATCGTCTTCGGGCGCGGCGGCCTCCCCTTGAGCGCGTCCAATACCCTGCGCGGCGGTGACAGCGCGGCCAACGTCGTCGGCGTCCTGGTCTACGACTGGGCGGGCAACAGCGCCAGCCCGGCCGCCTACCGCGTGCGCCCCATCGGCGCGCTCAATGGCGGGGTGGTCAACTTCACGGCTGCCAACCCCCGGCCCGCCCCGCCCAGCGTCAGCGGCCGGCTGCGCGTGACCGCGGCCAACCTGCTGAACTACTTCAACACCTTCGGCACCAACGCCTGCACCGCAGGCGTGGGCGGCGTCGCCACCGACTGCCGCGGGGCCGACAACAGCACCGAGTTCAGCCGCCAGTGGCCTAAGACCGTGGCCAACCTGGTGGAGGGCGGCGCCGATGTGATCGGCATTATGGAGATCGAGAACGACGGCTACGGGTCCTCCAGCGCGATCCAGGACCTGGTGACCAGGCTCAACGCGGCCACCGCGGCCGGAACCTACGCCTTCATCAACGCCGACGCGGCCACCAGCCAGACCAACGCCTTAGGCACGGACGCGATCAAGGTCGGCCTGATCTACAAGCCGGGGGTGGTCACGCCGGTGGGGACCACCGCAGCGCTGAACAGCACGGCCTTCGTCAACGGCGGCGACGGCGCAGCCCGCAACCGCCCGGCGCTGGCTCAGGCCTTCCAGGAGAACAGCAGCGGCCAGCGCTTCATCGTGGTGGTCAACCACCTCAAGAGCAAGGGCAGCCCCTGCGATGTGCCCGACGCCGGCGACGGCCAGGGTAACTGCAACGTCGTGCGCACCAACGCCGCCAACCTGCTGACCGCCTGGCTGGCCGGCAACCCGACCGGCACGGGCGATCCTGACATCCTGATCATGGGCGACCTGAACTCCTACGCCCAGGAAGACCCGATCGCAGCCATCAAGAACGCCGGCTACACCAACCTGATCCAGGATCGGCTGGGGATGGACGCCTACTCCTACGTTTTCGACGGCCAGTGGGGCTATCTGGACCACGCCCTAGCCAGCGCCGCGCTGGACGCTCAGGTGACCGGCGTGCTGGAGTGGCACATCAACGCCGATGAGCCGTCGGTGCTGGACTACAACACGGATTTCAAGAGCGCGGGCCAGATCGTCAGCCTGTACAGCGCCGATCGCTTCCGCTCCTCTGACCACGACCCGGTGATCATTGGGCTGAACCTGGCCAACCCCTTGGCCGTTACGCTGGCCTCCTTCGACGCTGAGCCGGGCGTCGATCGGGTGACAGTCGCTTGGGAGACGGTCAGCGAGCTCGGCAACGCCGGCTTCAACCTCTACCGCTCGACCGACCCAGCCAGCCCGCAGGCCCTGCTGGCGTACGTGCCGTCACAAGCGCCGGGCGGCACAGCAGGCGCGGCCTACAGCTACGACGATCTGGACGTTCAGCCAGGCCAGACCTACTGGTACTGGCTGGAGGACGTCAGCCTGAGCGGCGCGACCACGCTGCACGGGCCGGTCAGCGCGACCGTGCAGGCGCCGACTGCGGTGACGCTGGGTGGCCTCCAGGCCGCGCCGGCCGCCACCGCCGCCGGCCTTTCCTGGCTGTGGATCACAGCCGGAGCCGGCGCAGCGCTGGCGCTAGGCCGGCGCAGACGACGCGTGTAAACTGAGCAGAAGCCGGGCTTTTTCGGAAAAGCCCGGCTTCTTTGTTTCGACTGAATCTGGCCTTCTTGCCAGATCGGCGCGGTTGGGGCATAATGCCCTGGCTAGCCAATCCACGCCGACGCCAGGTGCCCAGAAGCCATGTCACTGTCCCGCAAGCTTGCCAAGTTTATCTCCAACTACTCCGATCCTCAGTCCGTCGGCTCCCGCTGGCGAGCCAAGCGCATCGTGCGCCTGATTGCCATGGTGGAGCAGGTACACGCCGAGCACGGCGCTGTCGAGATCGTCGATATCGGCGGCATGGACACCTACTGGAAGATCGTGCCGCCCGATTTCTTCGACCGCTACCGGGTGCGCGTCACGGTGGTCAACGTGCCCAGCAGCGGCATGCCCAAGGACTACGGGCCGTTCACCTTCGTGCAGGGGGACGCGACCGATCTGGCCACCTTCCCCGATCACCGCTTCCACATCGCCCATTCCAACTCGGTGGTGGAACATGTCGGCGATTGGAGTCGCATGGCGCTCTATGCCCAGGAGTTGGCGCGCGTCGCGCCGCGCTACTACGTGCAGACCCCCAACTACTGGTTCCCGATGGAACCGCACTGCATGACCCCCTTCTTCCAGATGTTGCCCAAGCCGACGCGGGTCTGGCTGGTGCTGCACTTCCAGCTCGGCCACTGGCCCCGGGCCGCCAGCGTCGACGCAGCCGTGCGCCAGGTAGAGCGCGCCCGCCTGCTGGACAAGCGCATGTTCCAGGCCCTGTTTCCCGACGCTGTGATCTACACCGAGCGGCTGCTGGGGTTGCCGAAATCGTTTGTTGCTGTGAGGGCGTAGCTCACACAAGCTCGAACCGCGCCGTGAAATGGCGCAGCACCGGCGCCTGCCAGACGATGCGCAGGCCGCGGATTTGCCCGCGCTGGCCGGCGAGGTGGGCCAGCGCCTCGGCCACGTAGTCGATGTGGCTCTGGGTATACACCCGCCGCGGGATGGTTAGTCGCACCAGGTCCAGCGGCGCGGGCGCCTCCGGGCTGCCGTCGGCCGTGGGGCGGCCAAAGACCACCTGGCCGATCTCTACCGGCCGGATGCCGGCCTCGACGTACATGGCCGCGGCCAGCGCCTGGCCGGGATACTGGTGCGGCGGGATGTGGGGCAGCATGGCGCGCGCGTCGATGTAGATGGCGTGGCCGCCGGGCGGCTGGACGATGGGCACGCCGGCCGCCGTCAGCTTTTCGCCCAGATAGGCCGTGGAACGGATGCGGTAGCGCAGATAGTCCTCGTGCAGCACCTCCCGCAGGCCCACGGCGATGGCCTCCAGGTCGTAGCCGGCCAGCCCGCCGTAGGTGGGGAAGCCCTCGGTCAGGATCAACTGGTTCTTGCAGCGCTGGGGCAGGTCGCGATAGCGATCCGTGTCGAAGGGTGGGTCATTCAAGGCCAGGAAGCCGCCGATGTTGGCCAGGCCGTCCTTCTTGGCGCTCATGGTGCAGCCGTCGGCGTAGCTGAACAGCTCGCGCGCGATCTCCAGCGGCGCCTTGTCCGCGTAGCCTTCCTCGCGCTCCTTGATGAACCAGGCGTTCTCGGCGAAACGGCAGGCGTCCAGGATGAAGAGCAGGCCATGCCGTTTGCACAGCTCGCTGACCGCGCGGATGTTGGCCATGCTGACCGGCTGGCCGCCGCCCGCGTTGTTGGTGACGGTCAGCATCACCAGCGGGATCTTGTCGACGCCCACCTCGTTGATGGTTCGTTCCAGCGCGTCCAGGTCGATGTTGCCCTTAAAGGGGTGGATCAAGGCCGGCTGGCGGCCTGGCTCGGCTACCAGGTCCCTCGCCTCGGCCCCGCGGTGCTCCACATTGGCGCGCGTGGTGTCGAAGTGGTTGTTGTTGGGTACCACATCGCCCGGCTGGCACAGCACGCCGAAGAGGATGCGCTCGGCCGCGCGGCCCTGGTGGGTGGGGATGACGTGGCTGTAGCCGGTGATGCTCTGCACCGCGGCCTCGAAGCGGTAGAAGGAGCGGGCGCCCGCGTAGCTCTCGTCGCCGCGCATCATGCCGGCCCACTGCTCGGACGACATCGCGCCGGTGCCGCTGTCGGTCAGCAGGTCGATCAGCACGTCGTCGGCGTGCAGCAGGAACAGGTTGTAGCCAGCCGCACGCAGCGCCTGCTCGCGATGCTCATGCGTCGTGAAGTGGATCGGCTCGACGGTCTTGATCTTAAACGGTTCGATGATGGTTTGGAAGGTGTGGGACATGGAGGGCTCCTTGGGCCGTTATGTGTAACCCGTAATGCGTAACCCGTAACCCGGATAGGGAGAGGCGCTTCCGGGTTACGGGTTACGAGTTACTTGTTAGCAGCGATATCCAGCAAGTCCCCCAGCACGGCATACCCCGTCTCCAGCCGCCCCGCGCCCGGGCCGACCAGGGTGACATCGCCCAGCAAGTCGGTGGTGAAGGTGCAGGCGTTGATCGCGCCGGAGACGCCGGCCAGGGGGTGGCTGAGGGGCAGGCGGGTGGGTTGGACGCTGGCTTTGGTCACGCCGGCCTCCTTCCAGACGCGCGCGAGGAGCTTCCAGCGCTCGCCGGCCGCCTTGGCGGCATCCACGTCGGCCAGGGTCAGCCCGCTGATGCCGGCGCGGTCCACATCGGCCACGCGCAAATCGCCGCCCAGCAGCACGTTGGCCAGGATCACCGCCTTGCCGGCCGCGTCCCATCCCTCTACATCGGCCGTGGGGTCGGCCTCGGCGTAGCCCAGCCGCTGCGCCTCGGCCAGCGCGTCGGCGTAGCTCTGGCCGCCCTCCATCTGGGTCAGGATGTAGTTGGTGGTGCCGTTGAGGATGCCCTTGATCTCGCTGATCTCGCAGCCGGCCAGCGCCTTCTGGGCCAGGCGAATAGTGGGTGTGCCGCTCATCACCGTGCCCTCGAAGCGGAACTGCACGCCCCTGGCCGCGGCCAAGCCGGCCAGCTCGCGGTAGGCCAGCGCCACTGGGCCCTTGTTGGTCAGCACCGCGTTCTTGCCGCTCTCGAAGGCCGCTTTGACATGGTCGATGGCCGGCTGGCCGGTCTGCACGTCGGTCCAACTGATCTCGACCACGGTGTCGGCGTTGCTGTCGCGGATAGTGCGCAGGCTGTCCCAACCGCTGAACAGCGCCCGGCTGGGCTGCCTGGAGGCGTAATCGTGCAGCTTGCCCGTCTGCCGCGCCACCTCCAGCAGCGCGGCCAGGTCCAGCCCGGCGTGGCTGTACAGGCTGCCCTTGAGCAGATCGCTGACCGCGACGACCTGGAACTGCACGCCATAGCGCGCCGCCAGATCGTCGCCCTTGGCCAGCAAGATCTCGGCCAGCCCCTGGCCGACGGTGCCGAAGCCGATCAGGGCAAGACGATGGGGTGTGGTCATGAGAACTCCTGTTGTGGTAGGTTGGTAGATTGGTAGATTGGTGGATTGGTAGATTGGTGGACAGGGTGACAAGGTGACTGGGTGACTTGGAGACCAGTGTCATGGCCAGAGCGACCACTTTACCAATCTACCAATCTACCACTCTACCGGCCTTCTCTCTTCACCACAAAAAACGTCACGTCGTCCGACTGCTCGGTGGCGCCGGTGAATTCGTTGAAGGCGTCGACGATGGCGTTGCTGATGGCCTGGGCGTCCAGGTGGGCGCTGCGTTTGAATACGTCTGCCAGGCGCTGCATGCCCATCATGCGCTCCTCGCTGTCCAGGGCCTCAGGGATGCCGTCGGTGTAGAAGAGCAGCACGTCGCCCGGCTCGACCACGATGCGCCGTTCCTCGATGGCGATACCCTCGAAAACACCCAGGATGATGCCGCGCCCGCGCAGCTCCTGTAGCGCGCCGGTGGCGGCCCGGTACCACAGCGGCCGGTTGTGGCCCGCGTTGGCGTAGAGCAGCCGGCCCGTCTCTGGCTCCAGAATGGCGTAGAACGCGCTGAGGAACAGGTCGCTCTGGCTGTCGTTCAGGATCAACTGATTGGCGCGCAGCAGCGCGGCCGCGGCCCCGCGGCCGCTGAGCGCGGTGGTGCGGATCACCGTGCGGCTGAGGGCCATGAACAGCGCGGCCGGCACACCCTTGTCGGCCACGTCGGCCACCAGCATGCCCACACGGCGAGAGGCGCCCGGCAGCTCAAAAAAGTCGTAGAAGTCGCCGCCCACCATACGCGCGGCCTGATAGACGGCCACGACCTGCCAGCCGGGGATGATGGGGCAGGCCTTAGGCAGCATGCTGAGCTGGATCTGCCGTCCCACAGCCAGCTCTTCCTGTAAGCGTTGGCGCTGTACCTCCTCCTGGCGCAGGCGCAGACCGTCGACGGCAATCGCGGCCTGGTTGGCCATCAGCCGCAGGAAGCGCAGCTCGTCCTCGGACAGCAGGCGCGGCTGGCGCGTGTTGAGCATCAGCGCGCCAATGGCTTGGCCCTCGATCAGCAGCGGCACGACGGTATAGCCGCGGAAGGCTTCCTCTTGCAGCCACTCCAGCTCGTACAGGGGCACGACATGCGCTTCGACGTCTTCGGCCACGAAGCGCTGCTGCGAGCGCATGGTCTGGCCCAGGATGTTGAACTCGCTGTCGAGGATGGTCACGCCCAGCGCGGCCGGATCGCTGCGCCAGCCGGCCGCCGCTCGGAAGGTCAGCGCAGCGCCGCTGTCGTCGGGCGCCACCAGCGCCACGGCGTCTACGTGCAGCAGACGCCGCACCTCGCGCACCATGTAGTCCAGCAGGTCGCGCGGCTGCGAGCGGCTGAGCAGTTGGTTGGAGAACTCCAGCAGCGCGGCCTGCTCGTCGATGCGCTGCTCGCGCAGCAGATCGACCAGCCGGGCCCGTTCCAAGGCGATGCCCATCAGGGTGCCTGCGTTGCTGAGCAGGGCCAGCGCCTCGGGGGTGAAACTCTCCCAGTCGGGCGCGGCTACGTTGAGGATGCCCAGCACCTGCTCGCCGGAGCGCAGCGGCGCCGAAGCATGGACCACCAGGCCGCCGCGCTCCTCGCCCTTGATCGCAGCCAGCCGTGTGCAGCGCACCTCGTTGAAAGCGGCGGTCAGCGTGCCCTTGCTACAGAAAGATTGGCAGTCGCAGCCGCCTTTCCACGCGCCGGCCTTGTTGCGCGCCATGGCCGGCGGCAGGTTGTAGTCGGCCGCCAGGGTGAAGCCGCGCCCGAACCACTGGCTTTTGGCCGCCGGGTCTTTGAGAAAAACCCAGCCGGTCTCCAGGCCCATAAGCTCGACCAGGTCGGCCAGCGCCGAGTTCAGCGCGCTGGCCACATCCGCTGAGCGGTTGAGCGTCTCGGCGATCTTATTGAGCGTGATAAGGCTGTTGACTAGTTCTTCGGTGTATGCGGTCATGCTTGCAGTGCGAGGAAAATGGCCAGGAGGCGGCCAAGGGAACGGTTGGACCGCCGGTAAGCGGAATCATACCATGACGGGGCGTTCTGATCAATTCTGTTCATCACACCCTGCTGTGGCCGGTCTTTGCGGAGCACCCCGGACCCTGGCTCGCCGGTTCCGAGGACACCTGCACTTGCGCCGGAGCGCAGCGCAGGTGCAAGTGTAGGCGAGTGGGCCTGACCGAGCCACGCCTCATCCATTACGCGTAGGTCCGGCTACCAGCCGGACGCCCGGTCATGCCCCAA
>JBAQCH010000425.1:0-8020 GCA_049294015.1 Anaerolineae bacterium
GCTGGCCGGCGGCCTGACGCCCGACAACGTCGCCCAGGCCATCGCCCAGGTACACCCCTGGGGCGTAGACGTGGCCAGCGGCGTCGAGGCCGCGCCCGGCCGCAAAGACCACGGCCGCGTGCGCGCCTTCGTGGCGGAAGCCAAAGGGACATGAACGGTAATCGGTGTCCGATAATCAATCGTTTGTCCAATCACTCATCGTTCATCGTTCATCATTCATCGTTCCGAGAACTGCCATGCGCATCGGACTAATCAGCGACACCCACATGCCTACCATGTCCAGCCGGCTGCATCCGGCCGTGCCCGAGGTCTTTCAGGGCGTGGACATGATCCTGCACGCCGGCGACCTGACCGGAGCCGAGACGCTGGAGATGCTGCAAGCCATCGCGCCGGTGCATGCGGTGCGCGGCGACCAGGACGTAGGGTTGGACCACTTGCCTGCACGGCGGGTGATCGAGGCTGGCGGCAAGCGCATCGGGCTGGTCCATGGCCATCGGCCGCGCTGGATCGAGTGGCCTGGCTTCACCTGGAACATGTTCTTCGGCCAGCACTTCTTTCTGGCGCCGCGTTTTTACGTCAATGTAGTGCGCCAGTTTGCCGGCGACCGGGTCGATTGTATCGTCTGCGGCCACCTGCACCGCCCCTACATCGGGCACGTCCAGGGCATCCTGGTGGTCAACCCCGGCAGCAGCTACATCAACATCCTGGATCGCCGCACCCAGCCGGGCGATTACGTCTCCGTCGGCATGCTGGAGATCGTCGACGACACCCTGCGCGCCGCCATCGTGCCCCTGCCGGAGCGCTGGCAAGAGGTGGAGCGGGAGCGATTTGGGGTGCGCAACCCGTAACACGTACGTTGAACGACAACAAATCATGAGCCAAACTCCGAACGACAAACCCCTGGGCGCGAGCCTGGGCTGGGAGCTGCTGGGCACGACGCGGCCTTACGAGAGCCGTTGGCACAACCTGCGGCGGGACGAGATACGCCTGCCCGGCGGGCAGGAGATCGTCTACACCTACCAGGAACACGCCGGCTTCGTGACCGTGCTGCCCGTGACCGCCGACGGCCAGGTGGTGATGATCCGCAGCTACCGCTACACCGTGGACGACTGGTGCTGGGAGCTGCCGGCCGGCGGGCTGGGCGACAAGCTGGGCTGCTCGCCGGAGGAGGTGGCGCGCCAGGAGCTGCGCGAGGAGACCGGCGCCGACTGCCTGGAGATGCGCCAAATCGGCTGGTTCTACGCCATGAACGGCACCAGCAGCGCCCGCTGCACCTTCTTCCTGGCCACCGGCGTGCAGCTCAACGGCCCGCCCGAGCTGGAGGCCACCGAGTTGAGCGAAGTTCACCTGATGCCGCTGGAGCAGGCCGTGCAGATGGCGAGGGATGGCCGCATCACCGACGCCGACAGCGCGCTGGTGCTGCTGCGCTGCGAGCCGATCCTGCGCGGGCAGGGGCGCCAGGTCGAGGTTGTTCCCTACGATCAGGCCTGGCCGCGGCTGTTCGAGGCCGAGGCCGCCAGCCTGGCCGCGCTGCTGGGCGACGAGCTGGTGAGCATCCACCACATCGGCAGCACGTCGGTGCCCGGCCTCCTCGCCAAGCCCATCGTCGATATCCTCCCGGTGGTGCGGGACATCGAGCGCATCGATACGCTGAACGACCTGCTGCTGGCCGCCGGCTATGTACCCAAGGGGGAGAACGGCATCCCCGGCCGGCGTTTCTTCACCAAAGACGTGGTCGGCGTGCGCCGCGTGCATGTCCATGCCTTCGCGGCCGGCCATCCTGAGATCGCCCGCCACCTCGATTTCGTCGCCTTCCTGCGCGCCCATCCCGCTGACGCTCAGGCCTACGCCGACCTAAAGCGCGACCTGGCCCGCCGCTTCCCCAACGACACCGTGGGCTACACCGAAGCCAAGAGCGAGTTCATCCGCGCTGTCGACGCGCGGGCCAAGGCATCGTAATCCAGACATCTCACGCAAAGGCGCCAAGACCGCCAAGGATTCTACCCTTTGCGCTCTTTGCGCCTTTGCGTGAGCCAGACCAAGGAAAGCGTATGACTGTCCAACCTGATTTCGCATCCTACCGCTGGCCCGACGAGCGCGGGCGCTTTGGGCCTTACGGCGGCCGCTTTGTGCCAGAGACCTTGATGCCGGCGCTGGAGGAGTTGGAGAGCGCCTACCTGCTGGCGTGCAACGACGCCGGCTTCCAGGCCGAGCTATGGCGCTTGCAGCGCACCTACGTAGGCCGGCCCACCCCCATCACCCATGCTCGCCGGCTTAGCGCCCACCTGGGCGGCGCGCAGATCTACCTCAAGCGCGAGGACCTGGCCCACAGCGGCGCACACAAGATCAACAACGCCCTGGGCCAGGCGCTGTTGGTGCAACGGATGGGCAAGCAGCGCATCGTAGCCGAGACCGGCGCGGGCCAGCACGGCGTGGCCACGGCCACTGCGGCTGCCCTGCTGGGCATCGAGTGCGTGGTGTACATGGGCGTCGTGGACATGGCCCGCCAGGCGCCCAACGTCTTCCGCATGAAACTGCTGGGGGCCGAGGTGCGCGGCGTGGACAGCGGCAGCAAGACCCTCAAGGACGCCATCAACGAGGCCATCCGCGACTGGGTAACCAACGTGCGCACCACGCACTACCTGCTGGGCTCCGCGCTGGGGCCGCATCCCTACCCGACCATCGTGCGCGACTTCCAGAGCGTCATCGGCGCGGAGGCGCGGATACAAATGCTGGACCCGGCCAGCGGCGGGCCGGGCCGGCTGCCCGACGCGATCGTGGCCTGCGTAGGCGGCGGCAGCAACGCCATCGGCATCTTCCATCCCTTCCTGGCCGACGAGACGGTGCGGCTGATCGGTGTCGAGGCCGGCGGGCATGGCATCGAGTCGGGGGAGCACGCGGCCCGCTTCGCCGATCCTGCGCTGGCCCGGCTGGGCGTGCTGCAAGGCACCAAGAGCTTCGTCATGCAGGACGCCGACGGCCAGATCGCCCTGACCCACTCGGTCAGCGCGGGGCTGGACTACGCCTCGGTCGGCCCGGAGCACGTCTGGCTGCGGGACCTGGGCCGCAGCCAGTACACCTACGCCACCGACGCCGAGGCGCTGAGGGCGTTCCAGTTGCTGTGCGAGATGGAGGGCATCATCCCGGCGCTGGAGAGCGCGCACGCGGTGGCCGAGGTGGTCAAGCTGGCGCCGCAGATGAGACCGGATTCGGTGATTCTGGTCAACCTGAGTGGGCGGGGGGACAAAGACCTGGATACTGTGATGAAGGAGATTGGATGATTGGATGATTGGGTGATTGGTGGAACAGTGGAATTGTCCAGCAGCCTGCTGGACAGAGGCTGGTACTTGCGGAGCCTGCCAGCGTCCGTATAATGGAGCACGGTTGGATCATGAGCGCTGAACGTCCGCCATCAACGACGAGATGCGCATTGACGATTAGCTGGCAACCAGAGCATGATTGAGCAACGAATTCGATGGCCAAAGACCTGAGCGTCACACAACGCTTGCTGCGTGCGATCCTGCCCAGCGGATGGTTCCAGCAGATGGAGGCCGAGTCGCGCGCGTGGATCATGACGTGCTCGCAGTGCGACGCGCAGCGGTCCATCTGGGAGGCCGGCGGTGTGCGCTGGAAGGCTGCAGGCAATCCCACAGTCCGCACACGATGCGGAAGCTGTGGACAGGCTACAGCGCATAAGATGGTGAGAAGATGAAACGTCTTCCCTCTCCACTGCAAATCATCAAGGTCGATTACTTGAGTTCTCTCGGTGCAATCATACCGATTGTCCTGTGGGCCATGACGCTATTCATGCGTCTGATCAATTCTCAAGCCTTTGGTTGGTTCCTCTCGATTGCGCCGATAACCACTGCAGCGGCATTGGCGCTGATATTCTGGCGGGTACAGTTCATTCGAGCGGTCTTCGAGCACGGTGATGAAGTCCCTGGTATCCTTGTAGCCGCCGAGGTCTTTCGTGGCCGTGGCCGTCTGGAATATGTCTATACATATCAGAGCCAGAAATATCAAAGTGGTAACGCTGTTCAGGCCGTCAAGCTGTTACCATTACAGGCACCAGGCCAAAGCGTAACAGTTGTGGTCGATCGCAATCGCCCAAAGCGCTCATTCCTACGCGATATCTATCTCCAGCGCCCCTGAGACGTGTGGAGGTTTCAAGATGATACCCTTTGAAGGAACATATACAAGAAAGCAATGGAACCGGGGCCTCTTGTTAGCAGCGCGGCCAACGGGGATCGACTTGCTTGCCCGGTTGGTGGGTGTAGGCATAGTCCTTGTCGTGCTGGGCATTGTGGCGGCAAGCTTCATTCTTGGTGAGGAGATGAGCGCATCTCGCATACTTCGCTTTGCGCTTAGCATCGGGCTTCTGGCCATTTGGATCGCGAGTCCCTACGTCCGTGCTTGGCGCATCGCTGCGCAACCCTGGCGCACAGCAGGAAATGCTCCAGGTCTGGCCGGCACGGTGAACAGTGAAGGCATCCTGACCAACGCATCAAGCTTGGCAGGCTCTGAGAAATGGGCGTTTTTCCTGCGAGCGATCGTACGCGATGATGTGGTTGTGCTCTTGAGTCCCGGAGGCCAGGCGACTATTCTACCGCGCGAGTTCTTTGCAAATGATGGCGAGTGGCGGAGCTTTTGTCAACTTGTCGAGTTCAATGTCAAACCACCTCGCTAACCGAGAAAGAAACGAGTTGGGCATACTGGCCACCGGCAACGTCGCCAACAGCATGGGGCCCAGGCTCTCAGCCAGACGCCCGATGCCCAGCTTGTCGCCGTAGCCTTCCACCATCAGGACTGGGCATGATCGGATCCAACGCTTTTGACATGAAGACTGATTACCTCCTGCGCCCCTACACCCCAGCCGATGCCCGGTCCGTAGTGGATGTCGTCAACGCGGATGCTGGCGCGACCATGGCCATGCGCCGCGCCGTGATCGATGGCGTGGGCCACGTGCGCCTGGCGCGCTATGTGCCCCCGGCCAGCGACAAGGTCGTGGCCGTCGATCCAGCGGGCCGGCTGGCCGGCTACGCCTATCTGGCCGACCGCGAGCAGCACATCGTCTACGAGGTCGGCGGCGCGGTGCATCCTGACTATTGGGAGCAAGGTGTCGGCGCGGCGTTGCTGGGCTGGGCGGAACAGCGAGCAACCGCCCTTTGCCAGCAGGCCCCGCCCGGCGTTAAGACCGTGCTGCAAGCCAACCTCTTCGCCGCCGAGGCGCGCGCCCAGCGGCTGTTCACCCAATGCGGCTACGCCCAGGCGCGCGCGTGGCTGCACCTACAGATCGATCTGGCCGCCCCGCCGCCCGCGCCAACCGTTCCTGACGGGATGACCCTGCGCGCTATCGACCTGGACGAGGACTGGGACATCCTGGGGCCAGCCATGGACGACGCCTTTGCCGACCACTGGGGCGTCATCACGCTGCCAGCGACGGATGCACCGGACGACGCCGAAGCGCCCGACGAGGACTTGCCCGAAGACGAGAGCTACTCCAACGCGCCGGGCTTCTGCTTCATGCTGCTGGCTGGGGACCAGGTGGCCGGCGGCGTGCTGTGCAACGCCCGGATCGTCGAACGACCCGATACCGGGCGAGTGGGCAGCCTGTTTGTGCGCCCGCAGTTCCGGCGAATCGGCGCCGGCCGGGCGTTGATGCTTACCGCCTTTCAGGCCTTTTGGCAGCGCGACATCCAGCGCATCATTGCCGACACCGACGCCGGCAGCTTCACGCAGGCGCCCAAGCTCTACACCGAGCTGGGCATGCGCCCCTATCACCAGGAGTTTCTCTACGAGAAGGAGATCCGGCCGGGGCGAGAGGTCCGGCGCCTGCATCTGTGATCGCGAGGAGTCTCATGCCCTACCAACCCTCCCCCACCCGCTACAACTCCATGAGCTACCGCCGCAGCGGCCGCAGCGGCCTGCTGCTGCCGACCATCTCCCTGGGCCTGTGGTACAACTTCGGCGGCATCGATCCGCTGGAGAACGCCCGCGCCATGCTGCGCCGCGCCTTCGACCTGGGCGTCACCCACTTCGACCTGGCCAACAACTACGGCCCGCCCCCCGGCTCGGCCGAGGAAACCTTTGGCCGCATCTTTGCGCAGGACTTCAAGCCCTACCGCGACGAGCTCGTCATCTCCAACAAGGCCGGCTATCTCATGTGGCCTGGCCCCTACGGTGAGTGGGGCTCGCGCAAGTACCTGGTGGCCAGCATCGACCAGAGTCTGAAGCGCATGGGGCTGGACTACGTGGACATCTTCTACAGCCACCGGCCCGATCCCCACACGCCGCTGGAAGAGACCATGGGCGCGCTGGACTTCATCGTGCGCAGCGGCCGCGCGCTGTACGTGGGCATCTCCACCTACAGCCCGGAGCAGACCCGCCAGGCCGCCGCGATCCTGCGCCAGCTCGGCACCCCCTGCCTGATCCACCAGCCGCGCTACAACCTATTCGACCGCTGGATCGAACACGGCCTGCTGGACACGCTGGCCGAGGAGGGCATCGGCTGCATCGCGTTCTCGCCGCTGGACCAGGGCATTCTGACCGACAAATACCTGCGGGCGATCCCCGAGGACTCGCGCGCGGCCAAGCTGGCCAACCAGTTCCACTGGGGCGACAAGGTCACGCCTGAGCGCGTCGCCCAGGTGCAGCAGTTGAACGCCATTGCCGAAGCCCGCGGCCAGAGCCTGGCGCAGATGGCCATCGCCTGGGTGCTGCGCCATCCCGGCATGAGCTCCGCGCTGATCGGCGCCAGCAAGGTGGGCCAGATCGAGGAAGCCGTCGCCGCACTCGACAACCTCGCCTTCAGCGAAGTCGAACTGGCCCAGATCGACGCGATAATCGCGTGAGTCGCGTAGCATCTGGCGGGCCCTCTTGATCTTGGACGCAGATTTGCCGGATAAACGCAGATCTGAGGACAGCAACCTGCCTTTCTCTCCCTCTGATCAGCGTCTATCCGCGCAAATCAGCGTCCAATTGTTCCCTGAGTCATGGAAACCATCCTCATTCTCTACGTGATCCTCGGTCTGCTGATGGTCGTCGTTGCCGTGCCGCTGATCAAGCGCACGGTCAAGCCCAACTGGCTCTATGGCTTTCGCGTCCCGCAGACGATGAGCGATCCTGAGGTGTGGTACGCGGTCAACGCCCACTTTGGCCGGCGACTGCTGGTGACGGGGGTGGCGACAGCCGGGGCGGCGCTGCTGCTCTACCGCCTGCCGGGCTTGGATGTGGACAGCTACGCCTGGGCGCTGCTGGCGGTCTTCGCTCTGTTCTTCGGCGTTGGAGTGGCGCAGAGCTGGCGATTCATGAAGACGCTCAGCAACAACACGCTCTCTTGACGACATCAGACAATGCGCTTATCATGTTCAAGAATTTCGGAACGAGATCAAACGCAGGAGGCGCGAATTCAATGAATACCTACACGGCTATCGTCGAACGATGTCCTGACACACAGCTTTATGTTGGCTATGTGCCTAACTTCCCCGGCGCACACAGCCAGGGTGAAACGCTTGATGAACTTTACGGCAACTTGCGTGAGGTCATCGAAATGCTGCTGGAGGATGGCGAGCCAGCGTTGGAGACCGAATTCGTCGGAACACAAACCTTAGTGGTGGCTTGACATGGGCAGCAAGCCACCGGTTCTGACCGCCAAACAGGTCATCGCCATCCTCGAAAACCTCGGCTTCGTGGAAGTCCGCCAACGGGGTGCGCACAAACAGTTCCGCCATCCTGACGGTCGTGCTACCACTGTGCCCGTCCATGGGGGACGCGACATCTCGCCTATTCTGCTACGGCAGATTGCCAAAGACATCGGCCTAACCGTCGACGAACTGCTCAGCCGCCGCAAACACTAGCTCTCTTGTTCATGATCCGACTGGGCCACACGACTCTCGAACTGCACCAAGGCGACATCACCCGCCTCGCCGTGGACGCCATCGTCAACGCGGCCAACAGCGGCCTGCGGGGCGGGGGCGGGGTCGACGGCGCGATCCACCGCGCGGGCGGGCCGGCCATCATG
>JBAQCH010000426.1:0-3664 GCA_049294015.1 Anaerolineae bacterium
TCAACGCGCTGGGCCATGTGCTGCTGGGCAAGCTGGCCGACCAGGAGCCGGTGGAGATCGACGGCAAGCCCTTCGCGCTGGAGGATATCGTGGCGAATCCGGCGCAGTCGGATGGCTGGGCGCGGCTGGCGACGGAGGCGCAGTTGCTGGCCGAGGCGTCGGCGGCCGACCAGGTGACGCTGCACTTCAGCTCGCCGACCACCTTCCGCACCGGCGACATGAACCTGCTTTTCCCGCTGCCCACCAGTGTCTTTGGCAGCCTGGCGCGCAAGTGGGAGGCCTTCTGCGCCGCGGCGCTGCCAGCCAACCTGGATATGTTTCTGCTGGAGCAGGTGGCGGCCGAGCGCTACGAGCTGGCGACGGAGGTGGTGCGCTACGGCAGCCACCAGTTCAACGGCTTCGTGGGCGACTGCCAGTTCCGGCTGCTGCACAAGGACCCGGTCTACTGCCGGGCGGTCAACGCGCTGGCCGATTTCGCCCTGTTCGCGGGGGTAGGACAGAAGACGACGCAAGGTCTGGGCCAGACGCGGCGCATCGACTAATACACGGCCGCGCTATCATGAAGTCCTGGCCGGCCGATTGGCGAGGCTATTCCTGCCCTCAGGACTGACAGTAAACCCAAGGTGTCCTGGTTCGGCCGAGCGCACGCTGGCCTGGTCGCTGGCCAGCCGTTGGCCCAGGTGCTGGCGCACGGCGCGGTCGGCCCACAGCGCGTCCAGGTCGGCCGGCGAAGGGGCGTGCAGGAGCAGAGCCGGGCGCAACTCGACCCAGCGCTGCTGGTCGGCCCAGCCTTGCAGTTGCGTTGCACGGGGAACGTCCTCTCTAGCTTCATGCCCAGCAATTCCAAATATGGCGCGGAGTCGAGGCTTCAGCCGGGTCAGGCCGGTGCGAATCGGGTGCGCTGACCCGCCTGAAGGCTCGACTCCGAGTAAAAAACGTTCACATTTGGAATTGCTGCTTCATGCCTCCTACCCTTGACAAACACCGCTGCGGGGTGTACCATTGCTCTCCTGGCGCGCCGCAATGCCGGCGCCTGAGACCCGACATCGAAGGAGAAACACCCCATGAAACGTGCTTTACTGTTCTTGATTCTGATAACGCTGCTGTTGGCGGTTGCCGCCTGTGGCAGCAGCCAAGAGGCGCCGGCCGCGCCAACTGCGCCGGCCGCGCCGGCCGCAGCCGCCGAGGTTACCGCCCAACAGCCGGCCGCAGCGACCAACACCCCCCTGCCGCCCACAGCCACCCCCGCGCCGCCGACGGCCACGCCCGAGCCGGCCGACGACGAAGCAGCCCTCAGCGAGGATCAACTGGCCGCGCTGGAGAAGCTGGAAAGCTACCGCCTGCTCGTGACCTTCAGCAGCAAGGGAACCGACGCCGACGGCCAGCCCATCGACGACGCCGGAGAGATCATCACTGAATACACCAAGGACCCCGAAGCGCGCCGCTTGGTCATGAACTTCGTCGACAACACCGACCCCAGCGCCGAGCAACTGCCCCTGGAATCCTTCCAGATCGGCAGCGACATGTACATGTACGCCGGTGAGGATATGGGCTGGATGCGCATCTCCAGCGAAGAATCGCCCTTCGACGACCCTGAACTGTCCATGATCACCAGCGGCAACATCTTCAGCAACCTGGACCAGTTGCGCCGCGTGCGGCCGGACCAGAAGATCGGCGGCATCGACAGCCGTCACTACCAGTTTGACGAGCAGGTGCTCAGCAAGATCTTCGGCGAGGACGCGGGCGACGTCACAGCCAGCGGCGACGTGTGGATCGCAAAAGACGGCGGCTTCGTCACCAAGTACACCCTGGTCGTCGACGTCAAAGGCGGCAACGGCGGCCTGTTCGACCCCAACATGACCAGCGGAACGATCGAGATGAGCTTCGAGCTGCAGGACGTCAACAGCGACATCAGCATCGAGCTGCCGGAGGAAGCCGCAGCCGGCGCCACCCTGGCCGGCTTCGACGGCGCCTTCCCCATGCCCGAGGGTGCGAGCATCCAGGCCGCCAGCGCCAACTTCACCATCATCCAAAGCGATGCGCCCATCGACGAGGTGGTTGCCTTCTACGAAGAGGCCCTGGCCGCCCTGGGCTGGACCAAGGACGAGCAGGGCTCGTTCAGCATGGACAACATGGCCTCGGCCACCTACAGCAAGGACGGCGTCCAGCTTTCCCTCGTGATCAACCTGGACAGCAACACAGGCAAGACACAGATCATGGTCAGCGCACAGTAGCCGCACCTCCCAGAAATGACTTTTCTTCCGAGAAAAGTCATTTCTCATCTTGAGCGCCGAGCAGGTAAAAGTCGCTCCGCCTTCGTACCCAAGAAATGACTTTTCTCAGAAGAAAAGTCATTTCTTGTCTTGAGCGCCGAGCACCACCTGATACAGATCGCACGTCATGCCGGCAATCACTGGCCAGGCCAGGCACTCTTCGACATACGTCTGCGCCAATCTGGCGCGCGCGCCGGCCGTCTGCGCGTCGGTCAACACCCGCACGATGGCCTGCCCCAGCGAGTAGATGTCCTCGGCGTAGGTGGTCAGTCCGGTCTGTTCGTGCTGCACCACGGTGCCCAGCCCACCCACATTGCTGACTACCACCGGCGTGCCGGCCGCCATCGACTCCAGCGCCACGATGCCGAACGGCTCGTAGCGGCTGGGAAAAACGCAGACATCCGCCACCACGTAGAGCTGGTCTCGCTCCTCGTCGGTCAGAAAGCCGGTCAGCATCACCTTGTCGTGTAGGCCCAGGTCATTGATGCGCTGACTCAACGAGGGGAACAACGGCCCGCGGCCGCCGATCACGAACTTGGCGTCGGGCGCCTGGCGCAACACCTGGGGCGCGGCCTCCACCAGCAGATCGGCGCCCTTCTCGTAGACCATCCGCCCCACGTTGAAGACGATGCGCTCTTCGGGCCGGGCGTAGCGCCGGCGAAACTCTCTCAGGTCTTCCGCGCTCAAGCGGCGCAGCCGGCTGCCATCGATGCCATTGGGGATCACGCTGATGCGCTCAACCGGCACTTCGTAAAAATCACGTACCTCATGCTGCATGGCCACGCTGCACGTGATCACCCGCTGCGCCTGGCGCGCCAGCCGGCGCTCGGCCGCATCGATCGCACGCGATAGGTCGCTATACAGCCCACCGCGGTAGCGGCCCCGCTCGGTGGCGTGAATCGTGGCCACCAGCGGCAGGCCGAGGGCTTCCTGCAGCTCGATCGCAGCAAAGCTCAACAGCCAGTCGTGAACGTGCAGCAGATCGAACGGACCGTTCGCCTCGATCACCTGCTGCGCGGCTTCGATGAAACATGGGTTGGCTGCCAGGACATCGTCGTAGACGCGGTCGTCGGACGGCAGCGTGGTGGCCACGCGGTGGACGTGCAGCCGATCCAGGCGCTCGTAGCTGGACGCAGCGCCGAAGGCCGGCGTGACGATGTGCAGTTCCAGCGTGGCATCGATCGCCAGCAGAGCCGGCGCCAGCTCCTTGACGTGCTGGCCCAGGCCGCCGCTCATGTAGGGCGGGTACTCCCACGACAACATCAGAATCTTCATGGTGTGTCACCCATCTCGCTCAACGCGTGCAGCACCGCCGGCCGGGTCAACCCCGCGCCCTGCTGGCCAGCGCGTTCCATCGCGTCCAACAGTCGATTGGCTGCGCTGGCGGCCGC
>JBAQCH010000427.1:0-21763 GCA_049294015.1 Anaerolineae bacterium
CAATGTCATGGGAAGGTGATCTCCTTTGGTGGATTAGTGGGTGGGACCCTGCTAATCATACCAAAAAATCGCCTTCCCGACTCATTCAATTGTAAAGGTACAGAGGTTCACTCGTGAACCATGCCCATACCTCCAATCACGCTCGGGCCGGTCTCCGACCGAGCCCGCCGTCTATGATTGTTCGGGCCGGTCTCCGACCGAGCCCACCCTCTTCACTGCTCGGGCCGGTCTCCTGACCGAGCCCGCTTACCGTCCGTGATCTCCAGAAACCGGTCCTCCAGCGACGGCCGCTCCACGCGCAGGTCGACCAGCGCGTCGCCGTGGCTTTCGATATAGCCGATCAACGCCGACACGGTCGGGCCGACATCCGCGCTGAAGTAGACCGCGTAGTCTTCTTGAATGGTCTGCTGCTTGACGCCGGGGATCGATCCATTGGCCTGCTCCAGGCTGCCTCGCTCCGTGCGCACCGAGACCTTGGTCAGCCCAGCGCCGGCGGCCGTGATCTCCAGCGGCGTGCCGGCGGCGGCGATCTGGCCGTGCAGAAGGATGGCCACCCGGTTGGAAAGCCCCTCGGCCTCGGCCATGTCGTGGGTGGCCAGCAGGATGGTAGTGCCCTGCCCTTGCAACTCGCGCATCAGGCTGTGCAGCTCGACGCGCGAGCCCACGTCCAGCCCGGCCGTCGGCTCGTCCAGGAAGAGCACCTCCGGCTGGTGGGCCACGGCCAGCGCCAGCGCCAGGCGCCGCTTCTGCCCGGTGGACAGATCGGCATAGGCCGTGTTGCGCTTCTCGACCAGCCCCAGCCGCTCGATCAAGTCGTGGCGCGGGGTGATGCCGTGGTAGGCGCAGAAGAAGCGCATGGCCTCGGCCGCGCTGATGCTGTCGGGCAGGCCCGAAGTTTGGAGCTGGACGCCAATCTTGCCGCGCAGCTTGCGCGCCTCGCGGCTGGGATCGACGCCGGCCACGCTGAGCCGGCCGCCGTCGGGCTGGCGCAGCCCCTCCAGGCACTCCAGCGTCGAGGTCTTGCCCGCACCGTTGGGACCCAGCAGGCCGAAAATCTCGCCGCGCTGCACCGCAAAGCTGATGCCGTCCACGGCGGTGACTTGGCCGTAGGTCTTGCGGAAGTTCTCGACGCTGATCATGGTGTCGTTCATGCCAATCCTCCATGCGATGCCGGGGCCAAAGGCGTACCACGATTTTCCAAATCGTGGAGGGGCGGAGCGGACGATTTGGAAAATCGTCCTACGCCCTGCGGGCAGCCACTCTATGGCTGTTCTGCTTCCAGTATACGCCAAAACCGCCGTCCTGTCATCAGCCAACCGGCGAGTCTGGCCTGTCCAGTCGGCCAGTATGGGATGGCATCGATGACACGTGCGGTGGCAACTCCCCGCCTGCGCTCATTGTTGTCGCTGCGCCTCGTAGTTTGTTGGGAGAGCGAATGGAGAGAGTCTCTGCTTCTAACAATCGATTTGCAGGTCACCGCTGCTTGAACTGGTTCGAGAGGTCAGTGGGGTAGGTCAGAAGGCCAGCTTGCCCAGCCGCTTGCCACAGCTTCAGATCAAAAGCGGCCATCGTCACCATCTCTCCCAGCGCGTCTTGCCAGAGAACTGCCGCGGCCAGATGCACGGCGTCGTAACCGCGCAGTTGATAGCGCCAGGCCAATTGATCGGCGCGTGCTACGGTAGCCTCGGTGACGCGGGTGCGCACCAGATGGGGCCAGTCTCGCCGAAATCGCTCCAAGCAGGTCTGTGCTGCGTCTTGAGTCAACGCAGCGACGCGCACTGCTTTGGCAAAGGCGGCAGCCACCTCGGCCCGCGTGATGACGACGGTACCTACGATGTCTGCCTGGGCTATGGCTTGGACAACTTCCTGTGAGCCGATCTCAGCGACGTATCGTTTCACTAGCGCGCTAGAGTCGAGATAGAGGATCACTCGCGATCCTCCAACAGCAGGTCAGCGACGGTCTTGTCGCCGCGCGTGGCAATCTCCGGCGTGAATGGCGACAGGCGTTGCCCACTCCATTCCAGCAGTCCCACCTCGACCAACTCGTCCAGCCGCTGTTCGATGGTTGGTCGGATGGGCGTTAACTTCGCTACTGGCTGTCCTCGTTCGGTGATAATGACGATGTTGCCAGCTTTGGCCTCTTGAACGTAACTGCTCAACTGAGCCTTCAGGTCACGAATGCCGATCGTTGTGAGCGCCATCGTTGCACCTCCTGTGGTTGTGTGACTACATAATAGCTCAAGTGACTACAAGCGTCAAACCCAGTGGATGCCCAGTGGCCAGGGCAATTTGCCGCGTTCGATGTAAACGCGTAGAATGAGTTCAGAAACTCATGGTCGATCTGCGTGACGAATGCACAGGCTGAGGAAGATAGCGCCGAAGGATGGTACGAGGTTGCTCTATGGATATCTATAACCTGAGAATAGTTGTCGAAGCGCTCGATGATACGGGTGATTACAAATTCATGGCAACTAGTGCTGTGTTAGGTTGGATTTTACACTGTTGCGCAAGCGCCACTGAGCGTAGTACGAACTGCAAAATCCGGCTTAACGAGGCACTAGCCCTGATCTACCTAATCTGATCGTGGCCGGCGACACACCTGATGAAGTTCTTGGTCTTGCGCCGCAGGTGGCATCCGCGTTGATTGCTTCGATGAAGGCTCACGGCGACGAGCTTCCGGCTACGCTGCGCCCAGTCCAATCGCTGCCATTCACGTCCCAGGCGGCCGTCGTGGCATGAAATACGCCGAACTTACTCTAAAACCCTTCCCATCCCCTCTCCGCCCCCCGGCTTCGTGACGCCACTGTCGTCGCCGCCAGGGGGGCCGCCATTGCACGCGCAATCCGGTGATCGGTAATCGGTGAACGGTAAACGGTAAGCAGTGACCGATCACCGATCACCGATCACCGTTTACCGTTCACCGATCACCGTTTACCGTTCACCAATACAGAGGAAACCGAACATGGCATCGAAAATCACCCCGCGCCGCGAGGATTATTCCCGTTGGTATCTGGACGTCATCCGCGAGGCCCAGTTGGCCGAGAACGCGCCCGTGCGCGGCTGCATGGTCATCAAGCCCTACGGCTACAGCCTGTGGGAGGCGGTGCAAGGCGGCCTGGACCGCCGCTTCAAGGAGACCGGCCACGTCAACGCCTACTTCCCGCTCTTCATTCCCAAGAGCTTCCTGGAAAAAGAGAAAGAACACGTCGAGGGCTTCTCGCCGGAGCTGGCCGTGGTCACCATCGGCGGCGGCGAGGAACTGACCGAGCCGCTGGTCGTCCGCCCCACCAGCGAGACCATCATTGGCTACATGTACTCCCAGTGGGTGCAGAGCTACCGCGACCTGCCGATCCTGATCAACCAGTGGGCCAATGTGGTGCGCTGGGAGATGCGCACGCGGCCCTTTCTGCGCACGCTGGAGTTCCTCTGGCAGGAGGGCCACACCGCCCACGCCACGGCCGAGGAGGCGCTGGCAGAGACCTTGCAGATGCTGGACGTCTACGCCGACTTCGCGATCAGGGACGCGGCCATCCCGGTGATCAAGGGGCGCAAGAGCGAGCGCGAGAAGTTCGCCGGCGCGGTGGACAGCTACACCATCGAGGCCATGATGGGCAACGGCTGGGCCTTGCAGAGCGGCACCAGCCACTTCCTGGGCCAGAACTTCGCCAAGGCCTTCGACATCAAGTTCCTCGACCAGAACAACGCCATGCAGCACGCCTGGACCACCAGTTGGGGCCTGAGCACGCGCATGGTCGGCGCGGTGATCATGACCCACGGCGACGACCAGGGCCTGCGCCTGCCGCCGGTGATGGCGTCGATCCAGGCGGTGATCGTGCCGATCTATAAGAAGGAAGAAGAGCGGGCGGCTGTGCTGGACTTTGCGCGCGGCGTCGAGGCGCAGCTCAAGGCGGCCGGCGTGCGCGTCCACTTCGACGGCCGCGAGGAACTGACCCCCGGCTTCAAGTTCAACGACTGGGAGATGCGCGGCGTGCCGGTGCGGGTCGAGATCGGCCCCAAGGACGTGGCCAACGCCGCAGTGGTGTTGGCCCGCCGCGACAGCTCGCGCGAGATCGAGGCGGCCGGCGGCCCGAAGGCCAAGCTGTTCGGCGTGCCGGCCGACGGTGCAGCCGCGGCCGTGCAGGCGCTGCTGGGCGAAATCCAGGCCAGCCTGCTGGCTCAGGCCACGGCCCACCGCGACGCCAACACCCACAGCGGCATCACGTCCTACGACCAGTTCAAGCAGATGCTAGAGACCGAGGGCGGCTTCCTGCGCGTTCACTGGGCCGGCAGCAGCGAGGACGAGGACCAGATCAAGGCCGACACCAAGGCCACTATCCGCTGCTATCCCTTCGACACGCCCGAAGGAGAAGGCGTCTGTTTCTACACCGGGCAGCGGACGGAACGCATCGCCATCTTCGCCCGGGCGTATTAGGCCGCCGCAGACCTTCGAGGTTGCCGAAAACCTCGAAGGTCTCACGCGCGCTGTCATTGACACCCACTGATTGCCGTGTTATACTTGAGCACAACAAAGTATAACGACAAGGAGACACCGTATGGCCGTTGCAACCGTATCCTCCAAGGGCTGGGTCGTCATACCAGCGGATCTGCGCAAGAAATACGGCCTGGAAGCCGGCAAGCAGGTGATGGTCGTCGACTACGGCGGCGTGCTGGCCCTGGTGCCGGCGTTCGATGATCCCATTGCTCAGGCGCAGGGCATGTTTGCAGGCGGCCCTTCGTTGACCGGCGCGCTGCTGCGGGAACGAGCCGAGGAGTTGGCGCGTGAAGGCTGAGCCCGGCCACTACGTCCTGGACAGCTTCGCCGTCCTGGCCTATCTCGAGGATGAGGCTGGCGCCGGCCAAGTGAACGCCGTTCTCACGGCGGCGCGGCAAGGTGAGGCCTCGATCTGGATGTCGATTGTCAACTTCGGCGAGGTCGTCTACATCACCGAGCGCGAGCAGGGACTGTTCGCTGCCCAGCGCGCCATCGCAGCCATGGATCAGCTTCCTTTGTCAGTGGTCGATGCAGACCGGAAGCTCACGCTGGCTGCCGCCAAGGTTAAGGCGCATCACGGCGTCTCGTACGCCGATGCCTTCGCCGTCGCCCTGGCCCAGGCCAAGCAGGCCACCGTGCTGACCGGCGCCCCTGAGGTTCGTAAAGTCGAGGCGTTGGTGACAATCGACTGGCTACCGAATGACAAGACGCCGGTGAACGATGAACGATGAACGATGAATGATGAATGATGAATTGGGAAGGGACCGAGAGTCGGAGGAAATTGTGGCTGGCGAAAAGACGGACCTGAAGAAGCGAACGAAGGCTTTTGCGTTGCGGATTGTTCGTCTGTACACAGCGTTGCCGAAGACGACAGTTGCCCAGGTGCTTGGCAAGCAAGTGTTGCGCAGCGGCACGTCCGTCGGCGCGCATTATCGCGAGGCGAGCCGGGCTCGTTCGACTGCTGAGTTTATCAGTAAGCTGGAGGTCGCCATACAAGAACTTGACGAAACCCTTTACTGGCTTGACCTGCTCCAAGAAGCTGCAATCGTTCGCCCAGGCCAGCTCACCGACCTGCGCGCAGAGGCAGAGGAACTGATCTCGATCTTCGTCTCTTCCGTCCGCACAGCCAAGCATTCCAGGTGACTCCCTTCCGGATTCATCATTCATCATTCATCCTTCATCATTCATCCTTCATCCTTCATCCTTCATCGTTGCGAAAGGACTCTCTCATGCGATTATCCCGTGCTTTCTTCCAAACCCTGCGCGACGCGCCGGCCGACGCGGAGCTGATCAGCCACAAGCTGCTGCTGCGCGCCGGCTTCATCCAGCCGCTGGGCGCAGGCATCTACTCCTACCTGCCGCTGGCCCGGCGCAGCATGGACAAGATCGAGCGGATCATCCGCGAGGAGATGAACGCCATTGGCGGCCAGGAGATCACCATGCCGGTCGTCCACCCGGCCGACCTGTGGCAGCAGACCGGCCGCTGGGACACGGCCTATCCGGAGATGGTGCATTGGAAGGACCGCGCCGGCCGCGACATGACGCTGGCCATGACCCACGAGGAGGTGGTGGCCGACCTGGCGCGGCGCGAGATCAGCTCCTACCGCCAGCTTCCCCAGCTCGTCTACCACCTGCAGACCAAGTTTCGCGACGAGCCGCGCTCGCGCGGCGGGCTGATCCGCGTGCGCGAGTTCACCATGAAGGACAGCTATTCACTGGACGCGGACGAGGCTGGGCTGGACCAGCAGTTCGAGGCCCATCGCCACGCCTATCGGCGCATCTTCCAGCGCTGCGGCCTGGAGACCATCGAGGTCAGCGCGGACGTGGGCATGATGGGCGGCAGCGCGTCGGTGGAGTTCATGGCGCTGGCCGAGGCCGGCGAGGACACGCTGCTGCTGTGCGCTGCGTGTGGCTATAGCGCCAACCGCGAGGTGGCCACCTTCCGCAAGCCGGCCCCGCCCGCCGAAGCGCCGCTGCCGGTCGAGAAAGTTGCCACGCCGCACTGCAAGACCATCGCCGAGCTGGCTGCGTTCCTGGGCATCCACGAAAGCCGCACGGCCAAGGCGGTGTTCTATGTGGCCGAGGGCGGGAAACTCATCTTCGCCATCACCCGCGGCGATATGGAGGTCAACGAGACCAAGCTGCGCCAGGCGGCTGGCGTGACCGGGCTGCGGCCGGCCACGGAGGAGGAGATTCGGGCTGTGGGCGCAGAGCCGGGCTACGGGTCGCCGGTCGGCGTGGCCGGCGTGCTCATCGTGGCCGATGATCTGGTCGCGGCCTCGCCCAACCTGGTGTCGGGCGCCAACGAGGAGGGCTATCACCTGCTCAACGTGACCTGCGGTCGGGACTACACGCCGGGCATCGTGGCGGACATCGTGGCCGCGCGCGGCGGTGAGCCGTGCCCGACCTGCGGCAGTGTGCTGCGCGCCGAGCGCGGCATCGAGGTGGGCAATATCTTCAAACTGGGTACCCGCTACTCGCAGGCGCTGGGCGCGCTGTACGACGACCCGCAGGGCATCAAGCGGCCGATCGTCATGGGCTCCTACGGCATTGGCGTGGGCCGGCTGTTGGCGACCGTCGCCGAAACGCATTATGACGACGCAGGGCTGGTGTGGCCGGCCAGCGTGACCCCCTTCCACGTCCATCTGGTGCTGCTGGCCAAGAAAGCGCCCCATGCCGAGGCCGTGGCCGACCGGCTGTACAGCGAGCTATGGGCGGCCGGCATCGAGGTGCTCTACGACGACCGGGAGGAGCCCAGCCCCGGCGTCAAGTTCAACGACGCCGACCTCCTCGGCCTGCCGCTGCGCATCACCGTCAGCGCGCGTTCGCTGGAGCAGGGCGGCGTGGAACTGAAGCGCCGCGACCAGGCTGAGCGGCGCATTGTGCCGCTGGATGGCATCGTGCCCGCCTTGCGGGACGATCTGGCAGTCTTGCTGGCCGAAGTTGCCGCGCTAGTGGGAACCACACCCAGGGGCGAGACGTAGTACCTGTTTAGAAAATAGCCATCCACCGCTCGGGCCGGTCTTTGCGAAGCACCCCGGACCCTGGCTCGCCGGTTCCGAGGACACCTTCACTTGCGCCGGAGCGCAGCGCAGGTGCAAGTGAAGACGAGGTGGCCGACCTAGCCCGCCGATTTTCATCCCTCGGAGTGCCGGGCACCGCAATTTCTGGACGCTTAGTTAGGGTTTTGCCAGAAGCGTCAAGCCTGACGGTTCATTGGCCGGTTTAACCAGGCTCTTCACTAGCTGAAGTCTAGCGTATCGAACCTAGCGAGCCTGCTTTACCAGCGTTGTGCGCAAGTCCTGCTGCTCTATCCCTTGCAAAAATCGGGCGAGTGGCTCGGAAGCTCCCGATGGAGGTACAGCAGATGGCCCAAAACGGCCTGGACTTCGGCCGCATCGGCTGTGTCTTGTAGCGCTGCTCGCAAGGCAGCGATTGCCTTGGTATAAAGGGCGTCGGCCTGTGCGGTCATTCCCTGAGCGGTCCTAATCTGCGTCAGCGCGGGCGCCAATTGATGTAACGCTGGGAGGTCAACCTGGCGCACTGCGGTCTCCCAGGCGGCAGTCAAGTTGGCGATCTCTGCTTGCACTACCTCGAAGGCCACAGGGTCATCGCTCGGCGCGTTTTGCAGACCATGTATGATCTGGGCATAGTATGTGCAATGGCGCTGGTTCGTCAGCTCGGTTGCGTTCGGCTCATCGAGCAACTTCTCGGCCGCCAGTTGGCGCAGCAGTTGGTGCATGGTGTAACGCCCTGTGCTGGTCTGCCGCACCAGCGACCGATCCAGGAGGTTAGACAGCGCTGCCGGTGAAGCGTCAGCGACCGCGGCGGCCGCATTCAGGTCGAAGCCGCCGCGAAAGACGGAGCAGCGCGCCAGCGCCGCCCGCTCCGGTTGTGCAAGTAGTTGCCACGAGTACTCAAAGACGGCGCGTATGCTGCGTTGACGTTGGGGCAGATCAGCCATATCGCTGGAGAGCGTGTCTACGTTTGTCGCAACCATTGCGGCGATCTCGTCGCACGCGTGCTGTTCGGTCAGCGCGGCCGCCAACTCGATGCCCAGCGGCAGGCCCTCGACGAGTCGGCAGATGTGGGCCACAGCGTCTTGGTTGCTTGGGTCCAGCACAAAGCCGGGGCAACTGCGCTCAGCGCGTTCGACGAAGAGCTCGACGCCGGCGTAGCCTTTCAGATCTTCCACGGATAGCGCTGGCTGGCCGGCGCCGGTCGTGATTGGCGGCGTGGGCAGACCGTCTAGCCGAAAGACACATTCAGCCTGTAAGCCAAGGCGGCGGCGGGACGTCACCATTAAGTGGAGATTGGGCGTGGCGCGCAGTAGATCGACAAGCAGCGGCTCGGCGCCGTGCAGGTGCTCGAAGCTGTCCAGCAGCAACAGCACGTGTTGGCCGGCCAGGCGTTGCGTGAGCTGGTCCAGCGTTTCGCTGCCGGGGTGCAGCGAGATCGACAGGCGTGAAGCGATGGCCGTCGCCAGTCGTTGGGCGATCGCAGCCGACTCGCCGGCTGTAGCGCGCGCTGAGTCGCTCGCACCGAGATTGGCCAGCGGGATAAACCAGACGCCGCCGGGGAAGGCGGGCCTGACCTGTTCCGCCAAGGCTAAAGCCAGGCGGGTTTTGCCGATGCCTCCCTCGCCGGTGATGGTGAGCAGACCACAGGCAGGACCAGCCAGCTTGCCGGCCAGCAGGGCGAGCTCCTGTTCACGGCCGAAGAAGGGGGTTAGAGCGCGGGGTAGAAAGCCTGTTGGCGTAGCCAACTCCAATTGCTCGCGCCGCTGCGCCAGCAGCTTCACTTGCGCACACAAGCGCTGGCGTCGCTCGGCCAGCCACGTGGTGAACGCAGGACAATCGCGCAGCTCCAGACCCTGCAATAGCTCGCCGTGAACCAGAGCAAGCGCGCCCTGTACCTGTTGGTAACTGGCGTCCCGATCGGCTGCTACGTGCTCCACCAGCAGCGCGTCGCACCAGAAAGCGGGGTCTGCGACGGTCAATTGGACGGCCTGACGGGTCGTGTGCAGCAGATCCAGCGGCGCCAGCGCGCTGCGCAGGTTGTAGAGCGCGTTGCGCAGGCTGTGGCGTGCCGTGGCCTCGGTGAACCCGTCCCAGAACATCTTGACCAGCAACTCGCGCCGGATCGGTCTGCCCTGGGGGGAAAGCGCCAGGAAGGAAAGCAGCGCTCGCTCCTTGTCCGAGGCAAAGGAGCGCAGTGGTTGGTCTGCCAGCAGCGCCTGAAATGGGCCTAGCACGTAGAGATGGAGCGGTGACATGTCAAGCCTGTTGCTGAAATATGGAACTCTGAGCAGAGAACGACATAATTATACACGATCTCAGCGAAAATGACCATCAAGGTATCTTCAAAGCGGGTCACTGCCAAATGCCTCCGGCTGGTGACTGGTCCTGTTCACGTAACAATGACGGTTTCATGACGCAAGACCGATTGACTCGGCGTTTACTTTGTGAGATGTCTCTCTTTCGAGACGGGTACGTCCTTCGCAATCGGCGCTACGTCTGTGACGTTCTTGCGTGTTTGAAGTCGGTGAGACCCTTCGGGTTCCTGTGCGCTAACGGCGCTTCGTGAATGCGTAAGTCTTGCCGGATTCAAATACACTCTTGCCGAGAATACCTGCGCGTTGTTGACGTGATCATGCAGACAGTAGCACCCATAACCATCACCAGTACGTTGTCAACTCCTCATCTGCCACTTCTTTCACACATGCGGGAAGTCTCCAATCTATACCTGTAACGTGAGCGATGTTGCTGCGTTCTGACACAAAAATGGGTGCGTTCATTAGGCCACTCCGTTTGCCAGTCTCGCACGGCAGCGTGCCAGCAAGGCTGGCTACGCCATGCAACTGGGTAAGTCGCGAGTCCTATTCCTGAGTGACCATGACAACTCAGCCAACCGTACTCAATCGTTCGTGTTCCTTCCAACTTGCTTGAACTCCCACTCGACGAAATTTCAAGGAGAGTAGCTTGCCATGTCAACAGTCCGTAACCGCCAATTGAGAAGCCGGGTTCTGTACGTCTCTATGATCCTGGCCCTCATCTTGAGCATCCTCCCTCAGGCACTGCCCGGCGTCGAAACGCCCACGGCCGAGGCCCACAACCTGCAGACCCGCATGGTCTACACCTTCTTCGACCCCGAGACCCGGCAACTGCTGGACACCCGCATGGCCGACCCCGGTTGGGCGCCGCCTACGCCACTGCTACAGGTCGGCGACGAGCTCGGTGTGATCATCAAGGTGGTGCCGCGCGACGGCACGACCACCGGCGTCGGCGGGCACATCGACTTCTACGTACCCAACGGCGTGCAGGTGGTGGATGTGGGCTATGTGGTGCCCGATGGCCTGGGCGGCTTTGTCAAAGTGGCTATGAAGGGCCAGTCCCCCATCGCCATCGGCGCCGGCCCCATTGGGCCCAAGACCACGGCGCAGCTCGTCGGCTTGACCGATGTTTACGCCAGCGGCGCAAGCGGTCTCTCCTCCACGGCGGTTGACCCGGCGACCGGCCTGCATCGGGGCACGATTGCTGGCGTCTACGGCGACACCGGTATCTTCTTCTCGAACGATCCGGACACGGCCTATGGTTCCTGGCAGAGATTCACGGGCGACCCCGTCGACGGCTGCGGCTCCAAGGCCTTCTATCCAACTATCTCTGGCAAGACCATCATCAACAACTCAGGCGACGTCGTGGTGCCGTGCAACAAGTGGGACGCCGGCCAGTTGATGGCCTGGGGCGCCAAGGGTGGCACCTATGGACAAGCCGCTCCGATCGTGGACTACGCCGACGGCCGCGGCAACGCGCCGTGGGGCTTTGCTTCGGGCGTGGCCGGCCCGCAGAGCGGCTATGCCTGGGCCTTCGATTGGAACGAGTGGAACGCCAGCGCCAAGGACGCAGCCGCCATGCGCGCGGCTATGAGCACCGACAGCCTTGGCCCCTGGCAGCGCATCCGCACCAACGGCGACCGCGTTTCCTACGACCAGCCTGGCCTGGTCAGCTCTGTGCTCGGCTTTGCCAATATCGACGCAGGCAATCAGGGCGCGACGCTGCCCCTGCCGGCGACTACGGACCAGTTGACCGCGGGCGGCGGCCCCAAGGCCATCCGCTGGGCGGTCGGCCAGCTCACCGCCTTCCGGCCTGAGTACGCCTGGGTCAAGATCAAAGTCACTGCCGACACGACTGCAATTACCAACAGCGGCAATTGTATCGATTTCAACCTGCGCGCTGATACCTTCGGCGGCGACGCGGGCGGCACCGACAACGGCAAGGACCATCTGTGGCGCTACTACGAACCGACTGAAGTCAAGATGAACATGTGCGTGGCCGCAGGCAAGCCGGCCACCGAGGAGTTCGTCACAACGGGGGACACCTTCCAATACCCGGTTACGGTCTATAACCTGCAGAACTTCACGCTGACCAATGTCGTCGTGCGCGACACGCTGGGCAGCGGTCTGACCTTCCTCAGCGCGGCGCCGGCCCAGAACAGCGGTCCCAACCCGTTGGTATGGAACGTGGGCACCTTGCTGCCCGGCCAGAGATTCCAGTCGTTGGTGACCGTCAGGGCCACCGGCAGCGGCTTCCTTGACAACTGCGTGACTATTCTTTCGGACCAGTTGCCGCCGCAGAGCGTGTGCGATACCACCATTTCTGGGTCATATCCCTTCCTGGTGCCCACGAAGACGGTGAGCACCAGCAGTGTCGCGCCTGGCGGCACGGTGATCTACGACGTGTTGGTCCGAAACATCGGCACTGGCCCCACCGCCAGCCCGGTCACCGTGCGCGAACTCTTGCCCAACTTCTTTACCTATGACCCCGCTTTTACGCCGGTGGTCACCGTCAACGGCGCGCTGGTGGCCGCGACGGTCAACGCCGCCGATCCCAGCCAGCCCGTCTTCACGATCCCGGCTTCCATTCAGGCAGAGAAGCAGCTTACCATCAAGTTCCAGGCCAAGGTTGCGTCGGCAGCTACGCCTGGCAGCTACTGCAACAGCTACGTGGTGACCCAGAACGGTGTGCCCTTGACCACCGGCTCGCTGGCCTGCGTCTCGGTGGGCGGCGGCAAGATCGGCGACACGATCTGGCGCGACTGGAACGGCAATGGCGTGCAGAATCCGGGTGAAGAAGGCATCGCCGGCGTCACCGTCAAGCTCTACGCAGCTAACGGCGTGACCCTGCTGGCCACCACCACCACCGACGCCAACGGCAACTACTTCTTCCCCGGCCTGCTGGCAGGCGCCTATGTGGTGGAAGTCAACAACGGCGCGGCGCTGCCTGGCACCACCCAGACCGGCGATCCCGACGGCACGTTCGACAACCGCCATACCATCAACCTGGCCACCGACCAACAGTACCTCACGGCCGACTTTGGCTACAAGCCGGTGGGCGCGGGCGTCATCGGCGACCAGGTCTTCGAAGACGTCGCCAACAACGGCGTCTTCGATCCCGGCACTGACATCGGCATCCCCGGCGTGACCGTCTCCCTTTACGAGGACGCCAACGGCGACGGTATCATCAATCCCGCGACTGACGCACTGGTAGCCACCACCGTCACAGACGCCAACGGCTTGTACAGCTTCACCGGCCTGGCCCAGGGCTTCAACTATGCCGCCTACGTGGCTCCCACCGATCCAGCGCTGCTGGCCTACTTCGGCGCCGCTCCTTTCCAGGTATCGACCCCCAATCCACAGCCCGTTCCCAACCTCAGCGGAACCTACAACAACGCCGACTTTGGTTTCTGGCGGGTGCAGCCTGGCTCCATTGGCGACCAGGTCTTTATCGATAGCAACGGCAATGGCATCTATGACGCAGGCGAGGCGCCGCTGGCCAACGTTACCGTCAATCTGTATCTGGACGGCGTGCTGGCGGCGACTACCAGCAGCGGCCCGGACGGGACCTATCTGTTCCCCACCCTGGGGCCTGGCAACTACCGCGTCGAGGTGGACGCGAATGACCCGGACCTGCCGGGCGGCTATTTCCCCACCATCGGCCAGTTCAACGTCACCCTGGCCGCCGGTCAGAACTACCTGACCGCGGACTTCCCCTTCGTGTCGGTGTTGAGCAAAACGGTCAACCTGGCTTACGCCACGCCGGGCCAGCAACTGAACTTCACGCTCAACCCCTACTATCCCGGCGCGGAGATGCTGGAGGACGTGCGCATCATCGATCCGCTGCCCGCGGGCACGACCTACGTAGGCGGCAGCGCCAACGCCGGCGGGGTGTATGGCCCTTACGTGTCGTTGCCGGGCGAGTCGGGCGAGGATCCAGTTGCGGCCGCTGGCATGGGTGTTTATAACAACAACAACGACACCTTCCGCTATCGTCTGTTCAACGCGGACGGCAACGATACCTTTAGCGATCCCGAATCGACCGGCGCCAACATGGGCGCACGCATCCAGATGATGGCCGGCGCTTCCAACCCGACGTCGGCAGAGCGGGTGATCACTTTCGTGGATGGCAATCGCCACGTCTTCGCGGCGACTTGGAACGGCACGACCTGGGCGGCAGTGCCCGTTCCGCCAGCCAATGCCTCGCCTGGGCGTATGACTTCTGCTGCGCTCACGGCGGGTTCGAACACCTATTGGGGCTCGGCCGTTGGCTACGAGCAAAACAGCGGTCACCTGCTGCTGGTCTGGAACGGCGACTCGACAGCCGGCGCCGGCGCCGATCAACTGCGCTTCGTCACCCGCGAAGGCGGCGTTTGGGGCACGCCCGCGTCGGTCGCCACAGCCGACCAACCGCAGAACCTGCGGCTGGCGGCGCGGCCCAACAGCGACCAGTTAGCGTTGGTCTACAGCACCGTCAACGGCAGCGACTACGCCATGATCTGGGACGGCACAGCCTGGGGTCCGATCCAGACCCTGGACACCAGCGGCGGCGCCTTGCCGTCGGTCAACGTGGCCTACGAAGCGCAAAGCGGCCGGACCGTGGTGGTCTATGGCAAGCCGACGGCTACCAGCACCAGCCTGTTTTACCGCATCTGGAACGGCTCCACGTGGAGCGCCGAGGCCGCCATCACCCCGCCGGCCGGTGTGACGACGCAGCCGCAGTGGGTAGCCATCGCCGCCGACCCGTTCAGCAACCGCATCGGCGTGGGCGTGGTGACCAGCGGCGGCCGCACCTGGCTGGCCGTTTGGAATGGCACAGCCTGGGTCAATGTGGAACAGGCGACGGCTACGTCGCTGATCAGCACGGCCCAGAACGTCGCCGTGGCCTTCGAGACCCTCAGCGGCGACCTGCTGGCCGCCTATGGCGTCAATGCGGCGCCGACGGCGCAGGTACGCTACCGCACCTGGAGCTGGAACCCGATGACGGCTACCGGCGCCTGGTCGGCTGAGACCCTCGGTCCCACCGCCACCAACGGCAACCCCAACGTGATCATGCTCACGCGCAGCCCCTCCGCGGATCGCGTGATGATGGCGATCAACAGCAGCAGCAGCCGGGCCAACTACGTCTACTGGGACGGCAGCGACTGGGACACCGTGGTGACAGAGGCCGCCGGCAACACGCAGGTCTCTGGCCAGCAGCCAGTGATCTTCCTTTGGAACCGCGCGTCGGCCACGCAAAGCACGGCGACTACGCTCATCGCCAGCCCGATCGCGGCGGCTGTGGGCGGCTCGATTACCGTCAAGTTCGAGCTCAAGAGCACTGCGACCATCGCCAACGTCACGCCTGATCTTGCGCCCGTTGGCGGCAGCGCGACGTGCGTCACCGCCGACACGGTCCCGGCGACCGTCACGGCCGGCGTGCTCAAGACGTTCACCTATACCTGCACGCCTGCCGGCATCGGCGAGCTTCGTTTCAACGCCACGGCCACAGCCGCGGGCGGCTACGAGTTCGCTCATGCCCTGTCCAACACGGTGCTGGTCAGCAACGACGGCAGCACGAACATCGTGACCTGGAGCCTGGGCAGCAACGCGCCCGGCGTGCCCGGCGAGACCATCGTCAGCGGCTACACCGCTGGCGTCTACGGCCTGGCCGGCGCCAACAAGAAGGACTTCTCCAGGTACGGCATCGCCAGCCTGGCCTGGAGCGCGCTCAGCCAACCGACCAACGGCATCGAGAAAGGCGGTAGCCTGACCAACGCCGGCGGCGGCATGCTCTATGCCAGCGAAGGCAACTCCAAGTGGTTCTACAGCTATAACATCGCCACCAACACCTGGACGCGGCTGGCAGACACCTCGGACAACTTCAACGAGGGCGGCGGCGTGCAGTACCTCAAGGTCGGCGGCGTGGACTACGTGTACGCCGTGCTGGGCAACAGCGTTCGCTTCCGCCGCTACAGCATTGCTGGCAACTCCTGGACCAACCTGGCCGACACCCCGGCAACGGTCAAGCAGGGCGGCGCCATCACAACGGATGGGGTGAACCTGTACGTGCTGCAAGGCGACGGCAAGACGGGCTTCTGGCGCTACAACGTGGGAACCAATAGCTGGACTACGCTGGCTGCTACGCCCCAGGCCGTCAAATGGGGCGGCGCGCTGACGCGCGTCGGCAACTACATCTACGCTTTCCGCGGCGACGGCAAACCGGACTTCTGGCGCTACGACCTGACGACCAACACCTGGAGCAGCATGGCCCCCGCCCCCGGCAATGTCGCCGACGGCGGCGCGCTGACCACCGATGGCACGGCCATCTACGCGCTGCAGGGCAGGACCAAGGTTTTCTGGCGCTACACCATCGCCGCCAACTCTTGGACTACGCTGGCGCCGACCAACTTCGCCAGCAACGTGGGGCAGGGCGGCGCGTTGGCCTATGATCCTGGCCTCAACCCGCAGGGGCGCTCCAGCGCTGCCGCGGCGACGCCCAGCCTGGTGGCTACCGGCAACACCATCGAGGTCGTGTTGCGTTTCCTGTCCAGCACAGCGGTCAACAACGTGGTTCCCAGCGCCCTCAATGTTGTGGGCACAGCCGGCGCCACAGCGAGTTGCGGCAGCGCCACCCTGGTCAGCGCAGACAACAACATCGTGGACGGCAACGATCCCGTGATCTACCGCTGGCTCTGCACCGCCACCGCTGGCGCTAACCCAGGTAGCCTGACTTTCAGCGCTTCGGCTACGGGCAACGGACCCATCGCGTTCCCGTCGGCCCAGTCGCGCAGCGTGCTGGTCAGCCCGCCGCTGACCTTCTCGGCTACGGTCAACAACCCGCCGCCCACGTCGGGCGTGATCAACAACACGGGCATCCTGTTGAAGGCCGGCCCGCCGCCGAACAACGTCCCCAGCAACACCACGCAGACAGCCACCTCGGCCAGCATCGGCGACTTCGTCTGGGCTGACGTGAACGGGGACGGCTTGCAGGCAGGCGAGATGGGGCTGGGCGGCGTCAGGGTCTACGTCGATAGCAACAGCAACGGCCAATGGGACCCCGGCGAGCCCTACGATATCAGCGACGCCAACGGCGCCTATCGCATCTTCAACCTGCCTGCGGGCAGCTATACGGTGCGCACCGATCCGGCGACCTACCCGGCTGGCTACTCGCCGACCACACCGCCGATGCTCAGCGTCAATCTGACCGCTGGCCAGCAGTACAACAACGCCGACTTTGGCCTGATCCCGCCGGGCACGGGCAGCATCGGCGACTTCATCTGGGTCGATGCGGACAACGATGGCGTGCAGGATGCAGGCGAGGCCGGCCTGCCCGGCATCGGCGTGACGCTGGAGCGGCTGGTAGGCGGCAACTGGTACCCGACGGCGACCGCCACCACGGACGCCAACGGTCTGTACCAGTTCAACAACCTGCCGGCCGGCGACTACCGCGTGACGGTCAACACCGGCAGTACGGTGACCAGCCCCTACGATCCATCTGTCACCAGCACGCTGGGCGCAGCTATGAACCCAACGTACGACAAGGACGGCATCGGTACCCCCAACGTCACACTGGTCACGCTGGCCACCAGCTCGACCGTCGTCAACGACGTCGACTTCGGCTATCGCTGGGGCGGCTCCATCGGCGACTTCGTCTGGTACGATGGCAACTACAACGGCATTCCGGACGCGGGCGACGGCCTGGCGCCGGGATGCGGCGCTGCCCCGTGTGGCGCGCCCAATGCTACCCTGGTACTCTACTACGACACAAACGGCAACGGCGCGGTTGATCCGGGCGAGCCGCCCATCGGCACCTACGAAACCAACAGCACCGGCGCCTACACCTTCGCAAACTTGCCTCCGGGCAACTATGTCGTGAGTATGTCGGAGCAGGAGATCCCCAGCCCGACCAGCGGCCTGATCGGAACCATGGTTCACACGGTGGGCGAATACCTGCCAGTGACGCTGGGGGCCAATCAAACCTACACCCAAGCCGACTTCGGCGTGGTCGAGGCGGCCCGCATCACAGGCCACGTCTTCCACGATGTCAACAACAACGGCGTCTTCGACGGCAGCGAGACTCCGCTTTCCGGCGTGACGGTGATCCTGAAGGACAGCAACGGCAACACCATCGACACTTTTGTCACCGGCGCAGACGGCAAGTACGTCTTCCTGGCGCCGCCAGGCAACTACACCATCACCTACGTCGAGGCGTCGGGCGGGGCGGCAGCCTTCCCCAGCGCCACTACGCCGACCAGCATCAACCTGGCGGTTGAACCGGGCGTGGAGTACAACAACAACGACTTCGGCCGCAACTATGCGGGCCGGGTCGGCGACCGGGTGTGGAACGACGCCAACGGCGATGGCCTGCAAACCGCCGGCGAGCTGGGTATCCCCGGCGTGACCGTGCAACTCTATGACAGCACAGGCGCGACCCTGCTGGCCACCACAGCCACGGACGCCAACGGCGAGTATCTGTTCGCGGGCTTGCCCGACGGCACGTACGTCGTCAAGGTGAACCCGGCCACTGTGCCCAGCGGCATGGTCCAGACCTACGACAACTTCGGCGTGATCAGCGACCACACCGGCCGGGGCGTGGTCAGCGGCGGCGCTGCCGATCTGACGGCCGACTTCGGCTACTACAGGCCCGGCACCTTCACCGTCAGCGGCACGGTCTTCGACGATCTCAACAGCAGCGGCGCTTACAACCCCGGCGAAGGGTTGCCGGGCGTAACGGTGTGCCTGTACGACAGCGCAGGCGTCGTGGTAGTAGCCTGCACCGTTACCGACAGCAACGGCGCCTATGCCTTCCCTGGCACGGCTAACGGCAACTACATCGTCAAGGTGGACACCACCACCCTGCCCTCCACGGCTTATGTACAGACTGTGGACCCGGACGGGACGCTCAACAACCAGACTCCGGTTACGGTTAACAACGCCAACGTGACGGGCAAGGACTTCGGCTATGAGCTGCGTCCTGGCAGCATCAGCGGCGTGGTCTGCGACGGCGACGGCGACGGCCTGTGCAACGATCCTGGCGACGTACCGCTGGCTGGTGTCACGGTCGTCCTGACCTGGGCCGGCCCTGACGGTATCCTGGGCACCCCCGACGACGTGGTCGACACGCAGGTTACCGGCGCTAACGGGCTGTATAGCTTCACCGATCTGGTGCCTGGTCTCTACCAAATCAGCAAGATCAACCCGCCGGAATATCCGTTCAGCATTGCTGATGCGGACGGCGGCAACCCCAACAGCATCTCGGTCAACCTGGCCGTGGGCCAGGCCAAGGTCAACCAGGACTTCGAGGTCGACCCGGCGCCCAGCAGCATCGGCGACCGTATCTGGCTGGACGAGGACAGCAATGGTGTGCAGGACGCCGGCGAGGACGGCATCGCCAACGTAGTGGTCAAGCTGTACGCGGCCGACGGCGCGACGCTGCTTGCCTCTACGACAACCGACAGCAACGGCAACTATCTGTTCACCGGGCTGCTGCCTGCTACCTACGTGGTCAAGGTCGACACGACCTCGATGCCGGCGGGCCTGGCGGCGAACCAGACCTATGACCCCGATGCGACGCTGAACCATCAGACAACGGTGGCCTTGCTGGCGGGTCAGGAGTGGACCACGGCCGACTTCGGCTACAACTGGGCTGCCACGCCCGACGTCAACAACAACATCGGCACGGGCGCGATCGGCGACCGGCTGTGGGTGGATGCGGACGGCGACGGCCGCCAGGATCCGGGCGAGCCGGGGCTGAGCGGCGTGACGGTGACGCTCTACACCGACCCCGACGGGAATGGCGTGTACGACACCCTGGCGGCGACCACCACTACCGACGCCAACGGCAATTACATCTTCGACGACCTGGCGGCCGGGGCCTACGTGGTCGTGGTCAACGGCGGTGTGACGCCGGCGGGCTACACGCAGACCGGCGATCCCGATGCGTTCGGCCAGCTCTGCACGACCTGCGACAACAAGACGACGCAGCCGGTAATCCTGGCCCCTGGCGACGTCTTTGTCAACGCCGACTTCGGCTACAAACCGACGACCAGTAGCACCATCGGCGACCTGATCTACCTGGATCAGAACGGCAATGGGCTGTACGACGCGGGCGAGCCGGGCATCCCCGGCGTGACGGTGGCGCTGCTGAACAACGCCGGCAACGTCATCGCTACGACGACCACGGACCCATCCGGCAACTACGTCTTCTCCGGCCTGCCCGCGGGCACGTATACCGTGTGGGTCAACGACGCTGCGAATGTCCTGGGCCAGCTCAGCCAAACGGGCGACCCGGATGCAACGCTGGACGACCGGCACACGCTGCCGGTGGACGGATCGTCGTCCTACCTGAACAACGACTTTGGCTATGCGCCGGCAGGGCAGACGCCCACCACCGGACTGATCGGCGACACTATCTTCCTGGATCGCAACGGCAACAACGCGTTCGACCCGGGCGAGCCGGGCCTGGAAGGCGTGACGGTGCGGCTCTACAACGCGGCTGGCACGATTGTCCTGGCGACCACCGTCACCGATGAAAACGGCAACTACTACTTTGGCGGCCTGGCCGTCGGAACCTACGTGGTCAAGGTGGACACGGCCAGCCTGCCCAACGGCGGCGTTGGGTTGACCAACACGGTGGACCCGGACGGCGGAAGCGCCAGCCAATCGACTGTGGCCCTGGCGGCTGGCCAGGTCAACCTGCTGCAGGACTTTGGCTACGCGGCCGCTACCCCCAACACCATCAGCGGCACCATCTGGAACGATGTCAACGCTGACGGCACCCTGCAAGGGAGCGAGACGGGCCGGCTGGCTGGCGTGACAGTGGCGCTGTACGACGCTGACGGCAACCTGGTGGCAACCGCCATCACCGATGCCAACGGCAACTACAGTTTCGCTGGCCTGCCGGACGGCACGTACAGCGTGGACGTGACCGACAACGCCAACGTCCTCAACGGGCTGTGGCACTCTGATGGTCCCAACGACGGGCAGAACAACAACAGCCAGACGGATCCCTACACCGTCATAGTCACTGGCGGCGTGACCAACAGCACTGCTGACTTTGGCTACTACGGCGCGCCGGCCACGCTGGGCGACTGGGTGTGGTACGATCTCAACGGCAACGGCATCCAGAATTCTGGCGAGCAGGGCATCCCCGACGTGCTGGTGACGCTCACCATCTTGTACCCCAACGGGGAGATCGTGCGGGTAAGGACCCTCACGGATGCCAGCGGCGCCTACAGCTTCGGCAACCTGCTCTTGAGCGAGAACTACAGCGCCAGCACTGCGGGTAATCCGATCACCACCGGCCTGCCGCGCTACACTATCTCGGTAGCGACGCCGGCCGGTTACTCGCCGACGCTGATCGGCGCGGGCAATGGCGCCAATGACTCTGACAACCCGGCCGGGGTAGTAGCCGTGGTTGTCCAGGGTCAAACCGATAACACGTTTGACTTCGGCTTCCGAAGCAGCAACGACACCTATGCCATCAACGACATCAACCAGACGCCGGTGAACGTGCCGGTGAGCGGCAACGTGTTGACCAACGACTACGATCTGGAAGGCGACGACCAGACCGTGACCAGCGCACTGGCCGACACCGATGGCGATGGCCTGGTAGACGACACCTTGCCGATTGGTGTGGCAACACCGATCTACGGGACGAACAACAGCGGCGCGGTGGTGCCGGCCGGCACCATCACGCTGAACCCCAATGGGACCTACACCTACACGCCGGCGTTGAACTTCACCGGGACAGTGCCGGTGATCTACACCATCACCGATGACAATGGCTTGCCGGCGACGGACAGCGCCACGTTGACCATCGAGGTGGTGAGCGACACGCCGAACCAGAACGATCCGCCCGTGGCGCAGGACGACACGGCCAGCACCGAGCAGGGTGTGCCGGTGTCGGGCGACGTGCTGGTGAACGACAGCGACCCGGACGGCGACCCAATCACGGT
>JBAQCH010000428.1:0-3528 GCA_049294015.1 Anaerolineae bacterium
GGGTCTCTCGCACCTACTACCTACCCAATCTGGCTGATCTGATCAACCAACACTCTGTTCTTGCTTACGAAAATGCGGTGCCTCCTTGACACTGCAATCCTCTACCACGAAAAATTGAGAAGATACCACCTGGCCGTCCATAACGACCAGGTCGCACGCACCGGCGCCAACTTTCACGCCCTGATCCACGCCCAGCCGCCCCACCTGACCTATCTCAGCCACCTGCCGGCCTACCGCGACCAGGACTTCATGAACCGCCAGTTGCTGCGCTGGGAGCCTGAGACCATCGTCAACCTACCGGAGGGGATCGGCGTGCTGCCCTACCGCCTGCCCGGATCGCCCGCCCTGATGGATCTCAATATCGAGGGCTTGCGCACGCACCGCATCGTGCTGTGGAGTAAGCACGGCGTGATGGCGCGCTCGGACCAATCCGTGACCAAGGCCGCCGACCGCATCGAGTACGCCGAGACGGCTGCACGCTACGAGTACATGGACCTGGTCAACGGCCACAAAGCCGAGGGTCTGACGCGCGCGGAGCTACAGGAGATCGTGCGCTCCTTCGACGTGCAGACGACGTTGGTCTAGCAGCGGTCTGGAACACGAAGGCACGAAGAGGCACGAAACGCACGAAGCACGAACTTCGCGAAGCGCGCCGGCTTCGCGGTCTTCGTGTTTCGTGTTCTTCGAGGTCATTCGCGCTTTCGTGCTCCAAACGCCATCGAATGCACCCTTGTCACATTGAAGGATAACCCATGACAAACCTCCCACGCATCCTGATTTGGAACGAATACCGCCACGAGAAGCAGCACGCGACCGTAGCGGCGGTGTACCCTGACGGCATCCACGCCGCGCTTGCCGCGCCGCTGAGGGCAGCCGGCTTCCCGGTGCGCACGGCCACGCTGGACGAGCCGGAGCACGGCCTGACCGAAGCCGCGTTGGCTGAGACCGATGTGCTGATCTGGTGGGGGCACATGGCGCACGACGCGGTGGACGACGCTGTCGTGACCCGCGTGCAGCAGCGCGTGCTGGCCGGCATGGGGCTGGTCGTGCTGCACTCCGGCCATTTCTCGAAGCTCTTCAAGCGGCTGATGGGCACGTCGTGCGACCTGAAGTGGCGCGAGGCGAACGAGCGCGAGCGCATCTGGGTGGTGGCGCCGGGCCATCCCATCGCCGCCGGCCTGGGCGAGTATTTCGAGCTGCCGCGCGAGGAGATGTACGGCGAGTTCTTCGACGTGCCCGCGCCCGACGAGCTGGTCTTCGTCAGTTGGTTCCAGGGCGGCGAGCTGTTTCGCAGCGGCATGTGCTACAGCCGCGGCGCGGCCCGCATCTTCTACTTCCGCCCCGGCCACGAGACCTACCCCACCTACTACGACGCCAACGTGCAGCAGGTGATCGCCAATGCCGCGCGCTGGGCCGCGCCGGCCGCCGTGCCCGTGCTGGCGTTCGGGCACCGTCCCAATCCCATCGAACGCATCGGCGCATAGGCTTTTTCATGCGCGGGCTTTCCGGCGGACAGCGGAACCCTTGTCGATACGTTGTAGCACGCGCTGATCAGCGACAATCGCACCCATACGATGAACCGTGCCCAGGATTTGGAGCTGCCCCAGCCGACGACCCAGCCGGTGTTGGCAGGTATAACAATGGACATATCGAGGTAATGCCGGCCGTCAGAGGGGGCAAGCCTCGCCTGGCTGGCACCAGGATTACAGTAGACGATGTGGTGCTGATGCATAATCGCCTTGGCCAGTCCTCAAGGAGATCACCGGAAAATACGACTTGTCGCTGGCTGCGGTCTTTTCGGCCATGGCCTACTACTACGATCATCGGAACGAGATCGATCGGCGCATCCAGGAGGATCAGGCACTCGTGGAGGCGTTTCGCCGCGCCAATCCCTCTCCGCTGCAGGAGAAGCTGCGGGCATTGAGCCGTGGCTGAGTCCATCCGGTATCACCCACTGCCAAAAATCCGCGCGTTCTCTTGGAGAGATCATTCGCAGTTTGATCTTGATCCACGAAGTGCTTTCGCCAGAGGAAAAGGCAGGGCGGGTGCAGTACCTGTAGCGAAAAACTTGCACAACGGGTTGGAGTTCCTCAGTAACTGGCGGTGATGGGGTGGGAGATAGGCATGAGAAGATGATCTCCAGGGCAGACTTCGCCGACATCAGGATATAAGAGCACATCAAACGGACGCTGGGAGGGGCGGCCGCTTGCTGGGACCGGGCGAGATCATCGAGCAGCGCCTCTCAGGCCGCTGCTGGATCACATCGAGACCTATTGAGGCCGACGAACCAGAGTGAAATCGACCTGGTTCGCCACCGCCAAGAGTCTGCGCAGGTCGTCCGAGTGCGAATCGCCGACCGCCAGCGTCACTTCAAAGCTATCATCTATTCCGGCCTTGCTCGCCAGCACGAGGGCATTGCTGAGCGGCGGCGAAGTCAACGTCTCAGCCGGAGTCAGGATGTGTGGGACGCCTTCGCTGTCCGTCATCACCCGCGGCGACACGTAGATGTCCACCAGGTCGCCCGGCTTGAGCTGGCTATGTAGGCCGGTCGGGCCATGCGCTGTCAATGCAAACACCAGCAACGGAGGTTTCACTTCACTCGGCATCGCCACGACGTTCGACGCAAGAATTGGCTTGCCCTCTGCCACGGCCGCCAACAACAGTCTGCCAGTCAGACTTGTGGTGGTGGCGTCGCCGTCTTCCAACACTTGATACGCGCCCAGATCTGACTTGGCCACTGCCACCGGAGTCGGTGTGGGCGTTGAAGCGCCGGGGGTCGCAGTTGGTACTAACACCTGCCCGATAGTGATCGGCCGGCCTGCGGTCAGATCAACCGTGGCAATCTTGCCTGTAACGGCGGTAACGTCAGCCAGCGCTTTCGGCGGCACATATTTGGCAAGGAGTTCGCGCACCTCGAGGACATCACGGTTGATGGGAATGCCGTTGGCGAAGATCTTCTGACGGGGAACGACTAATCTGACCAGAGGCTCGACGTTATCCGTTGTAATCGGGCACCCTTTGGGCACAGCCCGAACGACCTGGCGGCCCACAACTATATCGCTAGCCAGCAGGGGACTCTTGCTGGATATTGTTGTGGGCGCTGGTTCTGTTGGGGCCGCGCTGGGGTCAGTTGTTACCTTAGGCGTTGGGATAGTCGTCGGAGTGCTCGTTGCGGCACCAGTGCCGCCGGAAACCGGCGTTGCCGCAGGCGTCGGACTTTCCGTCGGGGTGCCCGTCTTGGCACACTCGTCGATCTTCCTTTGGCTTGGCCGCCGCTGCGCCACGACATCGGACTCTCCCACCGTTTGACCGACAGCCAATGGTTTTGTGGCGATCCAGACAGACACAACTTGCTTGCCCTTCATCCACGAGGTACCGGCAATGAGGACAACCAAGAGAAGACTGACTTGAAAATAGCGTCATAGTGTGCTATCCGGGAACTGATACGGTCACCGGCTCGATCGTTACCCGGTAGCCGAGTTGCTCGATACGATGCTTCATGCGGCTGACGACTTTCGGCTTGTTGCG
>JBAQCH010000429.1:0-2323 GCA_049294015.1 Anaerolineae bacterium
CCGAAGCAGAGGTGCGCCAGCTCGTTGCGCAGGCGAGCGCGGCCGGCCGGCGCAGCCTGGCTCAACAAGGCGACCAGGCCGGCGCGTTGGGCCGCGCTGACGAAGTCGATCTGCGCCAGGTCGACGCCCACCAGCCGGAACGTCACGCCCTCGACGGCGAAGCGATGGTCGCAGTCCGAGGCGATGCCGTTGCCGTGAAAGCCCACCACCGGCGCGCGCTCGGCGAAGCCGGAGGCCGGCCCAATCACCAGCAGGTAGACGCCCTCGGCGATGGCGGCGCTGGGCGTGGTGGCCTCGGGCCGGCAGATGTCGAACAGGCCGGTGTCGCTGCCCAGGCCAGACAGCTTGGGCGTGCGCACCAGCGCCACGTCTACGTCCTCCGCCAGGGCCAGCACCGCGCCCTTGCGGGTGATGGCAAGACCCTGGCTGACCCGCACCACCGGCTTGGCGCCGTTGCTCACGAGCCGCACGTCCAGCCCCTCGACCACGCCCACGCCGATGGCTCGTCCCAACTGCTGATGCTGGGCGCGGTTGGCCTGCTGCTCAGCGCGCAGGTCCTCGGCGGTCAACAGCCGACCGTTGAAGAAGTGAGTATTGCGAATGCCGCCGCGCAGCATGGGGTCGAGAAGTTCTAGGGTCATGGGGGTACTCCGTTCAGAACGATGAGTGATGAACGATGAACGATGAATGCGGAAGGCGACGCCGGCGTTCATCATTCATCGTTCATCGTTCATCGTTTCCGCAAAGAACGCCACGTTCTGCCGATGCCACGGATCATCCGGGCACAGGGCCAGGGCACGTTCGGTCCAGGCCAGGGCCTCGGCGGGGCGGCCCAGGTGGTAAAGCGCGTTGGTGTAGTAGATGATCCAGCGGTGGCGACTGGCGGCCAGGTCCAGGATGTGGTCGCTGTCGGGCGTGGGCAGGCTGCGGCCGACGTCGCACCAATGGGCCACGTCGGCCCAGCGGCGGCGATCGCCGTCGCGCAGGGCCTGGAAGTAGGCCGTCTGCGCCAGGCCGAAGTAGGCATCGGGCCAGCGCGGGCGCAGCTTGACGGCCTGCAGGTCGGCGTCCACGGCCTCGTCCAGCCGATGCAGCGAGCGCAGCAGGCCGGCCACAGCCACCTGAGCCAGGTAGCGCTCGTCGTCCCACGTCGCAAGGGAGAGATAGCGCCGATAGACGGCCAGGGCATCGTCGGCACGGCCGGCGCTGGCGTAGTCGCGGCCCAGGTAGTAGAGCACGCGCAGGCTGGGGGCGTCGGGGCTGTCGGCCAGCTCAGCCTCCAGCAGGGCGATGTTGCGCTGCAGGCGGGCTGCGTCGCGGCCGGCCGGGGAGCGGTGCTCGATCCAGACCTCTGGCCGGCGCACGGTCTGCCAGGGCCGGTCAGGGACCAGCGCCTCATGGATGCGCCCCTGCCAGCGCCACGAGCCGTCGTTGCGCACCAGCCGCTCGCGCCAGTACTGGCACTGCGCCTGGCCAGCCGCGTCGAAGTCCATGGCGTAGCGCCAGCAGATCGCGCCCACATCGCTCGCCGCGCCGGCCGCCAGCCTGCGGATCTGCTCCGCGCCCATCACCACATCGTCGGCGTCCACCCAGCCCACCCAGTCGCCCGTCGTCTGCTCGAAGGCGTACTGGCGAGCCGCGGCGAAGTCATCGCGCCAGGCGAAGTCAAAGAGGCGGTCGGTATAGCGCCGCGCCACATCCACCGTGGCGTCGCTGGAGCCGGTGTCCACGACCACGATCTCGTCCACCGCGCCGGCCAGGCTGGCCAGGCAGCGGTCGAGGGTCTGTACTTCGTTCTTGACGATCAGGGCGATGGAGATGGGCATGATAGGTTGGTGATTGGTGGATTGGTAGATTGGTGGATTGGTAGATTGGTAGATTGGTTGGTAGCTCGCTCGGGCCGGTCTCCGACCGTGCCCGTCGGCGCTTCCATGCTCGGGCCGGTCTCCGACCGTGCCCGCTGGCGCTTGTTACACGCCGAGTAGCCACCAGCGGACGACCAGCTCGTTGATCGGCAGCGACGCGACGTTGGTTACGCCGATGCGGAAGCGCCTGGCGTCGTCCACGTAATACACAGTAAGGATGGGGTTGGGAAAGCGCTGCAAGGGCTCGTTGGCCGGAGGGAAGTCCCCCGTAACCGTACCCTGACCGGCATCGAAGCGGATGAACTCAACGGCAACCGTGATGGGCGCTGGGCCGCGCGGCAAATCTCTTGGCTCGGAGTAGACCGTGAAGTTCTGTCCGATGTTGGCGAAGTCGAAACGATCAGTGTCGGCGCTGACTGTGCCGGCCGGGCCTTGCGGACCGGTGGGGCCGGTCGCGC
>JBAQCH010000430.1:0-13713 GCA_049294015.1 Anaerolineae bacterium
TGACGCCCCAGCAGGCGCTGGTCAACCGGGCCGGCGAGCGGGTGCTGCTGACCTTCGCCGGCCGCGAGGGCGAACCGGCCAGGACCGTGACCGTCAAGACGCTGCGCAGCGAACAGCCCGCGCGCTACCGCGCCTGGGTCGAGGCCAACCGGGCCACGGTCCATGCCGCCACCGAGGGCCGCATTGGCTATATCCACATCCCCAACATGGGGCCGGATGGCTACGCTGAGTTCCACCGCGCCTTCCTGGCCGAGGTGGTGCATCAGGGCCTGATCGTGGACGTGCGCTACAACGGCGGCGGCCACGTCTCGCAGCTCCTGCTGGAGAAGCTGGCCCGGCGGCGCATCGGCTACGACGTGCAGCGCTGGGGCATGCCTGAATCCTATCCGGCCTACGCCGTGCCGGGGCCGCTGGTGGCCATCGCCAACGAGTGGGCTGGCTCCGACGGCGACATCTTCAGCCACGCCTTCAAGCTGATGAAGCTGGGGCCGCTGATCGGTAAGCGCACCTGGGGCGGCGTCATCGGTATCTCCCCTACGGATTCGCTGATTGACGGCGGCTTGACCACGCAGCCGGAGTACTCGTTCTGGTTCGAGGACGTGGGCTGGGGCGTCGAGAACTACGGCACTGACCCCGACATCGAGGTCGAGATCACGCCCGCAGATTGGGTGGCCGGCCGCGACCCACAGTTGACGCGCGCCATCGCCGAGGCCCTGCGCCTGCTGGCCGAAAACCCGCCCGTCGTGCCCGATTTTGGCAACCGCCCGCGGCTGGGGTTGCCGGGGCTGCCGGGGTAAGTAGGATTGCCGCCTATTCTCCCAGCTCCTTCAGAGCGGCAGCGATCAGGGCATCGTCCAAGCGAAAATCGTGATGGCGTAGCGATTGCAGGACAGCAGCGGCGGATCCAATCAGTCCCCGCCTCTTTGCCAGCAGGACGATTCCCAGCGTGCCCTTAACGGGGATAGAGAAGGCGCGTGCACAACGTCGCGCGGCCCCGTCATCGAGGATGGCTGTCCAACCTGGGTTAGCGAGGGCGTAAGCCATGACAGCCGTTTCGCCCGCACCCAGGTCCCAGGCCAATAGCTCATCGGGCGCTGTCGGCGTATCCCTGAGCGACCATTCGCCTCTGTCGATCTGCTGACGTGCTCGGTCATCGGCCGGACCGGCCATTATTTCCCGTGCAACTGCGCCCGGTACTATCACCTCATCCGCCAACTGGCGGACAAGATCCTCATAGCCAACTGTCGCAAGAACGATCAGGGGGAGACGCGTTGAGCACCCAACGCTCAGTCATTGCTCAACTCCTCGAGCAACTCGCCCAGACTGCTCTGAAAGGGACTCACGCCATATCGATCAAGCGCCCTGATGAATTCCGCGCGCGGAAGACCAGCGATTTCTGCTGCCTTGGCTTGCGACACTCTTTCCAGTTCATACCACTTGACTGCTGCGGCGATGCGCATGTCGGCAACAAAGGAAGCTGGCTCCAAGCGCAGCGCCGTCAAGGCGGTCCTTGGAAGTTCCATGGTAACTTGTACGGTATTCATGATTCGCTCCGTTTCGGGCTGTTTGTTTGCTTGGCGGGTCGGCTGAAGCGCCAGTCGCGTCATTGTACTTCAAATTCGCATTGTATGCAATGGTTAGCCGTCAGAGTTTTCGCCACATACGTCATGATCCGGACGAAGTGTCGGAAATCTTAGGTGAAGCATGGCATTATCGGCGCTGTTTGTCCGCTTCTGCGCCTATGACGTATAATGGCTAGACACTTGTGCCTTACGACCCGGCGAGAAAGGGGCACCTATGAGCCAAAACGTCTTTCACTATTTGGGCGACATAACACATTACCACTTCGACCAACAACGCCTCGACCTGCGCTGCGGCGACGCGGCCGTGCGCATCGAGGTGCTGGCGCCGGACTTGATGCGCGTGCGGCTGGCGCCGGACGGGCAGCTCGACCACGGCTTCTCCTACGCGGCGGCCCGCAGTGACTGGCCGGCCGTCGAGGTGGTGTTCGAGGCGGGTGAGGACGCGCTGGAGCTGCGCGCTGCGGCGTTGACCTGCCGCATCCAGCGCGCACCGTGCCGCATCAGCTTCCACGACCCGTCGGGCCGGCCGCTGGCCGCCGACGCCGAGGGCCTGGGCTGGGGCGAGCCGGTGGATGGCGACCGGCCGGTGCTTTGCCGCCAGCGCCTGCTGCCCGGCTCGCACTTCTATGGCCTGGGCGAGAAGGCCTTCCCGATGGAGCGGCGCGGCCGGCGCTTCGAGCTCTACAACACCGATCCAGCCTGCTATCAGCTCTACGACGATCCGATCAACCAGAGCGTACCTTTCTTCCTGGGCTTGGTCCCCGTCGAGTCGACCGGCTCCGGCGGGCGCAGCGGCGGCGCGACCGGGGCGTACGGCGTGCTGTTCGACAACCCCGCCCGCAGCTTCTTCGACTTTGGCCACAGCGACGGCGCTGTGCTGAGCTTCGAAGCGGAGGCTGGCGAGTTGCGCTATTACTTCATGGCCGCGCCCAAACTGCTGGATGTGCTGGAGACCTATGGCGAACTGACCGGCCGCATGCCCATGCCGCCGCTGTGGGCGCTGGGCTTCCACCAGGCGCGTTGGAGCTACCCGGACGAGGGGACGGTGCGCGAGCTGGCCAGCCAGTTCCGCCAGCGCCGCATCCCCCTCGACGCCGTCTATCTGGACATCGACTACATGGACGGCTACCGCTGCTTCACCTGGAACCAGGAGGCGTTCCCGACGCACCGGGCGATGATCGCCGACCTGCGGGCCGAGGGCATCAAGACCGTGGCCATCATCGACGCCGGCATCAAGGTCGATCCGGCCTATGCGGTGCATGACGACGGGCTGGCGCGTGGGGCCTTCCTGCGCAACGCCGACGGCTCCCTGTTCGTGGGGCCAGTCTGGCCGGGCGATTGCTACTTCCCCGACTTCACCGATCCAGCCGTGCGCCGCTGGTGGGGCGATCTCTACGCCGGGCTGCTGGAGGACGGCATTGCTGGCTTCTGGAACGATATGAACGAGCCGGCGCTGTTCGACGACGTTGTGCTGCCCGACGACGCGCCCTTCTACCTGGACGGCCACGGCGCCTCCCACCGCCAGATGCACAACGCCTATGGCACGCAGATGGCGCGCGCCACGGCCGAGGGGCTGGCCCGGCTGCGGCCCAATCAGCGCCACCTGGTGATCAGCCGTGCGGCCTTTGCCGGCCATCAGCGCCACGCCATGGTCTGGACCGGCGACAACTTCAGCACCTGGGAGCACCTGCGCCTGACGGTGGCCATGGGGCTGAGCCTGGGCCTGTCGGGCATCCCCTTCCACGGCGCGGACGTGGGCGGCTTCGCCGGCGACTGCACCGGTGAGCTGCTGGCCCGCTGGACGCAACTGGGCGCGTTCACCCCCTTCTTCCGCAACCACGCGGCCATGGGCACGGCCGACCAGGAGCCTTGGGCCTTTGGGCCGGCGATTGAGGCCATCTGCCGCCGCGCCATCGAGCTGCGCTACGAGCTGCTGCCGGCGATCTATACCGCCTTCTGGGAGGCCAGCCAGACTGGCGTGCCCATCATGCGGCCGCTGGTGTTGGCCCACCAGCACGACCCGCGCGTCGCCGGCCTGGACGATCAGTTCAAGCTGGGCGGCGACCTGTTGGTGGCCCCAGTGCTGGAGCCGGGCGTGCATGGCCGCAACGTCTACCTGCCAGCCGGCCAGTGGCACGACTTCTGGACGGGCCGGCGGCTGGAGGGCGGCCGCGACCTGTGGGCCGATGCGCCGTTGGACACCATCCCGCTCTTCGTCAAGGTCGGCACGGTGCTGCCCATGCAGCCGGTGCAGCAGCATACCGGCGAGCCGCCGGCCGAGGCCGTCACCCTGCGCGTCTACCCAGGCATCGGCGAAAGCTTGTGGTACGAGGACGACGGCCAGACGCTGGCCTATCAGGCTGGCGACTGCAAGCTGACCCGCTTTGCCGTGCGCGGCGACGAGCGCTGGGTCAAGGTGCAGGTCAGCAGTGAGGGGCCGTTCGCCTCGCCGCGGCGGCGCTGGGCCTGGCAGGTCTATGGCCTGGCTGCCGCGCCGGACACGGTGGAGGTGGACGGCGAGGTCGTGGCTGGCTGGCAGTACGACCCGGCCGGCGCCGTGCTGTCGGTGGAGACAGCGCCGTGCGAGCGGCTGGCGGTGCGCGTTGCCGGTTAAGGGTAAGTATGACGTCGGTCGAGTAGCGGGTTGAGGTAACGCGCTGATCATGAGGGCGCACTATTCTAGCGTATCGAGACCGGGGGCGCGTTTGTGTACACATTGGTCTCGATACGCTGGAAGCTATTGACCTCATGCGGATCGTGCGCCCTCAACCCGCTACTCGACCAGCGCAAACAGAGAGTTCCCCCAGTTCCCCTGACTTCCTATGACATACCGTCCCATCACCCCCAACGAAATCCCCATCGTCGCCGACCTGCAGGCGCGCGCCTTCCGCTTTCCTGCTGAGCGCTACCTGGAGGCCTACAACGGCAGCGGCCGGGTCGACCATACGGCGCTGAGGCTGCTGGAGAACGAGGCCGGCCAGCCGGTGGCTGCGCTGAACGTCTTCACCCGGCCGGTCAGCCTCAACGGCAGCGACGTAGACGCCGGATTGATCGCCAGCGTGGCCGTGCCGCCGGAAGAGCGTCGGCGCGGCTATGCCCGCCGTTTGATGGCTGGCCTGCTGGATGAGCTGTACGGCCAGCAAACGCCGCTGTCGCTGCTGTTCCCCTTCTCAGTTGGCTTCTACCGCAGCCTGGGCTACGGCCTGGCTAACTTCACCTGGTTCATGGAGTTGGCGCCGCGTTTGCTGCCCGACTACCCGGAGCGGCTGCACGTGCGGCGGGCCGGGCCGGACGACGAGCCGGCCCTGCGCGCCTGCTACGCGGCGGCGCGCCGGTTGCCGCAGAACAACGGCTGGCCCGCGCGCGGCGACTGGGAATGGCACAATCGCGTGACCAAGGCTGAGCACGAGAAGGCGGTCTATGTGATGGACGGCCAGGTCGAGGGCTATCTGGTCTATACGCTAACCTGGAGCACAGCCGTGACGCCGGCCAAGGTGGTAGAGTGGGTCTGGACTACGGATCGGGCCTGGCGCGGGCTAGCCGGCTTTTTGGCTGCGCTGGGCGAGCAGGCGACGGTGATCGGCTATAACGCGCCGCAGGGCAGCCCGCTGCTCTTTGCTTTGCCTGAGCCCTACGACCGCGGCCAAAGCCCGGCCGAATTCACTTTCTACCCAGCCGCCCGGTTGATCAACGGCTTCATGCTGCGCGTTGTCCATCTGCCGGCCGCGCTAACTGCCCGCCGCTACCCCTCCCACGTCACGGCCGAGTTCGTCTTGCAGGTGGAGGATGCGCAACTTCCCGCCAACAGCCAGCCGCTGCGGGTCCAGATCGCCAGCGGCGCGGCCACTGTGACACCGACCACGGAGAGTCCGCAGGTGCGCAACGCCATGGCTGCCTTCAGCCAGCTCTACGCGGGCGTGATGACCGCCGAACAGGCGCGTACAGTAGGTGTGTTGCACGGCGACGACGCGTCGTGCGCCGCGTTGAGCGCTGCCTTCACCGCTGCGGCGTGGAGCATGCACCCGGCTGATTGGTTCTGACGCACGCGTGGCAGGACTGTCACGCAGCGCATGCCCGTTACGGCCCGTCGCCCGCTGGCGCGGCGGGCGCCAGCTCGAAGACCGGCAGCACGGTCATGGCCAGCGACACAGGCCGGTCGAGCTGATTGGCCAGATCCTGCTGCAAGGCGGCAAGGTCAGCCTCTGGAATCGGCCCGATCGAGCGCACCGTGGCCTCGATGTGCAGCACGCCACCGGTGTCGGCGGTGGTGTAGTTTGACTCGACCAAGTCAGCGCCGAAGCGTTCGTCCAGCCGGGCGGCGATCGAGGCCTGCAACGCCCGGTCGAGGCTAACCTCGCGCAGGCTCTGCCAAGTCAGCACGCCCAGGATCAGCGCAATCGCGCTCAGCAGGGCGGCGACACCCCAGAGGCTGCGCCGCAACACCAGGCGGCGCTGCTTGTGTGTTTCGGGCGGCGCAAAGCCCAGCAGCAGAAAAACCAGCGCGCCGGCTGCGGCGATGGCGACCAGGTTGGTAGCAAAGAGCAGGCCCGCGCCCGACGCCAAATCCCAGCGAAACAGCGAGAGGGTGATGCCTACGGTTGCCAAGGGCGGCACCAAGGCCACGGCGATGGCTACGCCGGCCAGCGAGGCGGCCACTTCCTTGCGGCACAGCGCATAGGCGCCGGCCGCGCCGGCCGCCAGCGCCACGAACAGGTCCAGCAGGTTGGGCGCGGTGCGGGCCATGACCTCGGACGTGGTGTTGGCGCCGGGCACCAGCCAGCCGATCACCAGGCCGATGGCGACGGCCAGCGCGATGCCGGCCGACGACGTGCGCGCCGACTTGAGCAACAGCGACCGGTCGCCATGGACGATGCCCAGCGCCATGCCGATGATGGCCGACATGAGGGGGGCCACGAGCATGGCGCCGATGATCACGGCCGGGCTGTTGAGTAATAAGCCCAGCGCGGCGATGATGGTCGACAGCGCAACCATGACGTAGAAGTCGACCTGGGCTGTGGCCCCCTTGCGGATCGCCGCGCTGACCTCGGCCTGCTCCTTGTGGCTCAGGGTGGGTAAGGCATCGAAGGCCAGGTGCCAGGCCCTGTGCGCCAGACGAGGCGCCAGCGGGGTGTGGCGGCGCACGACGATCACCGGCGCGTCGCTCTCCTCGGCGACCCGCTGCGGCAGCACGCCAAACAGCACCTGGTCGATGACCTCCTCGCGCGAGGTGCCCATGATCACCAGATCGTAGCCCTGTTCCAGCTCGGCCAGGATACCTGCGACGGGGTCATCGTTTTTGGCCTCGATAGTGCGCACCAGCTCGGGGGTGAGGCCATTCAGCGCCTGCTGCCTGGTGCGGATAGCGCCCTTGGTCGGGCCGGCGGCCTGTGTGGGAGCAACGTTCAAGGCGGTCAACGGCGGGGCCAGCGGCGGGGTCTGGCTGGCCGCGTTGCGGGCCAGCGCCGAGCCCAGTTGCAGCGCCAGCTCGCTGTGCGGCCCGCCGGCATAGGGCGCCAGGATGCGGTCGAAGCGAACTGGCGTGTTGCCGCCGACCACCACCACGTCGGCCAGCGGGTCATGCAGCACATCGTTGAGCATAGCATTGGAGATCGTACCGTCGGTGCTGTGCAGCCGGCCGTGCCAGCCGAGTACGATGGTGTTGGCGTGAGCATGGGCGCCTACGGCGCGGATGGCCCGGCCTACCTCGCCGGCCTGACAGACCAGCCAGCCACTTTTTACGCCAGCCTCGTCCAGCACCTCCAACGCCTTGGCCAGCGCGTGCCACTGGGCGGGATCGTCGCTCGTCGGGCTGGATGGCTTGGTGCCCGTGATGCGTTGTACGTTGAGCACCAGCACCGGCCTGCTCTGGGCTGACGCCAACGCAGCCGTAAAAGCAGCCAGCCCGACTGCCCGGCCTGGGTTGGCGACGCTTAACAGAATGCATCCCTCGAAGCCAGGCGGGATCGCGCCCGCCTGGATAGTGAAGTATTTGCTGCGTGGAGTCATAGGGGCATTATAAGCGGAAGAGGAAAAAGTATCGAACAGCGCCCGCCGACTGTTGCTATGCAGACAGGTCATCAATTGCGAAGTGCGGCAGGCGGCGCGATTACCAGGGAAGGTGTTGCTGCTCACGGCCTGTGTGCCCTGGCTGTAAATGCCGCTGCCGGCCAGCGCAGCCAGCGGACCTGCGCCACCTCCCGCGTCGTGTGGCGCAGGATCAGCCGCAACGCCATGATGGCGCCGCCAAAACGAAAAGCGACTAGCTGACGCCTTTGTCAACTAGTCGCAATCACGGGTTTTTGGCTGGGGTGCAGGGACTCGAACCCCAACTTACTGATCCAGAGTCAGCTGTCCTGCCAATTAGACGACACCCCACCAACGGTGCAGATTTTACCACAAGCCTGGCAGCGCGCCAAATTTGCGGGGGCGAGCACTGTCAGGCAGCCGAGGGGCTGATCGGGCGTCCTCGGCGGAACCCAGCGGCGTGGGATCAGAGGGCTTGGTGTAGGATGGCTGCCAACTCGTCGCTTGTGAGCTGGATCGGGTTGGCTTTCATGCTGCTGGCTTGTTGGGCATTGCGCACGATCTCCGAGATATCGTTTGGGGTGACTGCAAAAACGGCCAGGCGCGGGATGCGCACGGCTTCGATCAGGGCGCTAACCCAGGCGACGCCATCGGCAGCCTGCGCAGACGGATCGCCGGTCAGCAGGCGAGCGATTTCATCGTACCGGGCGATGGCGGGCGAGTCGGGCGCGCGCTGCTGCATGGCAAGGTGGTTGGCCTGCATCACAGGCGGCAGCAGCCGGGCGCAGATTGCCCCGTGTGGCGCCGTGAACATCCCGCCGATGGGGCCGGCGAAGCCATGCACTGCGCCCAAGCCCGCGTTGGCCAGCGCCAAGCCGCCCATGAGGCTTGCCAGCGCCATGTCCGCGCGTGCGGCTGCGTCGTTGCCATCTATGAAGGCGCGGCGCAGCGAGCGCGCGGCCCGCTGCATGCCCTCGCGGCACACGGCGTCCGTCAGCGGATTGGCGCGCGACGAGACAAATGGCTCGATGCACTGGGTCAGCGCGTCCAGGCCGGTGGCGGCTGTGACGTCCGGCGGCGCGCTGTAGGTCAGCTCTGGATCGACTACGGCCAAGGCGGGCAGCATGAATGGACTGCGCAGGCTGGCCTTGACGCGGTGTTCCGGCGAGCCCAGCACCGCGTTGCGCGTCACCTCAGAGCCGGTGCCGGCCGTGGTCGGCACGGCAATGTAGGGCAGGGAAGGCTTGCTCAACGGCTGGCCCCGTCCCACCACCTCCAGGTAATCCAGCGGGTCGCCGCCGTTGGCTAGCAGCGCCGCAATGGCCTTGGCCGCGTCCAGCACACTGCCGCCGCCCACGCCGATCACCAGGTCGCAGCTGGCAGCGCGGGCCTGCTGCACACCAGCACGCGCAGTGTCCAGCGTGGGCTCGCCGTGGAACGAGAACAGCGTGGGCGATAGAGAGAGCGGATGCAACTGTCGCACCAGCCACTCAATGCGCTCAGGATGTTGGCCGGTAACCACGAGTGGCTGGTTGCCCAGTTGGGCGGCCAACGTGGCCACCTTCTGGGCTGCGCCTGGGCCGAACATGATCCGGGTCGCAGTCGCAAATTCGAAGCGCATCGCGTTACCTCCAGTGCAGGATAGGCAGCAATTATGCCATGAGACCGGGCTGATGGCAATCGCCAGCCGTGCGTGCTTCTGCTGCGATTTCCTCAGGCAACACTATTCCAGCGATTGACAAATCGTCTCGTGTATGATATAAATAGCAGGCGTTGTTAGTAATGCATGCGGTCTGCCGGCGCCTCAACTGGCAGACCGTGTTCATTGTTGACTATCGACTAGGAACATCCAAACCATAGCCAAACACACAAGGAGGCACTTTCGCAATGTTCCGTAACAAATGGCTTCGGATGGTGCTGGTACTGACCATCCTCGCATCTCTCGTCGCGACGCCGCTGCTTGTCAGCGCGCAGACCGATAACGGCATCACCTCGCCTGCCGACAGCGCTACCGTCAGCGGCACTGTCACCATCACCGGCTACGCCGATGATGCCAATTTCCTGCGTTGGGACTTGTTCGTCTTCCCCGGCGGAGATGACAGCGGCAAGCTCTGGGTTGCTTCAGGCAGCAGCGCTGGCGAGTTCAGCGTTGACTTGGACACCACCAAGTACCCCGATGGCGAGCATGCGCTTGGCCTGCGCGTGGTAACCAGCCCGCGCCAGAACTACACCGAGTACGTCACGGCCGTCACCTTCGCCAACGCTGGCGCCCCCGCCGCCGCTCCTGCTCCGGCCGCCCCGGTGGAGGAAGAGGTTGAGGCTCCTGCCGCTGCTGCGCCTGCGCCTGCGCCGGCTGCTCCTGCCCCTGCAACTACCAATGGGCTGGCCCTGACCGACGGCGCGACCGTTAGTGGCACGGTGGACGTCACCGGCTATGCCGACCGCGATAACTTCAAGCGCTGGGACCTGTTCGTGCTGCCCGGCGGCGATGACAGCGCCAAGATTTGGGTTGCCACCGGCGCTACCCCCGGCGAGTTCACTGTCACCCTCGACACCACCAAGTTCCCTGACGGCGACCATGCCTTCAGCCTGCGTGTGGTCGAGAGCGTGCGCTCGAACTACGACGAGTATGTCACGAACTTCACCCTGGCCAATGCCGGCGCACCGGCTGCAGCCCCTGTGGTTGAAGAAGCTGCGGCTGAGACTGTCGAAGCCCCTGCTGCCGCTGCCCCGGCCCCGGCTGCTCCTGCTGCTCCTGTTACAGAGAACGGCTTGGCTCTGACTGATGGCGCCACCGTCAGCGGCACGGTGGAGGTCACCGGCTATGCTGACGATCCCAACTTCAAGCGCTGGGACCTGTTCATCTTCCCTGGCGGCGATGAAAACGCCAAGATCTGGGTTGCCTCCGGCAGCACCGCTGGCGAGTTCAGCGTGAGCCTGGACACCACCCAGTTCCCCAACGGGGAGCATGTGTTCAGCCTGCGTGTCGTCACAAACCCGCGCCAGAACTATACCGAGTACACTAAGTCCTTCGTGGTAGCCAACGCCGAATAGCGCTGGTCGCCAGTCGAAACCAACCAACGCCCTCAGGGATCGCTCCCTGGGGGCGTTTTTGTGTCGCCAGATTGTGCGCAATCGGCCTAAGCTGTGCTAAAATAGGTCTCACCCAATCTTTGCACACGAAATGAGATGACCGTGAACGAGCAAGCCAACTCCACAGGCGACGCAGCAACCGGCCTGTTGCTTGATATAGCCCTCGACCAACTATCCGATCCTCTGCGCGCGGCCGCGGCCCGCGCCGGCTGGCCAGCGCTGATGCCTGTCCAGGCGCGCACGATCCCCTACCTGCAGGCCGGCTACGATGTCATGGTGCAGGCCCGCACCGGCAGCGGCAAGACCGGCGCGTTTTTGTTGCCCATGCTCGAGCGCCTTGATCCCCAGCGCAACGCCACCCAGGCCCTGATTCTCGTGCCCACCCGCGAGCTGGCCCGCCAGGTCTGGCGCGAGGCGGAGCTGTTGTGTACCGCTGGCGGGCTACGCACCGTGGCGGTCTACGGCGGCGTCGGCTATGGGGCGCAGGTGGACGCGCTCAAGCAGGGCGCGCAGATCGTGGTCGGCACCCCCGGCCGCGTGCTGGACCACCTGCTGCGCCGCACCCTCTCGCTGGACAACCTGCGCATGCTGGTCTTCGATGAGGCCGACCGCATGCTCTCCATGGGCTTCTACCCCGATATGGTGCGGGTGCAGCGCTACCTGCCGGAGCGCCGTGTCCACACCAGCATGTTCTCGGCCACCTTCCCGGCCTATGTCATGCGCCTGGCCCAGGAGTTCCTGCACGAACCCCAGTTCCTCAGCTTGAGCAGCGACCATGTCCACGTCACCGACACGGAGCACGTCTTCTATACTGTGCCCGGTATGGACAAGGATCGCGCCTTGGTGCGGCTGATCGAGGTCGAAAACCCCACCTCGGCCATCATCTTCTGCAACACCAAGGTCAAAGTGCACTATGTGACAGCCGTTTTGCAGCGTTTTGGCTACGATGCTGACGAGCTGAGCGCCGACTTGGGCCAGAGTGAGCGCGAGCGGGTTCTGGAGCGGGTGCGGCTGGGCACGCTGCGCTTCCTGGTGGCCACCGATGTGGCGGCGCGCGGGCTTGACATTCCCGATCTGTCGCACGTGATTCAGTACGAGCCGCCGGAGGACGTGGAGAGCTATATCCACCGCGCCGGACGCACAGGCCGCGCCGGTGCAACCGGCACGGCCATCACCCTGGTCAGCGCGGGCGAGCTGATGGCCTTCAATCGCATCGCTAAGCACTATCAGATTGAGATGGCCGAGCGGCCGCTGCCCAGCGACGCCGACGTGGAGGCCGTGGTGGCTGAGCGCCTGACTGCGTTGCTGGAGGCGCGGCTGCGCGACCGCGACAAGCTGCAAACCGAGCGCAGCCGGCGCTTTGTGCCCCTGGCCCGGGCCCTGGCTGAGGCCGAGGATGAGCTGCCGCTGATCACCATGCTGCTGGACGACACCTACCAGCAGATGCTCCATGGCCCCGTCACGCCACCTGGCGAGGCGGCGCGGCCGGTCAATCCGCCGCCCGCTCGCTCTGGCGGCGGCGGACGCCGTGGAGGCCGCAGGTCGCAAGGCTCGCGGCGTCGTTGACGTCGTCCTGCCTGTGCTGGTCGAGGGAGAGGGCCTCAACGTCCGGCTGGTAGCCGGACCTACGGGGGCGCGGTCTGCGGTGGGTCATGACAGACTGGCCCGCCGGTCGATCTTGCCGGTGGGGGTCTCGCTCAGTTGGGCGCGGTAGAGCACGCGGCGCGGCTGCACGAAGGGATCCAGGCGGCGCCGCGTTTCTGCCAGCAGCGTCCTCTCCTCGTCGCCGCCCAGCGGCTCCCCTTCGATCACCAACGTCACGGCCTGGCCCAGCCGCTCGTCGGGCAGGCCGGCCACGAAGCGGCGGCGCTCGGCCAGCCCCAGCGCCAGCCATGCCTGATCGACGGCCGCTTCGACCGCTTCCACCTGCACCTTGACGCCGCCGCTGTTGATGACGTTGTCATAACGGCCGAGCCAGCGGAAAGTTCCAGGTTGCAGGTTAGAGGTTGCAGGTTGCAGGTTGGCGCCCGCCAGTTCGACGAGGTCGTTGGTTTGCTGCCAGCGGTCGAGGGTCATGGGGCCTTTGACGCGCAGGCAGCCGCGGCCGTCGCTGTCGATTGCGACGCCGGGCAGGGGATGGAAGGACGGGGATGCCTGTGGCCCGTTCAACCGGCGCAGGGCGACGTGGGTGGCGCTCTCGGTCATGCCGTAGGTGTGGTAAACCGGCGCTGTTAGGGCTTGAACGCGTTGTTCCAGCGCCGCACTAATCGTCGCGCCGCCCACGAGGATGGCGTGCATGCCGTTCAGTCGTTCCTGATAACCAGGCGGACCATCCAGCAAAGTCTGTAGCTGCAAGGGCACCACGGCGGTGAAGTCGAAGGCAGCATCGACCGGCAGGCTGACCAGCGGATCGCTGGCCGGCTCCACCAGCGTCATGGCCAGCCCCAACACCAGCCCGCGCGCCAGCATCATCTGCCCGGCGATATAGCGCACCGGCAGGCAAACCAGCGCGCTCATGCCGGCCGCCAGCCTTAACGCCTCGCCCGTGGCCCGCGCGCTGGCGATCATCTGTTCGCGCTGGAGGCTGATTGGCTTAGGAGCGCCGGTGGAGCCAGAGGTATGGACTACGAACTGCGTCTCGCCGCTGAGCCAACGCTGGCAGAAGGTGAGGGCTGCACGCTGGTTGTTGTTCAGGCCGCTAGTATGGTTATGCCAGACCAGCGGGTCGGTCAGGCCGAAGCTTTGGGCGTTGATGGTCAGGGATGCAGTGGTCATGGTTCTTGGCGGGTTGTGAGAGGTGCGGGCTGGGCCGGACTCCCCCTCACCCCAGCCCTCTCCCAAGGGGAGAGGGGGCGCGCCGCCGCGCTTCGGTTCCCTCTCCCAAGGGGAGAGGGGGCGCGCCGTCGCGCTTCGGTTCCCTCTCCCAAGGGGAGAGGGGGCGGGCCGCCGCGCTTGCGGTTCCCTCTCCCACGGGGAGAGGGGGCGCGCCGCCGCGCTTCGGTTCCCTCTCCCA
>JBAQCH010000431.1:0-10401 GCA_049294015.1 Anaerolineae bacterium
CGCTGGTGGACCTGGCCGCGGCCATGGATCCCAACGCCGGCTCGGTGGCCGGCGCTACAGCCGCGCCCGTAGCTGTCAGCAGTATCACGAGTGCTGGCCAGCCGGGCAGCTATGGCCTGGCCGAGCCGGTCAGCCACCACGACGCCTGCCCTGGCAACTACATCGTCGGCCAGGTGCTGGATGCGGGCGGCGCGCCGCTAGCCGGCGTGCGCATCAACCTGATGGACCAGTGGGGCAATCAAGCCGAAGCCTGGAGCAAGGACAGCGCCGGCGACTTCGGGCGCTACGACTTCCCCGTCAACTTCTTCCCCAACCAATATACTCTCATGATCGTCGACGACGCTGGCAACCCGCTCAGCGCGCCGGTGGTGGTAGACCACCTGCAAGGCAACGGCGGCGACGCGCCCTGCCACAGCGTGATCTGGCGCAGTCAGTAGCCACAGGGCAGCATCCTCGTCGTGCTCTGAAGCATACCAGAATAGCCGGTTTTTGGGGAGGTCGTGCTATAATTCGCAAGCGCGTTGCGTATGGCGCAGTCTGGGTTAGCAGCAGCCGCTTGGGCCGGTCTTTGCGTAGCACCCCGGACCCTGGCTCGCCGGTTCCGAGGACACCTGCACTTGCGCCGGAGCACAGCGCAGGTGCAAGTGTAGGCGAGGGGCCGACCGATCCTGCCACGCTTTGTGCATGGCGATTGACCTGAGCAGCCGCTTGGGCCGGTCTTTGCGTAGCACCCCGGAGTGGGCCGACCGAGCCCGCCAGATCTTCGTTGACCGGTGTCCTCCTGCGCGCATGGGCGTCTGACAAAGTAAGGCTCGTTACTCACGATGTCCCACCGACGGGAAAGCTACTGACAGTCCGTCGGGCAGCCAGCATTTATAGTTACGCTAGTTAGTAGCGCGTACGTCCCGACAGGCCTCACCCAGTGTCTGTTTTTGATCTCATTGTGCAACTCTCAAGGAGTATCGGATGGCGGTCCAGGCCCACGGATGGGAGCGCCGGCTGATCGACCTGGCGCAGGAAGCTCTCGAAAGTCAAATTGCAGCCGCGCTGCATGGCATCACTGACGACGACGACCTCGCTGCGTCTTACCGCGCCTGCGAGCAGATCACCAAAGGCCACAGCCGCACCTTCCTGATGGCCTCGGGGCTGCTGCCGCGCAACAAGCGGCGCGGCGCGCGGGCGCTCTATGCCTTCTGCCGGGTATGCGACAACCTGGTCGATGCGCCTCAAGAGGGCAGCAACCCGTGCGAGGCGCTGGAACGCTGGCGTCATCAGGTGCTGCACGTGCAGTCAGCCGGCGACGACCCGGTGGCCGTAGCCTGGGCTGACACCCGTATGCGCTACCAGATCCCCTGGCGTTATGCTGAGCAGTTGATCGCCGGTGTGGCCCAGGACGTGGAGAAGAACCGCTACCAGACCTTCGACGAGCTGGCTGAGTATTGCTACGGCGTGGCCTCCACCGTGGGGCTGATGGCCATGCACATCGTCGGTTTTCAGGACAGCCGCGCCCTGCCGTATGCAGTCAAACTGGGCGTGGCCTTGCAGCTCACCAACATCCTGCGCGACGTGGGCGAGGACTGGCGCAACGGTCGCCTCTACTTGCCGCAAGATGAGCTGGCCCAGTTCGAGCTGAGCGAGCAGGACATTGCTGCGGGCGTGGTGGATGATCGCTGGCGGGCGTTGATGCGCTTCCAGATCGCCCGCACACGCCAACTGTTCGACGAAGCCCTGCCGGGGGTTGCCCTGCTGGACAAAGACGGGCGTTTTGCCATCACGGCCGCCGCGCAGCTCTACCGCTACATTCTGGACGACATCGAAGCGCACGACTACGATGTCTTCCAACGCCGCGCCCATGTGACCACGGGGGGCAAGCTGCGCCGGCTGCCAGCCATCTGGCGCCTGTCGCGGCGCCTGGCCCCGGAACAGCAACCATGAACAGGTCTGCCATCTCACCGCCATTCGTCGATACCGTTACCGACCGCCTGCTGGGCTGGAGCATGATCAGTGTGGCCAGCGGGCTGCCTCTGGCTGTGAGCCGCCAGCCGCTGCTGCGCGGCCTGGGCCAGCAGTTTGTCGCCTGGGGCGCGATCGACGGCACGATTGCGCTGGCCGGCCGCTGGTCGCAGCGCCGCAAGGCTGAGCAGGGCGCGGCCAGCGAGGAGATTGCCGCCCTGCGCCGGCTGCTGCTGGTCAACGCCGCACTTGACGTGCTCTACGTGGCCGGCGGGGTGACGCTGGCTGTGCGGCGCGGCAAGGACGATCCCTACTGGCGAGGGGTGGGACTGGGCATTGTCGTACAGGGCGGCTTCTTGCTGGGCTTCGATTTGTGGCACGGGCTCCATGCGCCGGAGGACTCATGATCACGTCCCGCTGGAGCGAGGCGTTCGAGGCCCCTGAGCACCAAAGCTACCTGTGGCCAGGCGGCCAGCCGGCAGCCCTGCTGCTGCACGGCTTTCCCGGCACGCCGGCCGAAACGCGCGCCTTGGGCCAGGTGCTGCACGCGGCTGGCTGGACGGTGCAGGGGCTGCTGCTGCCCGGCTTCGGGGCGGAGCTCGACCGGCTGGGCGAGTACCACTATGGCGACTGGGTGCGCGCGACGGTGCAGACTGTGCGCAGCCTGCAAGCGCAGCACCGGCCGGTGCTGCTGGCCGGCTTCAGCATGGGCGCAGCCGTGGCGACCGTGGCGGCTGCCAACGCCCAACCCGACGGCTTGGCGCTGCTGGCGCCTTTCTCCGGCGCGATCGGCCCCATCGGCGCGATCATGCCCGTCTTGCGGCGGTTGATCCCCACCGTCAAGCCCTTTCGGCTGTTCAAGCCCGACTTCTCGGACCCAGAGGTGCGCAAGGGTATGGCCACCTTCCTGCCCGGCGTAGACCTGGCCGACCCGGCCGTGCAGCGCAGCCTGCTGGACATCACCATTCCTCTCTCGGTGCTCGACGAGCTGCGGCTGGTCGGACAGGCCAGCCGGCCGGCGGCCGGCCTTGTCCGTGCGCCCACCGTGATCATTCAGGGCGTCGACGACAAAGTGGTACTGCCCAAGTTCAGCCGGCAGTTGGTCTATGCCTTTCCCCAGCCTGCGCGCTACGTGGAGGCGCCGGGAGCCCATGATCTGCTGGATGCAGAGGGCCCGGGCTGGCCGCAGGTGACGGAAGCCGTGCTGGCTTTTGCCGGCCAGTTGACAACAAGCCAGGGATTGGAAATCCCTGGCTGACAACACAAAGCGCCCTCAGGCGCTGGGAATCCTTCCGCAGCCGCTGAGGCGGCTTCGTACTGTCAGGCGATGAATTCCATTCACCGGCTCAAAATCAGGACAAAACAAGCATGAAACAAAAAATCATTGTTATCGGCAGCGGCTTTGGCGGCCTGGCGGCCGCAGTTCGCCTGCGCGCGCAAGGGCACGACGTAACGCTTTTCGAGAAGCTGGACAAGCTGGGCGGCCGCGCCTATGTGTTCGAGCAGGACGGCTTCAAGTTCGACGCCGGCCCCACGGTCATCACAGCGCCGTGGATGTTCAACGAGCTGTTCGAGCTATCGGGGCGGCGGCGCGAGGACTACGTTCAGTTCGTCAAGATCGATCCCTTTTACCGGCTGTTCGACCACCAGGGCCGCCACCTGGACTACAACGGCGACCACGGGTTCATTCTCAGCGAGATTGGGAAGTTCAGCCCGGCCGACCGCGAGGGCTACGACCGTTTCATCCGCACCACGCGCGACGTGTTCAACACCGGTATGCCGCTGATCGACAAGCCCTTCCTACACGTCAGCGACATGCTGAAGGCCGCGCCCGATCTGATCCGCCTCAAGTCCTACCGCAGCGTCTACGGCTACGTGTCGCAGTATATCAAGAACGACTTCCTGCGCCGCGCCTTCTCCTTCCACCCGCTGCTGATTGGCGGCAACCCGCTCAGCGCATCGTCGCTCTATGTGCTAATCCACTACCTGGAGCGCGAGTGGGGCATCGAGTACGCGATGGGCGGCACGGGCGCAATCGTGGCGGCGTTGGGCCGGCTGCTGGACGAGATCGGGGTGGACGTGCGCCTCAACAGCGAGGTAGTCGAGGTCCTGATCGACGATCAGCGCCGCCGCGCGACCGGCGTGCGGCTGGCCGACGGTTCGATCCACAACGCCGATATAGTGGTCTCCAACGCGGACGTGGCCTGGACCTACCTCAACATGATCCCGGCCCGCTATCGCCGCATCAACAGCGACCGCTTTGTCAAGCTGCGCCGCTACAGCATGTCGCTGTTTGTGATCTACTTCGGCACCAAGAAGCGCTACACCGAGCCGGGCACCCCCACGGGCGAGCGGCTGGCGCACCACAACATCATCTTCAGCCAGGAGTACAAGCAGTTGTTGCGCGAAATTTTCGGCGCCAGCTACCTGCCCGACGACTTCTCGCTCTACCTGCACGTGCCCAGCAAGACCGATCCGTCGCTGGCGCCGCCCGGCCACGAGTCCTTCTACGTCCTCTCCCCGGTGCCGCATCTGGGGGCTAACATCGACTGGACGCGGCAAGCCGTGCCCTACCGCAACGCGATCATGCAGTTCCTGGAGGACAACTACCTGCCCGACTTGCAGGCCAATATCGTCAGCGAGCGTTTCGTCGACCCGCTCTACTTCCAGAACACGCTCAACAGCCACCTGGGCGCGGCCTTCTCGGTGCAGCCGGTGCTGTTGCAATCAGCCTGGTTCCGCCCGCACAACCGCAGCGAGGATTTCGCCAACCTCTACTTCGCCGGCGCGGGCACCCATCCCGGCGCTGGCCTGCCCGGCGTGCTGGCCTCCGGCAAGATCGTGGCCGAGCTGATCGGTGGGCCAGCCGCGGTCAAGTCGGCAATCCCGGGGCCGCCCGGCAAGGGGAGAGGGTGAGGCAGGGAAATACCACAACGAATGGGGGCCAGCGAATAGGAACCAAGGAGTCTGCACACGAGTGTGCGGACTCCTTGGTTTTATGACCCCAGAAGAGCACAAGGAATGCCATGCAGAATGCGGCGCTGACGGATCTGCGCGTCCAGGCAGACACGAAATCATTCGTTGTTCTCCATCCGCTGTGATACGTCCGGCCTCCCCACCTTCAGTTCTGCACCGAACGATCCACCCGAGCGCGCGACATTTGCGGGCTGCGGCAGCGCAGATAGGCGACCCGGGTGGCGTATTCGACCACCCCCAGGCTGCGCGCCAGCGCGGCTGAGGCTTCGTTGTCCGCCAGGTAGCTGTAAAACGCCACGCGGCCCGCCTGCATCACGCCCGCGGCCCAGGCTGCGGCCACCTGGCGCGCGTAGCCCTGCCGCCGATAGTCGGACAGCGCCTCCACGACCAGCTCAGCCGCGTCGTCGCTCTCGAACCCGGTCCAGGCCCGGCTGACAGCCTGCCCGTCGACCTCGATTTGGTAGCTGTCGCCGTCGTGGACCACACCAGGATACTCTTCAGGCGCGGGCATCGCGGCAAAGTAGCCCCCCACCCCCTCGACCCAGCGTGTACAGCGCGCGTACCCAGCCAGGATTGCCTGAACAGTCGAGTCGTCGTCAAAGGCTCGCTGCGCCCCCAGTGCGCCGATCTGTTCGCGCAGCGCCGACGGCACCTGCTGGCGGTAGTAAAAGACGTAGCCATCACGGTGGCGGTTGGCCAGCAAAAGCAGCGGGTCTCTGCCAGGCAAGGGCACCAGGTCGCCGCCCCGCGTGAAGTCATGCTCAATCTCAGTATTCAGCCGGATCAAGTCAGTCGCTTCAAGATGCTTCATAGTGTCACCAGTGTACTCGTACTTACCCGTCTGCGCTAATCCGACCGAAGCAATTGACGGCGGGCGCTGGCCCAACGGCAACTGCGCGGCCAAATCCCCCGCGTCAGCGCAGCAGGCGCAGCCCGTTGAACACAACGACTAGCGTGCTGCCCTCGTGGGCTACCACGCCCAAAGGCAGCGGCACCCCCACTACGAAGTTGGCAAGTACAAGAACCACGATCACGCTCAGGGCAAAGACGATGTTCTGCCAGACGATGCGCCGCGCCCGCCGGCTGAGGTGTAACACATAGGCCAGCTTCTCCAGGTCATCGGACATCAGCACCACGTCGGCCACCTCCAGCGCGACGTCGGTGCCGGCCGCGCCCATGGCGATGCCGACGCCGGACTGGGCCAGCGCCGGCGCGTCGTTGACGCCATCGCCCACCATCGCTACCAAGCCATAGCCGTTTTGTAGCTGCTGCACGGCGTGCACCTTCTGCTCTGGCAGCAGGCCAGCGCGAAACTCGTCGACGCCCGCCTGCTGAGCGATGGCCGCTGCAACGCGCTCGTTGTCGCCCGTGAGCATGATGATGTGGGCGATGCCCTCCGTGCGCAGCGCGTCCAATGCCGCGCGAGCCTCGGGGCGAATCGAATCGGCGACGGCGATGATGCCGAACGGGGCCAGGTCGCCGTCGCGCTGCCCGGCCAGCAGCATGGCCGTACACCCTTGCTGCTCCAGGTCGTCCAACTGCGCCAGAACACGGTCAGCCAGCGCCAGCTTGCCGTCGAACAGCTCCCGGTTGCCGATGAAGTAGACGCTGCCGTCTGAAGCGACAGCGCGTGCGCCGCGGCCGGTGATGGCCTGCAAGTCCTCGCACGGCTCGAAGGGCAGCCCCCGCCGGCGCGCTTCATGCACGATCGCCTGCGCCAGAGGATGCTCCGAGCGCGCCTCCACCGCAGCCGCCAGCGCCAGCAACTCGTTTTCCGTGCAGCAGCCCAGCGGGATGATAGCGGTCACCACCGGCTTGCCGCGCGTCAACGTCCCCGTCTTGTCGAAGGCCACCGCGCGTACCGACGCCAGGTTTTCCAGATGCGCGCCGCCCTTGAAGAGGATGCCCTTGCGTGCGGCATTGGCGATGGCGCTCAGGATGGCGGCCGGCACCGAGATGACCAGCGCGCAGGGGCTGGCCACCACCAGCAGGGTCATGGCGCGATAGAATGCGTCGTCGAAGGGCTGGCTGAGGAGAAACACCGGGATGACCACAGCCAGCGCCGTGGCCACGATCACGCCCAGCGCGTATTTCTGCTCGAAGTCGTCCAGGAAGCGCTGGGTAGGCGCCTTCTGCTCCTGCGCGCCTTCCACCATCTGGATGATGCGCGCCAGGGTGCTCTCGCTGGGCAGGCAGGTCACGTCGATCTCCAGCACGCCGGTCTGGTTCAGCGTCCCCTCGAAGACGTGCGCGCCGGTGGCCACATCCACTGGCGCCGACTCGCCGGTAATGGTCGACTGGTCGATGCTGGACTGGCCGCGCGTGACCACGCCGTCGATGGGCAGCCGTTCGCCCGGCTTGACGATCACCACGTCGCTCAGGCGCAGCTTGGCCACTGGGACCAGAACCTCCATCTCGCCGCGACGCACCAGCGCCTCTTGCGGTCGCAGCTTGATCAGCGACTCGATCGCGCGCCGGCTGCGCCCCATGGCGTAGTCCTGTAGTGCGTTGCTCAGCGAGAAGAGGAAGAGCAAGATCGCGCCCTCGCGCCAGTCGCCGATGGTGGCCGCGCCGATGGCCGCCAGGATCATCAGCAGATCGATGTTGATCGCGCCATGGCGCAACTCGGCCAACCCCTGGCGCACGCCGTAGTAGCCGCCGGCCAGATAAGCGACGATGTAGGCCACCTGCGGCCAGGGCTGCGGCAGGCCCGTCGCGCCGCCGATCCAGCCGACTGCAATGCCCAGCGCGGTAATAATTGTCAGAATGATCTGCTTGCGGGCCAAATCCCAGCGCTGCCAGGGCCAGCGGTCAGGCGCGCTAGCGTCTTCGGCTGGCGCCGTCAACGGCAGCGCCAGCTCAGCGCGCTCGACCGGCGACGCGTTGCGCGAGACGGCCATGCGGCCCGCGTGGACGGTGAACTCGTCCAGCCGGCCGCGCCGCCGCAATTCCAAGGCCAGCGCGTCTGAGCAGGCCGTGCAGGTGACGCCTTGCTCACGGTTGATGCACTGCTGAAAGGGGATATCCAGGTCCACCGCCAGGTTGGCAGCCACCTGCTCGATCTGATGCACAGGCACCGCGGTCGGATCGTACTCCAGGAGTAATTCACCGCGGGCTGAATCGACCTCGGCGCGCAGCAGGCCAGTGGTGCGAGCCAGCGCATTGAACAGCATGGCCGCACAGCGGTTGAGCACCCCGGGTTCGTGGGGCGCCTGTTGTTCCTGGTCAAATGTTGTGGTCACTGTCATCTCGTTTCGTCATAGGCGGGCTCGGCCGGCCCACTGCGCGATGCTTCGCAAAGACCGGCCCGAGCAGGGAACATCACGTCGTCACGTTTCACGCTGCACGCTCTCGAACACGCGCCGGTCGGCTGGATCCAGCCGGGCCAGCAACTCGCTGCCAACCCGGGTGAAGATGCGCTGGGCAAATAGCTCCATCCAGACGAACTGGCGCACGAGCAGCACCAGGTTGCGGCTGCGGGTGACGGTGGCCGTCATCTCGCGCTCGCCGCCGCCCGCCGCCACCAGCGCCTCCTGCCCGTCCACCACCACGACCAACGTGCCCGACAGCTCGTGCAGTTGGCTCTCCAGCGGTGGATGGCGCACGATCTGGCCACAGGGCAGCGTTGCCTCGCCGGTCAGCACCGCGCTGATCTCCACGCCGCGCCCGTGGGCGGCGCACGCCGACTCGTGCAGCGCAGCCACGTCGGGGTCGTCCAGCACCAAATAGACCTCGCGCTGCGCCTGGCGCATCAGCTCACGCGCGTAGGACAGCAGCGCCTCTCGCCCGCGAATCGACCAGGCACGATCCTCCTCCCGACTTTGGTACAGCCCGATCAGCCCGACGCGCAGCTCGTCCACCAACCGTTGCTGGGCCCGCTGGTGGTTGTCCAGCAGCACGTCAGGCGGCAGCGGACGGTAAAGCGTGGCGCGCTCGTCGGGCGTCTCCAACACTGCGCCGCGCTGCTTCAGCCGGCCCAGCGCCTCGTAAACCATCGAGCGCGGCACGCCGGCCGCCTTGCTGATCTGATAGCCGCTAGCCGGGTAATCGTCCAGCAGCGCCAGGTAGACCTTGGCCTCATATTCGGTGAACCCTAGCCCGGTTAGCTTTGCCAGCAAGTCCATGCGCAGTCCTTAATAGTGTTCTCAATCCAAACTACTATTGCGAGTATACGCCGCTCACTGCGATCTGTCAAGCTGGTCAGCTTCAAAGCAGCCGGTTCCGCGGGCTTTTGGTGTGGTAGCGTCAAATCAGGGGGAACGAAGCCGCTCCAGGCGCAGCGCAGTACAGTTGACCGATACAGCGCATTACGCTATACTGTGGTTGACACCGACTATAGATTCATGAATGCGCGCTATAGGCCACGACGATGACCGTAACACTTGAGACCATAACACCGCCCGACACGGGAATGCTGAGCCTCGATCTTCGACTGACCGCCGATATCCGAATAACACCGGATCACGCGCGGCGATCGGTTAGTCAGTTCGTAGGTAACCACATCGCTGATCTGCTCCACGGTGAGCGGCCTGACCTCATCATACGCGCCGACGGCGCATATTGGCGCGTGCCAGTAGTGCTTTCATCCAGGTCGCTAGGGCGCATCGGCGTGGTGGGCAGCCTTGATGTTGACGTAAACAGCGGCGATCTAAACATGTCTGAGCGAACAATCGCAGAGATCGAGCGCAATGCCCAACGTTTTGCTTCAGGCGCCGCATTATAGCCAATCGCGCGACGGCATGTGCTTGCCCGCTTGTGTGCGCATGATTCTTGCACACCAAGGACGTTACTTTTCGGAAGATGCCCTTGCCGCACTGCTCAAGACCAAAGACTTCGGGACCCCCATCTCAAATGCCGTGCGTCTTAAGCAATTGGGATTGTCTATCGAAGTGGGTCCATGCACAGAAAACCGCCTCCGAACGGAGATCCTGGGGGAAAGACCCGTCATCGCCCGTGTATGGACCGCAATGCTCGATTATTGGGAGGTCGAGACTTCACATGTTGTAGTCGTGGTCGGTTTTGACGACGAGGGAGTCTACATCAATGATCCGGCCGCCGAAATCTGGCCGATACATGTGGATTGGAATGGCTTCCTGGCCGCTTGGTTCGAATTCGGCCAAACTGCAGTTATCATCCGCTAACCTTGCTCCTGACCTCATCAGCCAACTCCCGCCAGTTCAACCAACGCACTCTAAACTCAGGTGAGCTTCACCCATCTCCACGTCCATTCCAACTTCACTCTTCTCGGCGGCACGGCTTCAGTCGAGACGCTGGCCCAGCGCGCGGCAGCCGATGGCATGGCCAGCCTGGCGCTGACCGACGACCACGCGCTGTACGGCGCGGTGGCGTTTCGCCGCGCCTGCCACGCTGCGGGTGTGCAGCCGATCATCGGCATGGCCGTGCGCGTTGCGCCGCTTGATACTCCCGACCTGGCTGACGGCGGCGGGGCCGGGCTGCTGACGCTGCTGTCGG
>JBAQCH010000432.1:0-3858 GCA_049294015.1 Anaerolineae bacterium
CTTCAGCCGGGTTTCATCGCCCGACCGGCTGAAGCCTCGACTCCAAACCGCCGGGAGACTTACGCCCACGTGTACCAGGCTCTGTAAGCGGAGCATATCCTGGCTGCTGCCTGAAAAGTTGTCGCCCCTTTAATGCATGATGTCAGAAACGAGTGTACAATATGAACAGAGCAAGACTTAGCATCTTGGTGTTCGGTTTGTATGTGGTTTTTGCGGTCGGCCTGGGCTTCATGCTCATCCCGATGGTTATCCTCGACTTCTTTGGGTTGTCGGCTGGCGATGATATCTGGATTCGCTTCGTCGGCATGCTGGCGTCGATTCTGGGAATTTATTACATCCTTGTTGCGCGGTCGCAGTTGGATCGCTTTATTCCCTGGACCGTACCAACTCGCTATTACGCAGCGTCATTCATGGTGCTGATGGTTGTCTTAGGGAAGTTGGAGCCGAGTTTGCTGTTGTTTGCAGCCATCGAAGCGGCTGCCGCCACATGGACCTGGCTCGCCCTGCGGACGGACGTTCGTGAAAACGCCAAACCAGCCGCAGCCGGCGGCGGCGCGTAGGCTGCTCGGATGCGTAACGCAGGCGGTCGAGATCGAAGGGCGCTGGCCTTGGCGAAAAGCAGGATAGTCTAGGAGTTTCATCGATGTCAACGGCAGCGATTCAGCCCATGCTAACCCAACGGCCTCCCCATGCGCCGGTGGCCTTTCACCTGCTGGCCAAGCCCACCGGCGCGATCTGCAACCTGGATTGCGCCTATTGCTTCTTCCTGGACAAAGAGGTCTTCTACCCTGGCAGCACCTTCCGCATGAGCGAGCCGCTGCTGGAGCAGTATATCCGCCAACTGATCGAGTCGCACCAGACCGACAGTGTCAACATCGCCTGGCAGGGCGGCGAGCCGACGCTGATGGGGCTGGACTTCTACCGGCGCACCATGGCTGTGGTGGAGAAACACCGCCGGCCGGGCATGACCTTTCTGCACACCATGCAGACCAACGGCACGCTGCTGGACGACGAATGGGCCGCCTTTTTCGCCGAACACAACTTCCTGCTGGGCATCAGCATCGACGGGCCGCGGGAGCTGCACGATGTCTATCGCGTGGACAAGGGCGGCCAGCCGACTTTCAACAAGGTGATGCGCGGGCTGCGGCTGTTGCAGAAGCACGGCGTGGACTACAACGTGCTGACCACGGTGAACCGCGTCAACGGCGACTACCCGCTGGAGGTCTACCGCTTCCTGCGCGACGAGGTGGGCACGACCTGGATGCAGTTCATCCCCGTGGTGGAGCGCATCAACAGCGACGGCCTGACGATCTACCAGGAAGGGACGACCGTCTCTGAGCGCTCGGTGGGGCCGGAGCAGTTCGGCCGCTTCCTGAGCGTGATCTTCGACGAGTGGGTGCGCCGCGACGTGGGTACGATCTACGTGCAGACCTTCGAGGCGGCGCTGAGCAACTGGCTGGGCCTGGCCAACTCCGGCATGTGCGTCTTCAACGCCACCTGCGGCACGGGGCTGGCCATCGAGCACAACGGCGACCTCTACTCGTGCGACCACTTCGTGGAGCCGAAGTACCTGTTGGGCAACATCCAGCAGACCCACATGATCGAGCTGGTGGCCTCGCCGCAGCAGATCCAGTTCGGCCTCGACAAGCGTGACACGCTGCCGCGCTACTGCCGGGAGTGCGACGTGCGCTTCGCCTGCCACGGCGAGTGTCCCAAGAACCGCTTTATCGAAACGCCGGACGGCGAGCCGGGGCTCAACTACCTGTGCGCCGGCTTCAAAGAGTTCTTCCACCACATCGACTTCCCCATGAAGCTCATGGCGGGGCTGTTGCGGCGGGGGCGTGAAGCACAGGAGGTGATGCAGATCCTGGAGCGAGCCTTCACCGGCGTCGAACGCAACGATCCCTGTCCCTGCGGCAGCGGCCGCAAGTTCAAGCAGTGTCATGGCCGGAAAGTGGTAGATTGGTAGATTGGTACATTGGTCGGGTTCTCGTGCCAATCTACCATCTTACCAACCCGCTACCCGACCAATCTACCAATTTACCACCTTACCAATCTACCAATCTACCAATCTACCAAATAGGAGACTATCATGCCCAACGGCAAACCCAACATCCTGATTATCTGGGGCGACGACATCGGCATCACCAACCTGAGCTGCTACAGCGACGGCTTGATGGGCTACCGCACGCCCAACATCGACCGCATCGCCAACGAAGGGATGCGCTTCACCGACTCCTACGGCCAGCAGAGCTGCACGGCCGGCCGTGCTGCCTTTCTGACAGGCCAGAACCCCTACCGCACCGGCCTGACCAAGGTGGGCATGCCCGGCTCCGACATCGGCCTGCAGGCCGAGGACGCCACCATCGCCGAGCTGCTCAAGCCGCTGGGCTATGCCACCGGCCAGTTCGGCAAGAATCACTTCGGCGACAGGAACAGCTACCTGCCCACTGCCCACGGCTTCGACGAGTTCTTCGGCAACCTCTACCACCTCAACGCCGAGGAGGAGCCGGAGAACGTGGACTATCCGCCCGAGGCCGACTTCCCCAACTTCAAGAACGTCTTCGGACCGCGCGGCGTGCTGCACACCTGGGCCACCGAAGAGGACGACCCCACCGAGCACCCGCGCTGGGGCCGCGTCGGCAAGCAGCGCATCGAGGACACCGGCTTGTTGACCAAGAAACGCATGGAGACGTGCGACACCGAGTTCCTGGCCGCGGCCCAGGACTTCATCAAGCGCGCCCATGACGATGACCAACCCTTCTTCGTCTGGTTCAACACCACCTGGATGCACTTCCGCGTTCATCCGCCGGAGCATGTGTTGGGCCAGGCCGGCCGCTGGCAGTCCTTCTACCACGACGTGATGGTGGAGCACGACAAGCACGTGGGCCAGATGCTGGACCTGCTGGACGAGCTGGGCATCGCTGAAGACACCATTGTCATGTACTCCACCGACAACGGCCCGCACATGAACACCTGGCCCGACGGCGCGATGACCCCCTTCCGCAACGAGAAGAACTCCAACTGGGAGGGCGCCTTCCGCGTGCCGGAGCTGGTGCGTTGGCCGGGCAAGATCCCGGCCGGCGTGGTCTCCAACGAGATCATCAGTCACACCGACTGGCTGCCCACGCTGCTGGCCGCGGCCGGCGAGCCGGAGATCAACGACAAGCTGAAGCAGGGCCATCACGCCGGCGACAAGCACTTCAAGGTACACATCGACGGCTACAACTTCCTGCCCTACTTCACAGGCCAGGCTGACAAGGGGCCGCGCCAGGGAATCATCTACTTCTCCGACGATGGCGACCTGGTCGGGCTGCGCTACGACAACTGGAAGTTCGTCTTCGCCGAGCAGCGCGTCCAGGGCACGGTGATGATCTGGGCCGAGCCCTTCACCTTCCTGCGCATCCCCAAGGTCTTCAACCTGCGCACCGATCCCTTCGAGCGGGCCGACATCACCTCCAACACCTACTGGGACTGGATGATCGACCGCGTCTACCTGACCTATGCCGCCCAGTACATCGTGCGCGAGTTCCTGTCGACCTTCAAAGAGTTCCCGCCGCGCATGAAGCCGGCCAGCTTCACCGTCGACGACGTGCTGAAGAAGATGGAGCAGAGTTTCGACTATTAGCATGGACTGGCGTAAGTAGTCCGGCAGTTTGTAGTAACGACTTTAGTCGTTCCGGCGCACCGGAAGCGACTGATGAACCTTAAGAATTTATTCCGGTAATCTCGCCGCAGCGCCGCCTGCGGTTGAAACCGCAGGCTGACACACCCGAAGCATGCTAAAGCAAGCTGGTGTGCGCGACTGAGCTTGCTTTAGCATGCTTTGCTGTGTCAGACGCCGAATTCATTCGGCGG
>JBAQCH010000433.1:0-9712 GCA_049294015.1 Anaerolineae bacterium
CCAACAGGAACAGGGTTAGCGCGGCCAGCAGCCAGACGGGAGGGGCTGGCTCGATGGCTGCTGGCGCCCTCGCGGCGCCGCCAAGCCCAGACGCAGCGTCGTTGCGCCGCCACAGCGTCCATGCGCCCAGCGCCAGCAGCCCCAAAGCGGCCAGGGCGCTGACCAGCAGCCCGACCTGTTCAGCCGCCGTGCTGCCGTAGCGCAGCGCCAGGCGGTGCTCGCCGGCAGGAATCTGCACCTGCACCAGGCCGCGCCCTTCCTGATAGCCCAGCGCCGCTGGCTCCCCGTCCAATGTTGCCTGCCAGCGCGGATAATAGTGCAGGTAGAGAGTGATGGTCGCCGGCTGCGAGGCCGTCAGCTCCAGATCCCAGGCGCTGCTGCGCACGCGGGCCGAGCGCACCTGGACGGCGGCCGGCGGATTAGCCAAGGGGCGCTGCTGCGGGTCGAAATCCGGCCCTAACTCGGCCAGCAATCGGTCATCGAAGGGCAGGGTGTGCCAGCGCGGCTCAAACTCGCCAAAGGCGGTCAACGCGCGGCCGCCGGTGGCGATCTCCGCGGCGCGCACCTCGGCCAGGCTGACGCGGTTGCCAAACTCCACGTAGCGCAGTTGCAGCTCGACGTACAACGATGGCGCGGCTGCGGCCACCAATACCATGGCCAGCGCCAGCGCCGCCAGCCTCTGACGCTTGGCCGGCAGCAGGCTGACCAGCAGGCCGGCCGTCACGGCGCCGAACAGCGCCTGGAGGCCCATCAGGCGGGTGCGATACTGCACGCGATAGAGCAGCGGCTCCAGCAGCCGCCACAAAGGATCGGACGCGCTGGTGAGCATCCAGGTCAGGAACAGCCCGGCGCCGGCCGCCACAGCCAGGGCTACGGCCAGTTGACGCCGCCCTTGGCGCCAGGCGATCAGCGCGCCCGGCAGGCCCAGCGCCAACAGCGCTGCGTGCAGCAGCCCCATGCGCACCCCCGTTTGGTTGGCGTCGCGCGCCGTGTCGTAGACAGCTGGCGGGGCGAGCAGGCGGTCCAGCGGCAGGGAGCCGGTGACCGGATTGCCCTCGGGGGTGCCGAAGTTGCGCTCCACGTGGACGTAGGCTTGCTCAGGGATCATGGGCGCCCAGATCACGGCCGTCAGCAGCATGCCGGTGAGAAGGGCCAACAGGGGGGCGACTGTGCGCCAGCGCCAGGCCAGGCCGCCAGCCAGCAGGAGGGCGAAGGGCGCCAGCAGCAGCGGCGCCAGCACGTGGCTGGCAATGGCCATGCTCCACAGCAGCACAGCCAGGCTGAAGCGACCCACGCCGGGGCGCTTGGCCAGCCAGATCAGCGACCACAACACCCAGGGATAGAGAAACATGCTGTAGGCTTCGTTGCTGCCCCGCTCCAGCGCGTTGCGCAGCACGTAGGGCGCATAGAGGAAGGCCACGGCCGCCAGGAAGGCAGGCCAGCGCCGCCCGGTCAGCTCCAACGTCAGCAAGAACGCCCCCAGAAAAGCCGCCAGCAGTCCGACCGCGATCAGAATGCGCCAACCGATGGGGTGCTCGATGCCCAGGCGGAAGAGGCCGTCCAGCAGCGCGTAGGGCAGCGGCCCCTGGAAGGTAAAAAGCGGGCTGCCCAGCCCCCAGTGCAGGAACTGCACCCAGCGCGGCAGCAGCGCGCCATCGCTGACTGCCTGAGAATAGACCACGGCGCGCAGCACGTGCTCGGCAGCAGCGTCATAGGCGAAGGCGGCGATGTTGTAGAGTAGCGCAGTCGCCACGGCCGTGGCCGAGAAGACCACAAACAGCCACCACCAGCGCAGCTCAAGCCTGCTACGCATCCTCTTCGACCTGCTCCAGGCCGACGGCCATCAGATAGCCGCGCGCTCGTTCGCTGCGGGGATACTGGTTGACCAGCCGCCAGAAGCGCTGACCGTGGTTGGCTTCCAGCAGGTGCGCCAACTCATGCACCAGAACGTAGTCGCGCACGAAGGCCGGCATAGCCGCGATGCGGTGCGAGATGCGAATCGTGCCCTGGCTGGGGGTGCAACTGCCGTGGCGCGAGTTCTGGTTGCTGACCCAACGGACCGACTGCCACTGGAGCTTGCCGCCGAAGTATTGGCGGTTCAGCTCCCCGGCCCTTCGCTCCAGGGCGTCGTCGTCCAGGCTGTTCTTCTGCTGGCGGCGCTGCCAACGGGCCAGCAGCTTATCCACCACCGGCTGCAAGTCGGCGTCGCTCATGTGCGCAGGCGCCTGCACCACGAACACGCCATCGACAGCGCGCGCGCTGACGGTCTTTGCGCGCTGCGGGCTGCGCACGATCTTGACTTCCATGCTTCACACCGGAACGTAGTACACTTCGGTCGTGTAACGGAATGTCACGCAACCGTTCTCTTGATGTTCGCCGAAAATGCGGCGCAGTTCCTCGATCATTGGCGCGTAGCCAAGCTGATCGGCCAGCGGCGCGTACGAGGACGAGAGGAGCCGGCCCTCGACTCCGGCATAGTCGAAAACCTGCTGGTTCTCGAAGCAACTCATGCGCAGGCCAGCACCGAAGACCTCGTGCAGCTCGGCGAACCCAGTGTTCGTGTGATCAACTGCTGCGTAGTCGGTGGCATAGGCGCGCAACAGGCGTTCGTAGGCAGCCAGAAAAGGCGTCGTGTCGGTCTGGCGGCTGTTCCAGACCAGCACGACCCAGCCGCCGGGCCGCAGGATACGGACGAACTCCTGTCGCGCGGCCCGCCGGTCGAACCAGTGAAAGGCCTGGCCGGCCGTGACGACGTCGATGCTGGCATCGCCCAACGTCGTGGCCTCGGCGCGGCCCAGCACGCTGCGAAAGCCCGTATAGCCGGCCAGCAAGCGGTCGCCTGCAGCGCGCATCTGGGCGTTTGGCTCGACGCCGATGACGCGATTGCCGCTTTCGAGGAACAACCGGGCAAGCAAGCCCGTGCCCGACCCAATGTCGGCGACCACATGACGCGGCGTCAGGCCGCACTCGTGCGCCAGCAAATCGACGACTGCTAGCGGATAGCCCGGCCTGTACTTGACGTAGTTGTCGACGCGGGCGGAGAAACGCTCGGTCGGCCGCAGCGCGTCGACGGATGACAACTCAGTGTTCAATATCGATCTCGATTGGGCGATGGTGGTAGGCGTCGCAGTCAGGTACCCGGCAGTATTAATCCGACCCAACCAGCGGCGACGAGAAGCGGTCTGATCAATGGCTACAAAAACAAGAGTCGCGTCAAATATGATCTGAGGAGTTCGCATGCCCACATGCGAACTGGTCCAGGACGTAGTATACCGCAAGCAGGGCAAGCGGCCAATCTGGCCAGGCACTAGCTAACCAGTCATCCATACGCGTCGGCGCACAACCGTCAATGAAAGCGCAGCGGGCTCGGTCGGAGACCGGCCCGAGCGACGATTTTCGCAGCGGGCACGGTCAGCCCACCCTCCAGTCGTTGCACTCCTTCAGGCTACGTCCGGGGTGCTTCGCAAAGACCGGCACGAGCGGCGATTTTCAGGTCAGCGCGACGGCCGCGGCAATCGGGAGGAATGGCGCTGAGTTGACAGGCGGCTGCAACTTCGTATAATGCGTGCTATATCGTCAATTCTACCGGTATAGCCCTTGCACCCGTCCTTCTCAAGCAACCGCACGCCACGCAGCCAGGTCCATGAGCGTAGTCGAGGAAATCAAAGAGCGGTTGGACATTGTCGAGGTGATCTCGGCCTACGTCCCGCTGCGCAAAGCAGGCAACCTCTACAAGGGCCTGTGCCCGTTTCATCAGGAGAAGACGCCGTCCTTCGTCGTCTACCCTGACCGCGGCACCTGGCACTGTTTCGGCGCGTGCGGCACCGGCGGCGACGTCTTCAGCTTCGTCATGAAGCGGGACAACCTGGACTTCCGCGAGGCCATGGAAATGCTGGCCCAGAAGGCCGGCGTCAACCTGGCGCCCCCCAGTGCAGAACGCAGCCACCAAGAGCAGACCATCGACCGCCTGCGTGAGATCAACCAGGCAGCCGCGGTCTTTTTCCACAACCAACTGCGCCATGCGCCGCAGGGCCAGGGCGCGCGCGACTACCTGGCGGGCCGCGGCTTCAGCGACGCCACCATCGACTCCTTTCTGTTGGGCTACGCAGCAGACCGCTGGGATGGCTTGCTGGCCCACCTGCAAAGCAAAAACTACGAGCTGGCCGACATTCTGGCGGCCGGGCTGGTGATCGAGCGCGAACAGCCGGAGCCTGGACGATCCCCCGTCTACGACCGCTTCCGCCATCGGGTGATGGTGCCGATCCGCGATGTCCATGGCCACGTGATCGGCTTCGGCGCGCGCGCGCTGCGCAGCGATCAGCAGCCCAAGTACCTGAACACGCCGCAGACAGTCCTATTCGAGAAGTCCAGCGTGCTGTATGGCCTGGACGTGGCCCGGCGCTCCATTCGGCCGCGCGGCAAGGCGATCATCGTCGAGGGCTACATGGATGTGCTGGCCTGCCATCAGGCTGGCGAGGACAACGTGGTGGCCAGCATGGGCACCGCGCTGACCGAACCGCAGATCAAGCAGTTGCGCAGGTACACCAGCACCATCGTGTTGGCGCTGGATGCGGACGCGGCCGGCCAGGCAGCCACGCTGCGCGGCCTTTCCCAGGCGCGCGACGCGCTGGACCGCGAGTGGGTGCCGGTGGTCACCGCTACCGGCCTGGTGCGCCATGAGGCGCGGCTGGCGGTCGATTTGCGGGTCATGACCCTGCCTGAGGGCAAAGACCCCGACGATGTGGTGCGCGCTGATGTCAGCCTGTGGCGCGAATTGGTCAATAATGCCCAACCCGTGGTAGATTACTACTTCGATCTGGCGCGCGGCGAGTTGGACCTGGCCAGCGCTCAAGGCAAGTCCGAGGCCGTGGAACGGCTGGCTCCGCTGATCTTCGAAGTCTCCGACGAGGTCAAGCGCTCCCATTATACGCAGCAACTGGCCCGGCTGATCCAGACGGACGAGCGCACCTTGGAACGACTGCTGCTCAAACAGCGCCGCACCGCCCAGACGGCGCCCCGGCCGCGGCCAGCCGATCCTCCGCCGGCAGTCTGGGAGGACGCGGCCGAGGCGGAGTATCCTGAGCCGCTGTACGATCGGCCGCCGCGTGCGGCAGCGCAACGGCCGGCTGCCCGTCGCAAGGAGCAGATCAGCCCAGCGACACATTGTCTCTCGCTGTTGGTGCTGCATCCTGAAATGTTGCCCGACCTGCAGGCTGAGTTGGTGGCGCTAGGCGCTGGCCCGCTGGACGAAGAAGACTTCAACCAGGCTGACGAACGCGCCGTATGTGCAGCCCTGGTGTCGGGCGAGTTCGACGGCGCCCGCTGGCCGGAAAGCGGCCAAGGACGGGATGGCCTGCTGGCCGAACTGCAAGCATCAGCCCAACGGCTGCCGCCGCTGCCGCGCGATCAACTGTTGGAAGACATGCTGCGGGCCGTCTTACGGCTGCGCATCAGCCATCTCAAGGCCCGCGCCAAGACGCTGCCCGCGCTGACGCGCAGCGCGCGGGATGAAGGCCAAATCGACGATGTGCGCTCGTACCAACAGCTCCAACAGGCATTGAGCGAGCATCTGCGCCTGCTGGAGCAGCTTCTGAACCAGCGCACGCACGCTGGCCGGCGCCAAATGACGCAGACCCTGGGACCTTGAAGGCAGGATCGATGATCCTGGGCTATGGCCAGCATCTGGAGCCATTCGATCAGTCGAGCAGGACAGTCAATCTTCATGTAGAACTTGCCAGTTGATCTGGATCAGGCATTATGGCAGAAACACAACGACGCCGCGCGCGCCCGCCCAAGATCAAAGCGGCCGCGCCGCTGGATATCGACGACGAACTGGACCTGAATCTCAACGACGAGCTCGACGATGAGATGGACGACGATCTGTTGTCCCCGGTCGGCGCGCGCCCGCTCCATAAAGGACTCAACGCCGAGGAAGATGAGGAAGGCGCAGGCGTAGCCAGCGACGAGGACGAAGAGTTCGAAGAGGAGCTTGAAGACATCGACACAGCTCTCCCATCTATCGAGCGCGACGAGGACTTCGAGCGCGAGGTGGAGGAGGAGATCACGCGACCGGTCGAGGAGTTGCTGCAGGAATTTGCCGATCCGACCATCACCAGCGATCCGGTGCGCATGTACCTGCGTGAAATCGGCCGCACCTCGCTGCTGACCGGCGATGAAGAAATCGACCTGGCCTTCCAGATTCGCAAAGGCAAGGAAGCTGAGGCCAGGCTGGCTGCCAACCCAGACCTGGACCTGGACACGCGCGACGATCTGATGCTGGTTATCAAGAAGGGCATGGCAGCGCAGCAGCGCCTGACCAACGCTAACCTGCGCCTGGTAGTCAGCGTGGCCAAGCGCTACATCGGCCGCGGCATGAGCTTCTCCGACCTGATTCAGGAGGGCAACATCGGCCTGCTGCGGGCGGTGCAGAAGTTCGACCATGAGCTGGGCTTCAAATTCAGCACCTATGCCACCTGGTGGATTCGCCAGGCCATCAGCCGTGCGATCGCCGACCAGGCCCGCACCATCCGCATCCCCGTCCACATGGTCGAGAGCATCAACCGCCAGGTGCGCATCCAGCGGCGGCTGGCTCAGGAGCTGGGCCGCGATCCCAGCCCAGAAGAGATCGCGCTGGAGACGGACCTGCTGGCGCCGGAGGACAGGCAGGCCATCGAGGCTGCCATACGCGCGTCCATGACGCTGGACCCGGAGCTGCAGCGCCGCTGGCAGCGGGCCGCCCAGAAGGTGCAGCGCATCAGCCGCGTGTCACAGGAGCCCATGTCGCTGGACATGCCGGTGGGCCAGGAGGAAAACAGCTACCTGGGCGACTTCATCGAGGACGACAACCTGCCAGGGCCGGCCGACGCGGCCAGCCACCAGTTGCTGCGCGAGCAGATGCAGGACATCCTCGACCAGCTCAGCCCGCGCGAGCGCGAGGTGCTGGAGATGCGCTTTGGCCTGGGCGACGGTACCAGCCACACCCTGGAGGAGGTCGGCCAATACTTCGGCGTGACCCGCGAGCGCATCCGCCAAATCGAGGCCAAGGCGCTGCGCAAGCTGCGCCACCCCATCCGCAGCCGCAAGCTGCGCGACTATCTGGGCTAGTGTAGCACCTCTGGCAGAGTGATTGGACGCAGATTAACGCAGAAGACGCAGATCAGAAGAGAAACCCGTGTTTTCCCCCTCTGATCAGCGTCAATCTGCGAAGACCAGCGTCACGTTTTGTTCAGAATCAGGCTGACCAGTATAGAGTGTCTGATACAGACGTTTTTTGACAGTCTCGGGGTTTCAGATATAATTCAAAACGTTGAACGTTTCCAACCAAAACATTCCTGCGTAGCTCAATCGGCAGAGCAACCGGCTGTGACACGAAATTGCAGCGCTATTCGGTGACGAGTAGTGGAAAATCGGGTGAAATGAAACCGGGTATCTCCGTGCCCGGCGGGAAGCCTAAACGTTTCAAACGCATGGTAACCCGCAGCCAAGCCCATCGAACGGCGTAAGAGTAGATGGGAAGGTTCAGAGACTAGGTAGTGAGCAGCCTAAGCAATAACCTACCCGCGAGCGCCCGACATCCCTTGTGGATGATGAGATAGTCCACCCCTTCTGGAAACAGTAGGACAAGTGTAACCGGTTGGTTCCTAGTTCGAGTCTAGGCGCAGGAGCCTGAGAGCGGCAGCTATTAGCTGCCGCTCTTGTTTTTCCTGGCGCTGCGGGTATAATCGATCCATGACCCGCAGCGTCTTCCTCCTCAATCCCCCCAGCCTGCCCGGCGCCGTCGCCAACCGCGAGGGATCGGCCGGCATGGGCGTGCTGAGCGACGCAGCCAATCCCTTCGTCTATCCGCCCCACCTGTTGGCGACGGCTGCAGCCGTGCTGCGCCGGGCGCATTGGCGCGTGGCTGGCCTGGACGCGGTGGCGCAGGGGCTGGATGCCGACGGTGTGCTGGAGCGCCTGCCCCGCAGCGATGTGCTGGTGCTGCCGGTCAGCTACGGCACCCAGGCGGCCGATCGCGCCTTCCTCAACCGCCTGCGCGAGCGCCAGCCGCTGGCCAAAGTGCTAGCTATCGGCCCGGCCCTCAGCTACGCCCAGGTGGACCACGCCTTCAGCGACCTGGCTGACGCGCTGCTGATGGGCGAGCCGGAGCTGGCCCTGCCCGCAGCGGCCGCCCGGCTACTGGCCGGCGACCTGCCTCCCGGTCGCGCGGTCAACCCCTACACGTTGGCCGCGCAGCACTACACCCCCGCTGGGCTGCTGCTCGACCTGGACGCGCTACCCATGCCAGCCTGGGAGTTGTTCCACAGCCCGCAGCAGCCCTATCCATTTCTGAGCGTGCTCAGCAGCCGCGGCTGCCCGGCCGGCTGCGGCTTCTGCCCGTATGTGGCCGCGCAGGGCAACACACTGCGCAGCCAGTCGCCCGCGCGCACAGCCGACGAGCTAATGCACCTCGCCCAACGTTATCAAGTCGGGCACATCTTCTTGCGCGACCCGGTCTTCGCCCTGGACCGCAACCGCGTGCTGGCCATCTGCTCCGAGCTGCGCCGCCGCGAGAGCACGGTGACCTGGGAATGCGAGAGCCGGCCGGAACACTTCGACAGCCGCCAGCTGCGCGCCATGCACACGGCCGGCTGCACGACGATCAAGCTGGGCCTGGAGAGCGCCGATCCCGACGTGCTGATAGCCATCGGCCGCGTAGCCGATGAGCAGGCGGCTGAACACTACCTGGCCAGCGTCGCCGCTGTGGTGCGGGACTGCCAGCAGCTTGGCCTGGTCTGCCGGGTGTTCGTGCTGGTGGGTTTGCCCTACCAGACGCGCGCGTCGCTGGAGCGTACCGCCCAGTTTCTGCGCACCCTGCGCCCCATCCGCCTGCACGCCAAGGCTTTCCACTGGTATCCGGGCATCGCCCTGCCGCCGGTGGCCGAGAACGACGTGGCAGCGCAGATCGAGCTGCTATACGACGCGGTGCGCCCGCGCCCCAGCCTGCTGCGCCGCGTTGCCCGGCGGTTGAGACAGTGACAACGCCTCGCGCGTCATTGGCTCGGGCCGGTCTCCTGACCGTGCCCGGTTGGGGCGCAACGATGCTGGCTGGCTCGGTCATGCCCACTCCGGCGGACCTCCGGGGTGCTGCGCAAAGACCGGCCAGAGCATAGTGAGTGACGTAGCGCTGGCTCGGTCAGAGACCGGCCAGAGCATGGATGGACGATGACCGACCGCACCCTCACCCACGCCTTCGTCACCGGCGCGGCCGGCTTTGTCGGCAGCCACGTCGTGCGCCGGTTGCGCGCGGCCGGCGTGCAGGTGACGGCGCTGGCGCGGCTGCCCCAGGCTGCGCTGCCGCCGGAGTTAGCCGAGCTGGCTGATGTGCAATGGCTGCAAGGCGACTTGCTAGCCCCGGCCGAGTGGGCTGGCCGGCTGCGAGGCTGCGACGCGCTCTTCCACGTCGCCGCCCTCTACAGCGCGCGGCCAGACGACGCCCCAGCCTTGTATCAGGTCAACGTGGGCGGCACGCAGGCGGCGCTGGCCGCAGCGGCCGAGGCCGGCGTGCAGGTCGTCGTCCACACCAGCACTATTGGGACAGTGGGCCGGCCGTTAGATGGCGCGGCGGCCGACGAGGAGACGCCCTTCAACCTGTGGCCGGGCGCCAGCGACTACGTGCGCTCCAAGTGGCTGGGCGAGGCTGCGGCGCTGTGGTGGTCGCAGCGCGGGCTGCCGG
>JBAQCH010000434.1:0-1774 GCA_049294015.1 Anaerolineae bacterium
AGCTTGGCCTCAGCCTGGCGGGGATTGCGCTGCTGCTGGCGGTGAACGGCGCGCCGGCCGGCGCGATCGCTCCGGCGGCAACGATCACCGTCGACGGCGCGACGTGCACACTGGCCGATGCCATTACCGCCGCCAATACGAACACAGCCACTGGCGGCTGCAGCGCCGGCAGCGCCGGCGCCGACACGTTGAACCTGATCGCCAATATCGGCTTGACGGCCGCCCTGCCGGCTATCACTACCCCGATCACCATCGAGGGCAACGGCAACACCATCAGCCGCACCAGCGGGGCATTTCGCATCCTGACCGTGACGTCGGGGGGCAATCTGACGCTGAACAACGCCACGGTCAGCGGCGGTGCTGCCTCAGGAGGCTTTCCGACCGGCTACGGGGGCGGTATCTATGCGAGTTCTGCCATGTTGACAGTCAACGATAGCGTTCTTTCCAACAACTCGGCTACCGGTCAGGGTGGCGGCATCCTTGCCTGGGGAGCCACGGTGACGGTCAGCAACAGCACAATCTCCAGCAACTCTGCCAATGGTCGCGGCGGTGGAATCGGTGGTATTGGCAGCCCAAGGATCACGATCGTGGGCAGCAACATCTCCAATAACTCTGCCACCCAGTCTGGCGGCGGCATCGATCTCAGCACTGGCACGCTGACGGCGTCGAACAGCACCATCTCCAGCAACTCGACGAGCACCAGCGGCGGCGGCATCTATGCCTTTTCAGCTTCGCTGGCAATATCGAACAGCTCCATCTTGACCAACACGGCCAGCATCAGCGGTGGCGGCATAGGCGCCTTTTTATCTCGGATGGAGCTAATGAACAGCACCGTCTCTGGCAATCTGGCTTCAACCGGCGGCGGCATTCGTCCCGCCAATAGTTCGGATGCGATCTCGAACAGCACCGCATCCGGCAACTCGGCTGTCTATGGCGGTGGCATCTATAGCTTTGGTCCCGGCACCGTGACAGTCTCCAATAGCACCATCTCCGGAGACTCAGGCGGCGTGGGCGGCGGCATCCGTGCAGGCAATTCGGCGACCGTCGTGGTCCTCAGCAGCATCGTCGCCCACCAAACCGCGGGCGCGGACTGTAGCAATGGGGCTACGCTTGCTTCCGGCGGCTACAACATCGAAAGCGGCACGAGCTGCGGGTTCACAGGCACGGGCGACCTGCAGAACCAGAACGCCGCAGCGGTGGCACTGGGTGCGCTGGCTAACAACGGCGGGCCGACCCAGACGCGTGCCCTGGGCGCGGGAAGCGTGGCGATCGACCGCATTCCGATCGGAACGAACGGCTGTGTCTCTGGGACCAGCACGGACCAGCGCGGCGCGCCGCGCGCGGGAGGCGCCGGCAACGGCGGCGCGGCCTGTGACGTGGGCGCCTACGAGGCTGGCTCAACGCCTCTGGCCGTGACGCTGGCCAGCTTCGACGCCCAAGCCATGATCGATCATATCCTGCTGAGCTGGGAGACGGTCAGCGAGATCAACAACAGCGGCTTCAACCTGTATCGCAGCGCCTCGCCGGCCGGGCCAGACGCGCTGCTGGCCTTCGTACCCTCGCAGGCGCCCGGCTCGACGGTGGGCGCGTCCTACACTTTCACTGACGGCCAGGTCGCGCCGGACCAGACCTGGTATTACTGGCTGGAGGATGTGGACCTGAGCGGCGCGACATTGCTGCACGGCCCGGTGAGCGCGACGCTGCAAGCGCCCACGGCCGTGACGGTGGCGGCGCTGCAGGCGCAGGCGGCCACCCCCGCCGTAACCCCGTGGGG
>JBAQCH010000435.1:0-11227 GCA_049294015.1 Anaerolineae bacterium
GGGCTAACCCGCTGCTGGATCCATCCGCCCTGCTGCCCAGCCGCGGCCTGGTCAACGTGGTTCTGGCCGCCACGGCTGGCGCGCTGGCCCCGCTGGCCTACACCTGGTTCGTGGCCGACCAGCCCGATCCGCTGCTGGCAGCGCGCGGCATAGCCGCTGGCGCCGTGGTCGCAGCCGCAACCGGGCCCTTCATTCCGCCGTGGGCTGCTGTCGCGCTGGGCTTGGCAGCGGGACTGTTGACGCCGCTGTTGACCTACCTGGTGCGTGAGGTGCTGCGCATCGACGACGACAGCGGGTTGACGCCGGTGCATCTGGCGGCCGGCCTGCTGGGGCTGCTGGCTATCGGCTTCTTCGCCGACGGACTGGCCGGCGCAGGCTGGAACGGCGTGGGCGCGCGTGAATTCCTGGGCGTGCCGGGTCAGGGCGTCACTGGCCTGCTGGCCGCTCCAGGTATGCAGCCCGACTGGCCGGGGCAGATCCAGGCGCAGTTGATCGGCGCCGGCGCGCTGTTTGCGCTGGCGTTTCTGGCCAGCCTTGCGGTCTTTGGCTTGCTCGCCCTGTTGGCGCGCGGGCTGCGCATGGCGCGCGCGGGCCGGACGGCGCGCCCAGAGCAGCCCGCGCCGCTGGCCGTCGCAGAAGCGCCGCCAGAGGCCGATGGTGACGACCCATGAACGTAGAACGAGGTCCGGCTATCAGCCGGACGAATGGTTTCGGTGCGTCACGTTGGTAACGTGACCTGCGAGAGCGTCTACCACATGATTGAGGGCGCCAACCAGATCTCTGTCAGCTTCGGCGAGGAGCAAGAGCACTGGTTCGCCAGGGCATGAGTTGCAACGTATAATCATGGACATGAGACCTTGGATCAAGCGCTCGCTGCTGGCCGCTGTGCTGGTGATCGTGGCGGTGCTGGCAGTGCGCTACGCGCGGCCGGTGTTTGACTTGGTCAGCAACGAGCAGCAACTACAGGCCTCGCTGGATCGGCTGGGGCCGCTGGGGCCGTTGGCTGTTATCGCGCTCAATGCCTTGCAGGTGGTGGTAGCCTTCATCCCTGGCTATGCCATGATGATCGCGGCTGGCTACCTGTATGGCTTTCCCTGGGGCGCGATCTATGGCGTGATCGGCATGGCTTTGGGCGGCCTGATCGCGATTTCGTTGGCGCGACGCTACGGCCGGCCGCTGGTTGTGCGTATGATCGGCGAGAGCCGGCTGGAGCACTGGGAAAAAGTCGCCCACCTCAACTCCCTGGCGGTGTGGTTCTTTCTGATGCTGGGGCCCTTTGGCGATGTGCCCTACTACATCGCTGGCCTGACCACCATCGCCATCTGGAAAATCGTCGCCATCGCTTTGCTGCTGCGCACACCGTCCGCCCTGGTGGCAGCGGCCGTGGGCGCCGGATTGATCGACTGGCGCTCGCCCTGGGTGCTGGGCGGCGCGGCCGGGCTGATGCTGCTCGGTGCACTGGCCATTCGCTACCAGGCCCGCCTGGAACGCTGGATCGACCAAGCCCTGCTGCCGCGCGTGATGAAGTTCGGTACACGGCCCATCTTGGCCGAACAGCCGGTCGACCCGCCAGTGGAGGCTATCGAGTTCGATGCAACAACCCGTTGACCATTCCGTGGCAGCCGAAAGAGAAAGCAAGCTGCTGATCAGCGTGGCCGCCGGCCTGGGCTGTGTGCTCGTGCTGTGCGCGCTCATTGCCGTCGTGGTGGTGTTTCTGGCCTTGATTTGGACGCTGCAAGGCCAGCTTGGGCCAGGCGGCAGCAGCGCAGCGCCCGCGCTTTTTGCTTTGGCCCGCCTGACGGGGTGACTTGCATGACCACAAGGAGCCTGCGCTTCGCCTTGATCCTCCTCCTCGCCCTGTCGGTGCTGCTGGCCGGGCGCGATGCGGCCGCGCAGGGCACGTGCAGCGGCCAGTGGTATCGCGTCCAGCCAGGCGATTCCTGGGCCAAGCTGGCCCAACGCACCGGACTGTCAGTGGCAGCGCTCAAGGCCGCCAACACGGCGGCAGCCAACCATCCGCAAGGCTGGCTGCTGGTGGGCCAGACGCTATGCCTGCCAGCCGGGGCTGCCCTGTCGCCGGCGGCGGCCGAGGCGACGGCCGGCCCTCTCGCCTTCCCAGTGACAGTGCGGCGCGGCGATTCGTGGGCTGTGCTTGCCGGCCGCTATGGCGTCAACATGGCCGCGCTGCAGGCCGCCAATCCCCAGGCTATGCGCGCCAGCCAGGTGCTGCGCCCCGGCGATCGCGTGTTGATTCCCATCATGCCGGCGATGACTGAACGATACGACTGCGGTGAGGGCTTGGCCGCCACAGTCCGCAGCGCGGCGCAGGTTCTGACCGAATGGAACGGCTCCAGCGAGGTCTTGCAGAGCTTTCTGGCCCGCTGTGGCGTGCTGGCTGGCGAGCGGGGCGCGCTGCAGCAAGCTGCGCTGCGCGCCGAAACGTCCTCCGACATGGTTCTGGCTCTGGTCGATCCCCAAGCCGACAACGGCGGCCCGTTGGGCGTGCTGGCTGTGCTGGGCGCGGGCCCGCTCGGCTGGGAAGTGGTCTATCAGTCCGGCCTCGCCGCTGACGTGGACCTGTTGGCGCTGAACGATGTCAACGACGATGGGCGCCCCGACATGGTGTGGAGCGACACCACCTGCGGCGCACGCGCCTGCTTCACCACCGTTCACGTCTCCTCCTACGTCGATGGCGACTTTCGCACCTGGATCAACGGCAGCACCACCCTGGCGTCGGCTGGCATCACCCTGGAGGACGTGATGCCTCAGGGCAGCGGCCAAGAGCTGATCATGCGCGGCGGCGTGATCGGCGCCGTGGCAGCCGGCCCCCAGCGCGCCATCGAGGCCACCTGGGCATCTCTGGCCGGCGGCCCCTACGTGCTGGTCCAGCAAAGCTACGCGCCTTCCTTCTGTCTCTATCACCACATTCTGGACGCTGACGCAGCCATGCAGGTTGGCGCACAGGACAGCTACGCGGCCGCCGTCAGGGCCTACCGCGCCGCAGCCGATGACGCGCGGCTGGTGGCCTGCTGGATTCGCCCCAACGAGGTCGATGAGCTGCGGGCCTATGCGTTATACCGCCTGGCCGTGGCCCACGCCTACGCCGGCGACCGCGCGGCGGCCGATGCGGCTGTCGACGAGCTGGGCAGCCGCTACCCCAACGATCGCCTGGCTGAGCTGGCCCGCCTGTGGTGGCTCTCCTACCGCACCACGCGCGACGCGGCGGCCGCCTGCGCCGTGGCCGAGGCTTTTGCGGCGCGCCAGCCAGACACCTGGCAGCGCCTGGCCGACTACGGCTTTGCCAACCCCGCGTTCACGGCTGAAATGCTGTGTCCGCCTGAAGATGCGGCGACGCCGTGAGGAATGGGAATCGATCTGCCTGTTTGCACCCAGCGGCTCAGTTATAACACAACACGAAAGGAACAGACTCTATGAGCGACACTCTCAAAGTTGGCGATCTCGCCCCTGATTTCACCCTCGCCAGCGACACCGGTGAACTGGTGCGGTTGTCCGATCTGCGCGGCAAGCGGGTCGTGCTGTACTTCTACCCCAAGGATGACACCAGCGGCTGCACGACCCAGGCTTGCGGCTTTCGCGACGCCTACCCCGTGATCGAGGAGCGCAACGCCGTGGTGCTGGGCGTCAGCCCGGATGGCGTCAAGTCGCACCAGAAGTTCAAGACCAAGTACGATCTGCCCTTCACGCTGCTGGTGGACGAGGACCACCGCGCGGCAGAGGCTTACGGCGTGTGGGCTGAAAAGTCGATGTATGGCAAGAAGTACATGGGCATCGTCCGCAGCCACTTCGTGATCGACGAGCAGGGCCGCCTGGTGGACGTCCAGATCAAGGTCAGCCCGACCGACAGCGTGGCTAAGGCGCTGGCCGTGCTGGAGGGCTAGGCGCGAGGTCTCAATGCTTGTTTGAGGAGTAGGCGTCCCCAGACGCCGGGTTCGCATGGGGGCATGCGAACTCCTCAAATCATGATTGACGCAACACCAGCTACCGTGTCAATGCTCATTTGTGGAGTAGGCGTCCCCAGACGCCGGGTTCGCATGGGGGCATGCGAACTCCTCAAATCATGATTGACGCAACACCAGCTGTCGGGGAGCAACTGCGCAGCCCCTAGAGCGCGTAGTTCACGCCGATATGATATGCATCATACCTTCTGCGCCCATCTTGCGGTACAATAGGCAAGACGCTGTGACTTCGCTCACGAACTCTCTGTCGAGGTATGCACAATGACCACCATCTCTCAGGCCCACGAGCAGTGGACTGACACGACCGTGAAGAAGACTCTGGACCGGTTCCCCGAGCGCCGAGCCCAGTTCGAAACCAGCTCCGCCATCCCGGTGGAGCGATTGTACACGCCGGCCGACGAGCTGGCCGGCGACTATCTGGACAAGCTGGGCTTTCCCGGCGCTTACCCCTATACGCGCGGCGTGCAGCCCACCATGTACCGCGGCCGCTTCTGGACCATGCGCCAATACGCCGGCTTCGGCACAGCCGTGGAGAGCAACAAGCGCTACCGCTATCTGCTGGCGCAGGGCCAGACCGGCCTCAGCGTGGCCTTCGACCTGCCGACGCAGATCGGCTACGACGCCGACCACTCGCTGGCGCTGGGCGAGGTGGGCAAAGTAGGGGTGGCCATTTCCTCGCTGGCCGACATGGAGACGCTGCTGGATCAGATCCCGCTGGACAAGGTCAGCGTCAGCATGACCATCAACGCGCCGGCCGCGATTTTGCTCAGCATGGTCATCGCCGTGGGCCGGAAGCAGGGCGTGCCGGCCACGGAGCTGCGCGGCACGATCCAGAACGACATCCTCAAGGAATACCTGGCAAGGGGCACCTACATCTTCCCGCCCGGCCCCAGCATGCGCCTGATCACTGACATCTTCCGCTACTGCGCGGCCGAGGCGCCCAACTGGAACACCATTAGCATCAGCGGCTACCACATCCGCGAGGCCGGCAGCACGGCCGTGCAGGAGGTGGCCTTCACCCTGGCCGACGGCATCGAGTACGTCAAGGCGGCCATCGGCGCCGGGCTGGATGTAGACAACTTCGCGCCGCAGCTCAGCTTCTTCTTCAACGCGCACAACAACTTCCTGGAGGAGGTGGCCAAGTTCCGCGCTGCCCGCCGGCTGTGGGCCAGGATCATGCGCGAACGCTTCGGCGCCAAGAAACCGGCCAGCCTGCAACTGCGCTTCCACACCCAGACGGGCGGCAGCACGCTGACCGCGCAGCAACCTGAGAACAACATCATCCGCGTGACGATGCAGGCGCTGGCCGCGGTGCTGGGCGGCACCCAGTCGCTGCACACCAACTCCATGGACGAGGCGCTGGCTCTGCCCACGGAGCGGGCGGTGCAGATCGCGCTGCGCACCCAGCAGGTGATCGCCTACGAGTCGGGCGCGGCTGACACGGTGGACCCGCTGGCCGGCTCCTACTTCATCGAAGCCCTGACCGACGAGATCGAGCGGCAGGCCGACGCCTATATCCAGAAGATCGATGCGCTGGGCGGCGCTCGTTCGGCCATCGAGCAAGGCTACATGCAGCGCGAGATCCAGGACGCAGCCTACAAGGCGCAGATGGCTATCGAGCGCCAGGAGCAGGTCGTGGTGGGTGTCAACCGTTTCACCACCGACGAGCAGAGCGACGCCGATCTGTTGCGCGTCGACGCGTCGGCCCAGTTGGAGCAGATCGAACGGCTGAAGCAGGTCAAGGCCAGCCGCGATCCGGCCCAGGTGGCTGCGCTGCTGGCCCGCATTCAGCAGGCCGCCGAAACCCCTGACGCCCCGCTGATGCCGCTGTTCGTCGAGGCCGTCGAGCAGTACGTGACGTTAGGCGAGATCTGCGGCGTGTTGCGCGGCGTGTTTGGGGAATATCAGCCAGACGTGTGGGTGTAGCATGAACAAGCAACCCAACAGCCGCATGTGCTTCATCTGCGGCAAACAGAACATCGCCGGCGTCCACGTCTCGTTCTACGAGCCGGGCGACGGCACGGTGCTGGCCCGCTTTACCGGCCAGGAGCAGCACCAGGGCTACCCCGGCCGCTTCCACGGCGGCGTGATCGCCGGCATCCTGGACGAGACGCTGGGCCGCGCCATCCGCCTGGAACACGGCGACGCCGTATGGGGCGTGACGGTGGAGCTGACGGTGCGCTATCGCAAGCCAGTGCCGATTGGCGTCGAGCTACAGGCCGTGGGCCGTGTCGTCATCGAGCGCCACCGCGCCTTCGAGGCCAGCGGCGAGATCCTCTTGCCCGACGGCGAGATCGCCGCCGAAGCCCGCGGCAAGTTCGTCAAGCTGGAGAGCTCATCCGTTGCCCAGTTCGACCCGGCGGTCGAGGAGTGGCGGGTGTGGCCGGATGAGGAATGACAGGGTGACAAGGTGACTGGGTGACAGGGCGATTGGTAGATTGGTAAATTGGTAGATTGGTCTGTCCGTTGACACGGACAGGCTGCCGATCCGACAATCGCCCACCTACCCAATCCACCAATCTACCACCTTCCCAATCTACCAATCTACCACCTTCCCAATCTACCACCTTCCCAATCTACCAAGGTACCACGACATGATCACCAAGATCAACCACATCGCTATCGTTGTCAACGACCTGGACGTTTCGCTGCAAGCGTATCACGAGCTGTTGGGCCTGCCGATCGGCGACCGCAAGGTGATGGCCGAGCAAGAGGTGGAGATCGCCTTCCTGCCGGCCGGCGACAGCCTGATCGAGCTGATTACCCCCATCACCGAGGAGTCGGGCGTGGCCAAATATCTGGCCAAGCGGGGCGAGGGCATCCACCATATCTGCCTGGAGGTGGACGACGTGGAGGCGGCGCTGGCCGAGATGAAGGCCAAGGGCGCGCAGTTGATCAACGATCAGACCATTCAGGCCGCCGAGGGACGCGCGTTCTTCCTGCACCCCAAGGGGACGCATGGTGTGCTGATCGAACTGCTGGAGGCGGACAAGGAAACCCGGTGAGCATCGCCCAGCGAATAGATTCGCCGGCTGACAGCACCAAGGCCCCTCACGGCCTGGGAACGATTCCCCAGCGGCTGAGGCCGCTTCGTGCTGTCAGCCAGGGACTTCCAATCCCTGGTTTTGCGCATCGCCCAGCGAGTAAATTCACCGGCTGACAGCACCAAGGCCCCTCAGGCCCTGGGAACCATTCCCAGCGGCTGAGGCCGCTTTGTGCTGTCAGCCAGGGATTTCCAATCCCTGGACGGCTGGCTCAGTCTGCCCGACTGGGCCAGTTTGCTTTTGTCGCCACAACTCACTATAATCCCCCTCACCGTTCACCGTTCACCGTTCCCTCTCCCAAAGGTTCCGCTATGCCAGGCCTTGTCGATTGGTCGTTTATCCTCACCCTTGGCGTCATCGTACTGGCGACGCTGATTGGCGCCTATCTGCGATCGGCGCACAAGGACCGCTGCCTGACCGATTTCAGCGGCTACCACGTTACGGTCGAACGCAAGAACAATCGGGTGATGTGGGGCGACATGAGCCTGCAGGCAACGGGCTTTGAGCTGGTCTATCGCAGCGATGTGCAAGACGAGGGCCACATGGAGACCAGCTACATCTTCTACAAAGACGAGTATGACGATATCCAGGCCATCTACCGCTATGCCCGGGATCTGACGCCTGAGCTCCAGAAACGGCGGGCGCGCAGCGTTGCCAAGGCGATCCATCCTGGCCTGGCGCGCCGTGCCAGGCGCTCGCTGCGCAACTTCCTCAGCATGGCTGCCGACTCATTTTCTGAAGCGCTGACTCTGGCTTTGGGCCGGATGCGGCGCAAGGGCGCCGCCTTGGTCACAGACACCAGCCAGACCTACATTCGCGGCATCGGCAAAGACGTGATCGGTTACGTCGGCACCAGCTTCGACCCGCTGCTGGAGAAGTTCGTCGGCACGCGTGTGGTGGTCGAAGTAGTAGAGGACGACGAGGTTCACGAACATGTGGGCATGCTCAAAGAATACTCGGCTGATTTTCTTGAGATACTCGACGTCTACTATCCGCTGCCCCAGGAGGTGAAGCTGAGGGGCCAGGCCGATCACCAGATCGCCGACAAGGTCGCCATCACCTTGCAGGAACGACAACTGCGAGTACACAATCTGGCAGACCAACCCCAATATCTGGAGCGCATTGTTGTCGGCGAGCAGACCACCGAGCTCAGCGCCATCCTGGCCAGCGGCGAGGAAATCGCCCTCCAGTTGGCAGCCGAGGGCCAGGAGATCACCCTGCACATGCGCGTTGCCTCGCGGCTGGACATGATTGTGCCGCGCGCCCATGCGCTGATCCGCCATCGCGCCGAACGCTACAACCCCGATTCGATCTTCGACGTCGGCCTGGCTTTGGTGCGCCGCGACAGCGATGAGCGCGAGATCGAGCAGGTGCGCCAGGCGCTGCGCTACGCGCCGCAGGATGCCATCCTGGCTGCCAAGCTAGGCGAGCTCTTGCTGCACCAGGGCGAACATCTCGAAGCTCAACACTGGCTGCTGGAGGCCCAAGAGCGCTGTTACCGTCTGCCCGACCGCGGCAACCGCGTCGCCCAGAATCTGCGCCAGGTGGAGCGCTTGCTGGAGCAGATGCGGTCCCAAAACCGCATGGCTGAGGAACTGCGCATCATTTCGCTGAACAGCCCGGCAGCCGAAACGTCCGAGGACCTGGCTGTCGGGATCTAACCCTGCCATGACCCGTATCCTGGCTATCGAAAGCTCCTGTGATGAGACCGCGGCGGCCGTAATCGCCGATGGCCGCGCCATCCTCTCCAACGTCGTCGCCTCGCAGATCGACCTGCACCGCCGCTACGGCGGCGTCTTCCCCGAAGTTGCCTCGCGCCAGCACGTGCTGTCGATCAATCCGGTGATCGAGCAGGCGCTGGCCGAGGCTGGGCTGGGCTGGGCTGACCTGGACGCGGTCGCCGTGACCGAGGGACCGGGGCTGGCTGGCTCGCTGCTGGTGGGAGTCAACGCAGCCAAGGGCATCGCCTTCATGCGCGGCCTGCCGCTGGTGGCCGTCAACCACCTGGAGGGGCATGTCTACTCGAATTGGCTGGATCCCAGAACGATGAACGATGAAGTCAGATCGATGAATCCGCAGTCCGGACACCGAGACTCATCATTCATCGTTCATCATTCATCCTTTCCTATTCTGGTTCTCATTGTCTCCGGCGGCCATACCGAGCTGGTGCTGATGGAGGATCACGGCCGCTATCGGCGGCTGGGCGGCACGCTGGACGACGCGGCTGGCGAGGCCTTCGACAAGGCCGCGCGGCTGCTGGGTCTGCCCTACCCCGGCGGGCCGATGGTACAGCGGGCCGCGCAGGGGGGTGATCCGGCCCGCTTCCCTCTCCCGCGCGCGTTGATGACCCAGCCCGACGCCGGGCGCCGTTACAACTTCAGCTTCAGCGGGCTTAAGACAGCGGTGCTGCGGTTGGTGCGCGAACAGCAGGCGGTGTTGGAGAGGGAGAGAGGGAGTGAGGGAGAGAGGGAGCAGGTGGTGCGGGATATTGCGGCCAGTTTTCAGGCGGCGGTGGCGGATGTGTTGGTGAGCAAGACGCTGCTGGCAGCGGCCGACTGCGGCGCGCGCCATGTGTGCGTCTGCGGCGGCGTGGCGGCCAACGGTGAGCTGCGCCGCCAACTGGCCGAGCGCATGACGCTGCCTTACTCGATCCCGCCCATCTGGCTCTGCACCGACAACGCAGCCATGATCGGCGCGGCCGCACACTACCGGTTCACGGCCGGCCTGCGCGCTGGCTGGGATCTGGACGTCAAGGCGCGGCTTCCGTTGGCGTCGTGGTAACTTGTGAAGATAAGGGGTGGGTCTGAACTCCAGACGAAGTTGACAAAAGTTGATAAATGTTACATACTGCATTCACTTCTTGAGACATGAGGTGCATTATGCAGATGGAATCATCTCACATGACGCTGAAAAACGCTGCTCGTGCGCTAGGTGTGCATGAGCAAACGTTGCGCAGTTGGGAGCGCAAGGGTCTCGTCCGAATGGCGCGCTTGCCGGGGAGCCAATACCGGCGTGTTCCGGTGGAAGAAGTAAGAAGACTACAGGAAGTCCTGTCGGCCGGCACGCCCAGGCAAGGCGTTCGGCTCGAGTATCCCCGACAAGATGCCGAATCTCGTGCGTTGGCCGCCAAGGAAGCAGAGGCCGTGCGAGCTGAATTGGCAGAGCTTGAGAACGATCTCTCTTTCGATGAAATGATGGAGATGCGTAGAGGACGCAAATGGTTGCCATAGACACGGACGTCTTACTGCTGGCCTTTTCTTACCATCGTGATCCTCGCCAAGAGGCAAATAGTCGGTTCTTACAGGTCGTAAAGGATCGTAACCCGGCAGTTGCAATCTATTCCGTCATGGAGCTTCTCGGTCAGTTATCCTTCAATATGTCTGCGGAACGTCTGGGGCGATGGCGCCTGTGGCTGCGCGATGAATACAGATTGATCGTACTCCATCCAGACACAGCGAACAGGCAAGCCGAGGAGTTCTTTCAGCATCAGATCGTTGACCAACCACTCATACGCATGCAAGAGAAGCGCATTCCCTTCCTAGATGCCTTGATCCTCGGGTTGATAGAGCAGGTCACTGAGGTCGATGTCTTCGTCACATGGAACGTGCGCCACTTTCGAGCGAAAACGCTGCTTACCGTCCTGACACCAAACGAGTATCTGTCACCGTAAGTTATGCGCCATCGAACATAATTGTCTCGCTCGAGTCACAGATCTAGCACCACCGCCCGCAGCGCGTCCTTCTGGCTGCCCACCAACCGCACGTCGATGGGGCCGAAGTCGCCTGGCACGGTCCAGCAGCCGGCGCGGTGGATGTGGCCGCTGACCACGTGGGTGACTTTGGGCGTGCGCCGCACCAGTTCGCCCAAGGTGAAGTTGCCGGCGTAGGCCCGCATCAAGCTCCAAAACTCGCTCTCAGGGTAATCGGGCACCGTCTGCTCGAAGATGGGGACATGGGTAACGACCAGGATTTGACGCACCACAGGGTTGTCGGCCGCGTCACGCAGCCGGCCGGCAAAGCCCTTGGTCAGATAGCGCGCCATGGCTATATCGCTCCACGGCCAATCGATGTAGTCCGCGTCGTGGTTGACCAAACGCTTCATCGTGCGCAGGGCCGTGTCGTCGTGGGCCAGGTGCCGGGCGCGCGCCGAATAGTCATACCAGGCCAGCGTGCCGACGATGGCAACGTGGCCTTCGAGAAGTGGGGC
>JBAQCH010000436.1:0-9822 GCA_049294015.1 Anaerolineae bacterium
CAGCCGGCTCAGGGGCCGGCGGAGCCGGCTGCACGGGTTCGGGTGCAGGTGCAGCCGCCGGAGCGGCTGAAGCCGCCACTACCGGCGTTTCGGCTGCTGGCGCTGCCGGCGCCGCTGGCTGGGCAGGCGCGGCCTGGCTCGTAGCGGCGGCTTCAGCCGCTCCGGCCTCCTCCAGCGTCAGCAGCAACTGGCCGATGCCGATCTCCTGGCCGCTCTTGACATGCACGGCTGTCACCGTGCCGCCCACGTCCGACGGCACCTCCAGCACGGCCTTGTCCGTCTCCAGCTCCAGCACAGCCTGACCCGGCTTGATCTGGTCGCCCACACTGACCAGCACGCCGACAATCGTCGCCGTCGCAATATTCTCGCCCAGTTCGGGCAGCTTGAACTCGAATGACACGTTAGTTCCTCCGGTGATCGGTGGTCGATGATCGGTAAGCGGTAAGCGGTAAGCGGGCTGTTCACCGTTTACCGTTCACCGTTTACCTTATGCTCGCAACGGATTCGGCTTCTGCGGATCGATCTCCAAATCGCGCACGGCCTGCTCGACGGTGGACTGCGGCAGCTTGCCGTCGCGGGCCAGCGAGGTCAGCGCGGCCAGGGTGATGTAGCGCGCGTCGACCTCGAAGAAGTCGCGCAGGCGGTCGCGGCTTTCGCTGCGGCCGAAGCCCTCGGTGCCCAGGGAGACCAGCGGCCGCGGCGCCCAGCGGGCCAGCGAGTCGGGCAGCGTCTTGACGTAGTCCGAGGCAGCCACGATCGCCCCTGGCGTGTTCTGCAAGGCCGCGGTGAAGTAGGGGGTACGCGCCGGCTGGCCTGGGTTGAACAGATTCCAGCGCTCGGCCTCTAGCGCATCGCGGCGCAGCTCCTTGTAGCTGGTGACGCTCCACACGTCCGCGCCCACGCCGTAGCGCTCGGCCAGGATGCCCTGCGCCTTGAGCGCCTCGTTGAGGATCGAGCCGCTGCCCAGCAGTTGCGCGCGCAGCGGCGCGTCGGGCCGGTCAGTGGGACGCACCCGGTACAGGCCGCGCAGGATGCCCGCGCGCACGCCGTCGCCGGCCGGCATGGGCGGCATGGCGTAGTTCTCGTTGCCCACCGTCAGGTAGTAGTAGATGTCCTCGTGCTCGGCCACCATGCGGCGGATGCCGTCCTGGATGATCACCGCCAGTTCGTAGGCGAAGGCTGGATCGTAAGCCTGCACCGTCGGGATCGAGTAGGCCAGCAGGTGGCTGTGGCCGTCCTGGTGCTGCAAGCCCTCGCCGGCCAGCGTGGTGCGGCCGGCCGTGGCGCCCACCAGGAAGCCCCTCGTGCGCATGTCGGCCGCGGCCCAGGCCAGGTCGCCGATGCGCTGGAAGCCGAACATGGAGTAGTAGATGTAGAAGGGCAGCGTGGGGATGCCGTAGGTAGCGTAGGCCGTGCCCGCGGCGATGAAGGACGACATGGCGCCGGCCTCGGTGATGCCCTCCTCCAGGATCTGGCCCGTCTTGTCTTCCTTGTAGTAGAGCAGGCTGTCGGAGTCCACCGGCTCGTAGAGCTGGCCGCTGGAGGCGTAGATGCCCACCTGGCGGAAGAGCGCCTCCATGCCGAAGGTGCGCGCCTCGTCGGGCACGATGGGCACCACGTGCTTGCCGAGGCCCTTGTCGCGCAGCAGCTTGCCCAGGATGCGCACGAAGACCATGGTGGTGCTGACCTCGCGGCCCTCGGTGCCCTCGTAGAACTCCTGGAACAGGTCATCGCCCGGCGTGGGCAGCGGATCGACCTGCCCGATGCGCCGCGGCAGGTAGCTGCCCAGCGCGCGTCGCCGTTCTTGCAGGTACTGCATCTCCGGGCTGTCGTCGGCCGGCCGGAAGAAGGGCGCGTGCGTCACCTCCTCCTCGGACAGGGGGATGTCGAAGCGGGCGCGGAACTGCACCAACTCGGCCTCGTTGAGCTTCTTCTGGCTGTGGGTGATGTTCTTGCCCTCGCCGGCCTCGCCCAGGCCGTAGCCCTTGACCGTGCGCGCCAGGATCACCGAGGGCGCGCCTTTGTGGTTGAACGCGTGATAATAGGCCGCGTAGACCTTCTGCGGGTCGTGGCCGCCCAGCCGCAGCTTGGCCAGTTGGTCATCGCTCAGGTCCTTGACCAGCTCCAGCAGCTCCGGGTATTTGCCGTAGAAATGCTCGCGAATGTAGGCGCCGCCCTCGACGATGTACTTCTGGTACTCGCCGTCCACCACCTCGCCCATGCGCTGGATCAGCAGATCGGCGTGCTTGGACTGCAGGAAGGGGTCGATGTCGCTGCCCCAGAGCACCTTGATCGCGTTCCAGCCGGTGCCGCGGAACTGGCGCTCCAGCTCCTGGATGATCTGGCCGTTGCCGCGCACCGGGCCGTCCAGCCGCTGCAAGTTGCAGTTGATGACGAAGATCAGGTTGTCCAGCTTCTCACGTGCGGCCAGCGAGATCGCGCCCAGCGTCTCCGGCTCGTCGGTCTCGCCGTCGCCCAGGAAGGCCCAGACCTTGGCGCCCTTGGCCGCCTTGACGCCGCGGTCCTCCAGGTAGCGCAGGAAGCGGGCCTGGTAGATGGCCATGATCGGGCCCAGGCCCATCGAGACCGTCGGCACCTGCCAGAAGTTAGGCATCAGCCAGGGGTGGGGGTAGGACGACAGGCCGCCTTCCGGCGCCAGCTCGCGGCGGAAGTTGATCAGGTCCTGCTGCGACAGGCGGCCTTCGAGGAAGGCGCGGCCGTAGATGCCCGGCGCGCTGTGGCCCTGGAAGAACACCATGTCGCCCTCGAAGTCGTCCGTGCGGCCGCGGAAGAAATGGTTGAAGCCCACTTCGTACAGCGTGGCGGCCGAGGCGTAGGTCGAGATGTGGCCGCCGATGCCGGGCGACTCCTTGTTGGCCCGCACCACCATAGCCATCGCGTTCCAGCGGATCAGGCTCTTGATGCGCCGCTCCAGCGCGCGGTTGCCCGGGAAGCGCGGCTCGTCCCAGGGGGGGATGGTGTTGACGTAGGGCGTGTTGGCCGTGAACGGCTCCTTGACGCCCAGCCGGGCTGCGTGTTTCTTCAAGTCCTCGAACAGGGCGATGACCCGCTCTGGCCCGCCCTGCTGCAACACATAGTTGAGCGACTCGCGCCACTCCTCGGTCTCGGCAGCCTGGATATCAGGGGTGTACGCGGGTTCAGTGATGTTTCTTGCCATGCATGCCTCTGGAATAAGTATTGCGCTCTCGCACTATCTCGTAGCACGATTTTCCAAAATCGTGCCTATCGCATTCTCGATGGCCGCCCACGATTTGGAAAATCGTGGTACGGTTGCTTGGCCGGTCTTTGCGAAGCACCCTGGATGGGGCCGACCGAGCCCGCTCTTGTCACACGTATTCTACAGAGAGATCGGTCAACTGTCTGTTGGTCACATTCTTATCGAGAACGTAGCTGCTCAACCTGCCTCTTTCCAGGGATTGGAAATCCCTGGATGACAGTACGAAGGCCCCTCAGGGCCTGGCGGAGTGAATTCCATTCACCGGGATGACAGTACGAAGGCCCCTCAGGGCCTGGCGGAGTGAATTCCATTCACCGCGATGACGGTGCGAAGGCCCCACGGGGCCTGGCGGAGCGTGCTCCCAGCGGCTGTGGCCGCTTCGTGGTGTCAGACGGTGAATTCCATTCACCGGGCTCGAGCAGGTCGTTAGGCGCTGCCGTCTACGCCGGCGCAATCACTGGAACCGCCCGCAGGTTTTCTCGATGTTGCTCGGCTTCCCACAGATCATAGGCAGCCTGATGTCCCAACCAGCTCTCAGGGCTGCTGCCCAAGCTGATGGAGAGGCGGATGGCGATATCCGGCGTGACCCGTCCTCTGCCGTTGACGATCTTGGACAGCGTCTTGCGACTCACACCCATCGCCTCCGCTGCATCGGTGATGCTGATGTTCATTGGCTCAAGCCACAACCCCTTGATAATCTCACCTGGATGGGGAGGGTTGTACATTTTCATCGTATCTGACCCTTAATGATAATCTTCGTAGTTGACATCATCCACGTCGCCAGCGACAAACAAGAACGTGATTCGCCAGTTTGCTTGCACAGTCACCGACCAAGTACCCTTTCGATCACCCTTGAGTTCATGCAACCGCAGGGTTGGGATCCGCAAGTCGTCGATAGTTCTCGCTTGATGTAACTGAGCCAGTATCAGGCGGAGACGGACGGCATGCTGGGGTTGAATGCCTGCTTTGCTTCCAGTGAGAAAGAACTGCTCCAACCCTTTGTGCACGAAACCTTTGATCATGGCTCAATTGTAACCCAACAGTTCTCAATGCGCAATTTGCACAGGTCGCGTTCTTACCGGATCGTACACAGCGCCTGCCGTATCTCGCCCAGGTGATAGGCCGTGTGGGCAATAATACCAATCGCGCCACCGATTTCCTGCTCGCCAGGCCAGACCGGCGTCTCATGGATCAACCGGACGACGCGGTCGTAGCTGGCGCGCAGCTCGGCCTGGATGGCCGTCCACTCGTCGTCGCTGACCGCGCCAACCGTGCGCCAGATCTCGTCCCAGTCCACCGGCGAGGTGTCCTGCGTGCGCACGACCCGCTCCAGCACGTCCAGGTAGAAGGCCGTGTGCTTGACCTGCGCGGCCAGTGTCGCACACTTGCCGCCCACCGGGATCGACGCCTCCACTGCCGTGATGCCGGCCAGCGTCTCGAACAGCGACGTTCCGTGGTCCAGATAGATGCCGCGCACGGTGTCGAAGGTCTCGTCCAGCACGGCGAGGAGGGCTTGTTGGAAATGCTCAGTGGCGATGGCACTCATGATGGGCTCTTTTCCTCTTGCGCGGCCAGGCGCTGCTGTCCGGCTTGGCTGATTGCGCCCAGGCTGCTGCGGGTCAGCTTCTTGATGAATTCGACGCGGCGAAAGCGCAGCGCCGACCAGTCCTCGTCGATGGACACCTGGCGCACCGACTCGAAGCCAGCCGCGCCCAGCGCCTGCCAACCCGTGTCACGGTTGAAGTCACAGCGGTAGCGCTTGGACGAGCCTTTTGGGTAGGCGAACCAGACCAGCGCGTCGCCGTCCACCTTCTGCGCGATCTGGCCGGCGGCCTGGTCGATCTGCTCCTGCTGGGTGACGAAGGCCAGCGAGAACTGCAATCGATCCATGTCGTCCAGGCTGCGCCGCACGGCCACGCCCTCCAGCGCGGCGATCTCCGGCTCGAAGCTGGCCGGCGCGTCGAGGACGACGATCTCGGTCTGGTCTTTGAGGTTCAGTTTCTTGAAAACGGCGGACACGAAATGCTCCTGTGTAAGGAAAGTTGGCGCATTGTACTGCATTCTGTCTGTGGTAACAAACCGCAGCAGGATCACCTATCTGAAACTGGCACGGCGGTTGCTAGTCCTGAAAATAGTACCAGAGTACTATTGACAACCGCGCGGCGTTCTGCTAGACTTACGACCGTGCGCCTCATGGCTGATACAACGAAGTGGGCGTGCTGGCGGCGGGCCGTGGCGGCCGGCGATCAGCAGGAAGCGCACAGCTACACCAGCCAGGGGCCGCTCAAGGGAGTGAGCGGGACCAGCGTCTACGTGGGCGACACGGTCTACAATGCGCTTGGCCAGGTGACAGACCGCTATCTGGGCAGCGCAACGGGGCAAGTCCGCCAAAAGTACACCTACACTCAGGCCGAGAACTTCCGGCTGACCGCGCTGCAGAGCGGAACCAGCGCCAGCGGCTACACCAACCTGCAGAATGTCACGTACACCTACGACGACCAGGGCAACGTGCTGACGGGGGTGGATGCGGCGGCCTTTGGCGGCAGCCAGACCCAGACCTTCACCTACGATGCGCTGAACCGGCTGCTGACCGCGCAGGCATCGGGTGGCAGCAATGGAGTCTACACCGTCCGCAGCTACAACTACACCAATGCTGGCAACATCGACAGCTTCGAGGGCGCGGCGCTGGGCTACAACGACGCAGCGCACAAACACGCCGTGACCCACATAGCGGGCGCGCAGCGCTACTGGTATGACCAAAACGGCAACGCCACGCGACGCGTCAACGGCACGCAGGACATCACCCTGGCCTACGATACCGAGAACCACGTGACCAGCATCACCGGCAGCGGGATCAACGCGACCTCCGTCTACGACGGTGACGGCAAGCGCGTCAAGGCCACCGTGGGCGGCGTGACGACCGTCTACATCGGCAACTATTACGAGCGCGACAACGGCACCACCGTGCGCAAATACTACTACGCAGGCGCGGTGCGCGTGGCGATGCGCACCGGAGGCAACACGTTCTACCTGCTCAACGATCATCTGACCTCGACGGCGATAACGACCAACTCGAGCGGTGTGCGCCAGACGGAGCTGCGCTACTTCGCGTACGGCGGCACGCGTTACGACGCCGGTGGACAGATGACGATCTACCGCTACACCGGTCAGCGGATCGAGACCGGCACCGGTTTGTACGACTACGGGGCTCGATGGTATGATCCTCTCATCGGTCGTTTCCTGTCCGCCGACAGCATCGTGCCCAACCCGGGCGACTCCCAGGCGCTCAACAGGTGCGATTCTACTGGCCGAATACACACCCATGCACTTCGACATCTTCACCCTCTTCCCCGCCATGTTCGCCGGGCCGCTGGACGACAGCATCGTTATGCGCGCGCGAGAGACCGGCATCGTCTCCATGGCGCTACATAACATCCGCGACTACGCCGAGGGCAAGCACGCGGTCACTGACGACTACCCCTACGGCGGCGGCGGCGGCATGGTCATGAAGCCGGAGCCGATCTTTCGCGCAGTGGAGAGCGTGCTGGGGCTGGCGCCGCGTGCGGCGACTGAGTCGTCAGATTCGTCGGAGGGTGGCCGACCCGACCAGCCGATCCCCATCATCCTGCTGACCCCCCAGGGCCGCCGCTTCGACCAGAGCGTGGCGCTGGAGCTGGCCGACCACGCCCGTATCGCCCTGATCTGCGGCCGCTACGAGGGGGTGGACGAGCGGGTGCGCCGCTATCTCTGCAGCGACGAGATCAGCATCGGCGACTTCGTGCTCTCCGGCGGCGAGCTGGCGGCCATGGTTATCGTCGACGCAGTGACGCGGCTCCTGCCCGGCGCACTGGGCGCGGAGCAGGGCGCAGCCGACGACTCCCACGCCACCGGCCTGCTGGAGTACCCGCACTACACCCGGCCCCCAGACTTCCGCGGCTGGCGCGTGCCTGACATCCTGCTCTCCGGCCACCACGCCAACGTGCTGCGCTGGCGCCGCCAGCAAGCCCTGCTGCGCACGGCCCTGCGCCGCCCCGATATGCTGGAGACAGCCTGGCTGACCCAGGAAGATTTGGCTTTCCTGGAACGGCTGGAGCGGGAGCAGGAACTCGCCCGCACGTTGGTTGAGTAGGCGCTGCGCCGTATCGAAACCATCCGCAGCCGTTGATTGAGTAGGCGCTGCGCCGTATCGAAACTATCCGCAGCCGTTGATTGAGTAGGCGCTGCGCCGTATCGAAACCATCCGCACTTGTGAATTTGCCTCGCCTTAACGTCTATGTTATACTCCCCCTTCGTCAGCCTGGCAGACGACCCTAACCCCGCGGCTCTGGTGCGTACAAAGTCTCGCTGGCTGCGGTGTGGATCAAAAAGGCAAAACCATAGTTCAGGAAGGTATAACATGCAGCACGCATTGCTTGAGTCATTAGAGCCAAAGGAACACGCTGGCATTCCTGCCATGCGCGTGGGCGACACCGTCCGCGTGCATGCGCGTATCGTCGAGGGTAACCGCGAGCGCGTTCAGGTCTTCCAGGGCCTGGTCATCCGCATGCGCGGCAAGAAGTCGGCCGGCTCTAGCTTCACCGTGCGGCGCATCGCCTCGCACGGCGTCGGCGTCGAGCGCACGTTCTTGCAGCATTCGCCGCGCGTCGACAAGGTCGAGGTGCTGCGCAGCAACAAGGTTCGCCGGGCCAAGCTCTATTACCTGCGCGACCTGCGCGGCAAGGCAGCCCGTCTGAAGGAAGTCAACACCAGGAATTAAGCCGTCAGGGCGGGGTTTCCCCGCCCTGTTCGCGTCACGGGGCTTCCCCATTTTCACCAGCCTGGGCGGCGCTGTCCGCCCCCCGCCGGCGCAGGGAACTCCCTGCGCCGTGTTATTTGTGGAGCAGATCGGGCGTGGAGCCGAGACAAGTCAGGCAACAGCCGACCCTGGTCGAGGAGCTGGCGCTGTGGCAGGCGGGTTATGCCCGCGTGGCCGGGATCGACGAAGCCGGCCGCGGCGCCTGGGCCGGGCCTGTGGTCGCCGCGGCCGTCATCTTGCCCGCTGACCCGGCTGTAGCTGGCCGGCTGGCGGGCGTGGCCGACTCGAAACAGATGACTGCGCGCCAGCGGGAACGCCTCTTCGCCGTCATCGTGCAGGAGGCGGTCGCCTGGGGCGTCGGCGTTCTGTCGGCTCGCGAAATCGACGCCCAAGGCATCGCCGCAGCCAACCGCAGCGCCATGGCGGCAGCCGCAGCCAGCTTGCCGCAGCCGCCCGATTTCCTGTTGATCGACTACTTCCGTCTGCCGGGGCTGGCCACGCCGCAACGTTCCCTGGCCAAGGGCGACAGCCGGGTGCTCTCCATTGCCGCTGCCTCCGTCGTCGCCAAGGTGACGCGGGATCGGCTGATGGTCGAGCTGGCCGCTTGCCATGCTGGCTACGGCTTCGAGCAGCACAAAGGCTACGGCACGGCCCATCATCAACTGGCTCTGCGCCAACTGGGTCCCTGCCGGGAGCACCGCATGAGCTTCCAGCCCGTTGCGGGCGCGCAGTTGGCGCTGTTTGGCGTTGAGGACGGCCATGGCTGACAGCCGCCAACGCCTGGGCCAGGCCGGCGAGCAGATGGCCGCCGACCTGTTGGCCGGCAAAGGCTACCAGATCGTGGCGCGCAACTGGCGCAGCGGCCGCAGCGGCGAGATCGACCTGGTGGCGCAGGACGGCCCAACGCTGGTGATCGTCGAGGTGCGCACCCGCCGCGGCCAGGTCTACGGCAGCGCTGAGGAGTCCGTCACCCACGGCAAGCAGACCCGTTTGATCGCCCTGGCCGAGGCCTACAGCGCCAGCGCCGGCTGGCAAGGGCCGCTGCGCATCGACGTGGTGGCCATTTCCTTTTCCAGCGCTGGCCGGCTGCTGGAAATCAGGCATATCGAGGACGCTGTCGGCTGAAGCATCCCGCCCGCTGCGCTCGGGCTGGTATTTGCGCAGCACCCCGGACGTAGCCTGAAGGAGTGCAACGACTGGAGGGTGGGCCGACCGAGCCCATCCACGATCCCTCGAGGTGTATCCATGAAGAATTCCCTCAGATTGAGCCATGTCTGGCTTGTCCTGCTGCTGCTGGCCGGCGCGCTGGCGCTGTCAGCCTGCGGCGGAGCTCCGCTGCCGCCGTTGTTCATCGCCGGCGGCTCTGCCGCAGCCCAGCCGGCCGCGCCAGCGGTCTTCGCTCCCCTCAGCCAACCCGCTGCGCCAGCCGTCGAGGCTCCGGCGCTCGCGGCCGCTGAGACGATCACGGCCACTGCATCGGCCTCGGCTGAGCAGCCTGCCGCGCCGGTCGCGTCAGCACCCATCACGGAGACCAACGCTCTGACTGCCACGGCCGCCATGACCGTCGCTGTCAGGGCCGCCGATGTCGTCGCCGTCACCGCGCCTATCACTGCGCCGGTTGCGGCCGCGCCGGCAGAGGTGGCCGTGGTTGTCGTAGAGCCCACGGCGACACCCGTGCCCACGCGCGTTGCGCCCACGGCGACACGGGTGGTTCCCACGGCCACACGGGTAGTTCCCACCGCCACGCGCGTCGCGCCCACGGCCACGCGCGCCGCACCCACCGCCACGC
>JBAQCH010000437.1:0-26254 GCA_049294015.1 Anaerolineae bacterium
CCGCCGAATGAATTCGGCGTCTGACACAGCAAAGCATGCTAAAGCAAGCTCAGTCGCGCACACCAGCTTGCTTTAGCATGCTTCGGGTGTGTCAGCCTGCGGTTTCAACCGCAGGCGGCGCTGCGGCAAGTTTTGGTTTGGCTGGGGCGCAAGACGAAGCGCTTGCGCCCCAGCCAGGGTCGGATCAGTCTACCGTGCGGAAGTACACCCGGATGTAGCCGCTCTTGGAGGGATCGAAGAACTCCGAAGCGGCCAAGCCATAGCGTACCCCGCGGTCGTCGTTCGAAGTCAGCAGGATACCGTGGTTGACTCCGCTGCTAACAATGTCTTGCACGGCCGCGGTCACGTCCAGCCGCAGCCAGGTGTTGATTCGGCCCGACCCCAGGTGGCTGGCGCCAACGGTTGGCCCGTAGTCGCCGCCCGGCATGGTCCAGGGTGTCCACCAACTAGCCGTCTCGGACACCCAAGGCGTCGTCACCGCATGGGCTGCGACGTTGCTGATGACCGAGTTTGACCATTGGCTGAAGCCGCGGCCTTCGAACACGTACAGGTACAGGTAGGCCACATCGATTGCTGCGTCGCTGGGGATGCCCGCGATGGGCGCATGCACCACAGGGCGCAGTTGGTCGAAGAAGCCGATCCACATGGTCTGGGCGCTGCCGAAGGCCACAGCCGGCTGCGCGCCGTTGATGAAGGTGTCCTGGTCGACGTTGAAGCGCCGCGAGCGCTGTACGGTCGGGATGCGGGCCAGTTGCACCTGGTCCATGTGCAGCGTGCCGCTGCTGCCGGCTGGCAAGGTCACGCCGTAGCCCCAGACCTGGTTGCGTCCGAAGCCGTCGTTGGGCGCGCCGGCCGGCTGCTGTGCGCTGCGGGTGAAGGCCGAGAAGGGCACCGTCACCTTGCGCCAGCCGCTGAAGTTGTCCATGAAGCTGGCCTCGAAGCGCTCCGACGTGTTGGGCGCCTGGTAGACCCGCACATAATCCACCTGCATCTGCTGCGGGAAGGTCAGGTCGGGGCTGATCGTGCCGCCGAAGTTGCCGCCCACGGCCAGGTTCAGGATCAGGTAGAAGGGATGGTTGAACACCCACTCGTTGGGCGCTACGTCGGCCGGGGTGGCGGTATGGTAGTTGATGCCATCGACGTACCAGCGGATCAGATCGGGCGACCACTCCACCCCAAAGGTGTGGTAGCTCTGGGCCACAGGCTGCGGGAGCGTGATGGTGCGTCCGAAGGCTGCGCCGCCCGAGTAGCCGGGGCCGTGGATCGTGCCGAAGACCTCGTTGGGATTGCGGCTGACGTACTCCATGATGTCGATCTCGCCGCTCTGCGGCCAGCCGACCTCGCCGATGTTGGCGCCCAGCATCCAGAAGGCGGGCCACAGGCCGGCCGGGCCGTCCGGCACCAGGGCGCGGGCCTCGATGCGGCCAAACTCGGCCTCGATCTTGTCGGCCGAGATCAGGCGGGCCGAGCTGTACTCGCACGGCCCGTACCAGCAGAGCGGCGCGTTGGCCGGGTCGAACGCGTCCAGCGTGACTACCAGGTTGCCGCTGCCGTCGGTGGCCGCGTTGTGCAGGCTGTCGGTGTAGAACTGTAGCTCGCTGTTGCCCCAGCCGGGGATGCCGTTCATCGTGCCGTCGCCGATCTCGGCGCTCCACACGTTGGGATTGGGTCCCACGCCAGCAACGTCGTCGAACTCGTCGCTCCATACCAGTTGCCACTGGTTGGCCGGCGTCTGCGCCGTCGTGGTTGTCTGGTTGTCCAGCACGTTGAGCGTGATCGGCTGGCCGCTGTTGCTGCCGTAGTACCAGAAGCTCAGGCCGTTGTAGCCGCTCCAGTCCTCGCTAACGGGGAAGGTGCGCGTGAAGCTGCCGCCGGCCGGGCCGTAGACGCCGGTCAGCACGTCCTCGTAGGCCCCCTGCCCGGGCAGCGCCATGGGCGTGCCAGCCGCCAGCTCGGTGATCGACAGCTCTACGTCGCCCGCTGCTGCAAAGCGATGGAAGCCTTGGAAGTCATCGATCATGGTCGGGATGGGCTGGTCTGCGTCCAGGATGAGGAGCATGGCCCGAATCCGGAAGCCCGCCTCGGCGCCGACCGGATTGCGCAGGTTCAGCATCACCTGCTGATCGCCGGTGTGTTTGCCGTCGTGTAGCGTGGTCACCGCGAAGGTCTGTTCCAGCTCGCCGGGGGGGATGACCAGCACGCCGCTGGTGGGGACGAAGTTGCGATCGGGCGTGGCGTAGCTCTCGGCGGTGCTGTAGTTGATGGAGACCGGCTCAGTCGAGGTCATGTTGAGGGTCACGGCGATCAGGGCCGTGTCGCCCTCAGCGACTTCATAGCGGGTCAGCGCGAACTCGACCTTGAGCGGCGTCTCGCCGCCGCCGGTGTTGCCGAAGATCTCCACCTGGTCCACGTAGTAGCTCTGGCTGCCCATGTTGACGTTGCCGTAGCCGCCGATGCCGTAGCCGTGGATTTCCTCGCGGGTGAAGCCGTCGTTGGGCGCGCCGTTGCCGATGTCCTTGCGGTTGAAGGCGCTCCAAGGGAACTCGAAGTACTGCCAGCCGCTGAAGGTATCGGGGATGTCCACGCTCCAGCGCTCCGCGTCATCCGCGGTAGAGCCAGGGTTGCGGTTCTCCAGGATGTCCACGAAGAGCGTGCCGCCGGTGTTGTTGCCGTACAGCCACAGGCTGAAGCCCTCATAGGTGCTCCAATCCTGCGGGATCCATTCGTTGGCTGCGGCGTTGGTGAAAGCGTGCGTGAAGCCGGCCCACTGGCCGGGGCCGATGGTCAGGTCTTCTTTGAGCACGATGTTCGGCTCGCCCAGGCCAGGTACGGGGGCAGGCGGCGCATTGGTGGCGGTGATGGCTACGCTGGCGCCGGTGGCGTTCCAGGTCACGAAGCCCACGCCCAGGCCGTTGGGGTCTGTGCCGGTGGGCAACTGCCCATCCTCGAAGTCGTCGATGACAGTGACGCGCACCATGACGCCCACGTTGTCCACATAGTAGCTCTGGCTGCCCATGTTGACGTTGCCGTAGCCGCCGATGCCGTAGCCGTGGACTTGCTCGCGGGTGAAGCCGTCGTTGGGCGCGCCGTTGCCGATGTCCTTGCGGTTGAAAGCGCTCCAGGGGAACTCGAAGTACTGCCAGCCGCTGAAGTTGTCGGGGATGTCCACGCTCCAGCGCTCCGCGTCATCGGCGGTGGAACCGGGGTTGCGGTTCTCCAGGATGTCCACGAAGAGCGTGCCGCCGGTGTTGTTGCCGTACACCCACAGGCTGAAGCCCTCGTACGAAGTCCAATCCTGCGGGATCCACTCGTTGGCTGCGGCGTTGGTGAAAGCGTGCGTGAAGCCAGCCCACTGGCCGGGGCCGATGGTCAGGTCTTCTTTGAGCACGATGTTCGGCTCGCCCAGGCCGGGTACGGCCGCGGGCGGCGCGTTGGTGGTGGTGATGGCCACGCTGGCGCCGGTGGCGTTCCAGGTGACGAAGCCCACGCCCAGGCCGTTGGGGTCTGTGCCGGTGGGCAACAGGCCATCCTCGAAGTCGTCGATGATGACTGACTTGCCGGAGCTGGGCGGAGGCGTCGCGCCGCCGCCGAAGGTCACGTCGTCGAAGTAGTAGGTCTTCTCGCCGGCCACGCTGCCCGGCACGCCGAAGTTGAAGAAGATGGAGACCTTGTCGTAGGTGTAGGACAGGTTCAGCGGTGCGGTGCCGGCTGCTGGATTGGCAAAGTCGAAGGTCAGCGTCGCCCAGTCGTTAGCCACCGTGGTGGTCGCCTCGGTCTCGACCGACCGGCTGCCGTTGGCTGCGTCCTCAGCCTTCAGCCGCACCTGGATGCCAGCGTCCGGCGACCAGACCCGCACCGTCATCGTGGTGTCGTCAGCCGTGAACGGCAGCGCCGGCACCGACAGGTTCGGGCCGGTGGACACCGTGGTTCCAGCCCATAGCTCGGCCGTGGCCGACTTGACGACCCTGGCCACGTTGTTGGCCGCGTTCGTCGGATCCGCGACAACCGCCGAGTTCTCCGCGCCGCCAAAGCCCGTCAGGGTGTAGGTGACTGCAGCCGAGTCGAAGGTGATGGGGTCCCATGTGGCTGGCGGGGGCGGAGGCGGCGTCGTTTCGCCGTTGAAGGTCACATCGTCGAAGTAGTAGGTCTTCTCGCCGGCCACACTGCCCGGCACGCCAAAGTTGAAGAAGATAGAGACCCGGTTGTAGGTATAGCTCAGGTTCAGCGGCGGGGTGCCGGCTGCCGGGTTGGCAAAGTCGAAGGTCAGCGTTGCCCAGTCGTTAGCCACCGTGGTCGTTGCCTCGGTCTCGACCGAGCGGCTGCCGTTGGCTGCGTCCTCGGCCTTCAGCCGCACCTGGATGCCGGCGTCAGGCGACCAGACCCGCACCGTCATGCTGGTGTTATCAGCAGTGAACAGCAGCGCGGGAATCGTGTTGTTGGGGCCGGTAGACACCGTGGTCCCGGCCCACACCTGGGCCGTGGCTGACTTGACCACCCTGGCCACGTTGTTGGCCGCATTGGTTGGATCCACGACAACAGCCGAGTTCTCCGCGCCGCCGAAGCCCGTCAGGGTGTAGGTGACCGCGGCCGAGTCGAAGGTGATGGGGGGCCATGGTTCCGCCGGGGCCGCCGAAACAACGGCCGGCGAAAGCATCGCGAAGGGCGACGCGATGCTGGCGATCAGCAGGAAAAGTGAAAAGAGAAGCGTAGTCTTGCGTATCATGCGAGCGAACCTCCGGAACGAGAAGCGATTGCGTTAAGTGAGATCTTGCCAGAGACCGAACACTTAACCTGCGTTCATGAAACGTGATTCGTGAGGGCTTCTTGGCGGCCAGTCTCACGTTTCACGCTTCACACAACCAGGAGACCGGCCAAAGCGCGAATTTGAAATTGGGCGACTAGTAAGCGGGTGTGACCGGCGCCGGGGACCGACAACCCGGCAGCCGGCCACACACCTACCAAGAGGAGGAGAACCAACCTGCTGCAAGCAAAGCCATGTATGGCGCCGGCGCTCAGGCGCCTGGCGTCGTCTTAGTAGTAATCGCGCGTCCCGGCGATGTTCTGCACGTTGACCACCGCGTCTTCGGTCAACTCCAGCTCGTGCAGCGTGCCGTTGGTTTGCAGCATGGCGGCGCGCATGACCCCTTCGCGCTTGGAGGCGCCCTGGACGAACAGCGCCGAGCTGCCATCGACCATCTCTTGGACCAGCAGATCGATCTTGCCCTTGGGAATGCCCAAGTCGACCTTGCGCGAGGCCAACGCGCCGGCAGCCGCGCCCAGCAGCACGCCGCCGATCGGCCCACCCAGCATCAAGCCCACCACCAGGCCCAGTGTGCCGCCCTTGGCAGCGCCCTTGGCCTTGGTGAGATCCTTCGTTTCCTTGACCTTGACCTCGCCATCCACGTCCTTGACGACGATGACGGCATCGTCCAACTCGACGAGCTTCTGCTTCTCCAGGTCTTTCAGCATATCCAGCAGCTTGCCGGCGCCTTCTGTGTCCTGAAAGGTGACGACAGCGATTCCGGTTTTCATGGGTAGTGTCCTTGTTGTCGGCCTTAAGTGCCGGGCACTGCGGCAGTGCCCGGCACTTGGGTCTCCCATTACTTCTCGACGCCCGAGAAGACGATGCCGCGCATGAACACGCGCTGGGCCAGGAAGAAGATCACCACCGGCAGCGCCAGGGTAATCAGCGCGCCGGCCTGGATCAGGTTGGGCTGGCGGCCATAGAGGGCGTTGAACTTCTGCAAGCCCACCGACAGCGGCCACAGCTCCGGCTTCGACACCAGGTAGATCAACGGCGCAAAGAAGTCGTTCCAGGCGAAGAAGAAGTGGAACAGGATCACGGCCGTCAGCGCCGGCACCGACTGCGGCAGGATCACCGACCAGAAGATGCGCAGCGGATTGGCGCCGTCGATAGCCGCGGCCTCGTCCAGATCGCGCGGGATCTGCAGGAAGTACTGGCGCAGCAAAAAGACGTTGTAGGCGTTGGCGAAGTAGTGCGGCACAATCAGCGGCAGGAAGGTGTTGGTCCAACCGATGGTCGAGAACAGGATGAACGTCGGCACCAGCGTAGCCTGGATCGGCAACACGATGGTGGCAATCAGGATCGTGAACAGAACGTTCTTACCCTTGAAGTCGAAGCGGGCGAAGCCATAGGCCACGAAGACCGATGAAGCCACCGCGCCAAAGGTGCCGAAGATGGCGATGATCAGCGTGTTGCGGAAGAGCAGCGGGAAGTTCAGGTCGGTCCACGCCTTCTGGAAGTTCTGCCACTGGGCGTCGGGCACATACACCGCTTCCAGGGTCCGCCAGTTGCCCTCCCAGACGAACTCGCCGGCTTCAGGATTCTGGGGATCGATGAAGGTGGTCTGCGTGCGGGTCTTCTGCAGCGCAGCCAGTTCCTGGGTGCTGCCGTTGGGCATGGGCACCTGGAGGATCTCCAACTCCTGTCCGTTATAGTTGTAGGTCACCTTGGAGTGCGGCCAGAAGGGCGGCGCGTTGGGGTCGCTCATCTGGCTGTCGCTCTTGATAGCAGTCGTGAACATGTAGCCTAACGGCGCCAGGAAGAGCAGCAGGATCAAAAAAGCTACCCCAGTAACCATGACCTTGCTCAGCAGGTTGCGCTGCTTGTTGCTCAGGCCGGAGCCTTTACTACCAGCGGTTGTTACAGCAGAAGTCATCGTCTATCTCCTCTTGTCGCCGGCGTAGTACACCCAACGGCTCTGCGACCAGAACAAGATGGCGGTCAGCGCCAGGGTGATCAGGAAGAGCACCCACGCCAGGGCCGAGCCATAGCCCATCAGGTTGTACTCGAAGGAGTTCTTGTAGAAATTGAGGGCGTAGAACAGGGTGGCGTTTTCAGGACCGCCCGTGCCGTTCTTGAGGACGTAGGCCAGATCGAAGTACTTGAAAGCGCCGATGATCATCAGGGTCAGGTTGTAGAAGATCACCGGTGTGATCAAGGGGATGGTAATGCTGCGGAAGCGCCTCATGCCGCCGGCGCCGTCGATCATGGCCGCTTCGTACATCTCTGTCGGCACGCCCTGCATGCCGGCCAGCAGCGTCAACATCAGGTTGCCCAGCCCCCACAACCCAATCATCACCAGCAGCGGGTAGATCCAGACGGTCGAGTTGAGCCAGTCAGGCGGGTTTGCCACGCCCAGCGCGCTCAAGAACAGGTTGATCCAACCGGTCTGGGTGTTGGCCACACCAGCCCAGATGACGCCCGCCGCCACCACTGGGATCATCGACGTGGCGTAGAACAGCGTGCGAAAGCCGCCGGTGCCGACCAGGAAGATCGAGTTGACCAGCGAAGCCAGCAGCAGGCCAAACAGGAAGCTGGCCGGGATCGCGATCAACGCGTAGGTGATTGTGACCTGCAACGACTTCCAGACCTTGGAGTCGGTCAGCATGGTCACGTAGTTCTGTGCGCCGATGAACTGGACGTTCTCCGGTTGGACGGGGTTGTAGTTGGTAAACGAGAAGACGAGGGTGGCAAGGATCGGCAACAGTTGGAAAACCAGGAAGCCGATGATCCAGGGCGAGATAAAGAGCAGCCCCCAGCGCGTTTGCTCCTGCTGTTTCGTCTGGGCGCGGCGACCCGGCTTGACCGCAGCGGCTGGCGCCGCCGCTGCCGCAGAGCTTTGATCTTTGACGGCCATGGGCGCAGTCCTCCTTGGCGCAATCTGAGAGAGTAACGACAGCCTGACGGTTGGAGACTTCGGAAGCCGCCGAGTGTGGCGCAGCCGACGACCTCCAAAGCCAGTTTATTGGACAGAAGAAGGAGCAGCGAGCTGCTCCTTCTTCCACTAACGTCACTATCGCACTTCGTCGTAGACCTTCTGCAGCTCTACGATCAGGGCATCCAGCTCGGCGTCGATGTCCAGGCCAGGCGTGCTCTGGTACTTCGAGCCGAAGGCGTTGTAAGTGTCGCTGGCCTTCAGGAAGTTGGGCAGCGCCGACTCACTGCTGGGATCGTCGGGATAGGCCAGGCCGTCCACAAAGACCTGGAAGTCCACGCCGGGGAAGCGCTCCTGCAGGCCGGCAACGGCGTCGGTTTGCAGGCTCTGGCGAGCCGGGAAGGCGCCGTAGACAGCAGCCAGGTCGCCGGCGAACTCGTCCATGAACAGGCTGTAGACCTCCCAGGACGCCTGCGGGTTCTTGGCGGCCTTCAGGATGCCGAACGTGTCGGCGTTCAGCTTGGAGGTGAGATTGCCCTCGAACGAAGGAATCGCGGCTACGTCCCACACCACATCCTCGGTGCAGCAGGTGAACCACAAGTTGATCGGGTTCATGGCCACGTTACCAGAGCCGAAGGTATTGCCCTGGGCTAGCAAGTCACTGTTGACGTAGTTGTCGTTGGGGATGAAGTAGTCGGTGAACATGCCGTCGTAGTACCACTTGGCGGCCGTGCGCCACTGGTCCGGCACGTAGGCATTGCCGTCCGCGTCCACGAAGGTGCCGGCTTGGATGTGGCTCCAGTCGGCGCGAATGTCCTGCCACTGGGAGTCGTAGCCGAACTGGGCAATGTTGGTGGGATCGAAGCCCTCCATAGTGGCGTCGTTGCCGTTGCCGTCCACGGTCAGGAACATGGCCAGCTCGCGCAGCTTGTCGAAGGTCCACTCGTCGCCGTCGGCATAGGGCGCGCCCCACTCGTGCGGCGGATACTCCAGGCCGGCCTCGTCGAACAGCGCCTTGTTGTACATCAGCGCCGACGGGAAGACGGAGAAGGGCAGGAACAACTGGCTGTCGGTGCCGAACTTGTAGAAGTCCACCAGCGCCGCATCATAGTCGCTCAGGTCGAAGCCCGACTCGGTGATGAAAGGATTCAGGTCGAGCCAGGCGCCCTCGAAGCTGGCCAGGCCGCGGATGCCGACGGGGCCGACGATGTCGGGCACGTCGCCGGCGGCGATCTGGGTTTTCAGCACGTCGTAGGCCGTCTCGTTGGGCACGACGTCCATCACCAGGTTGTACTTGTCGCCGTACTTGGCGTTGAACGCCTCGACGAAAGTCTTCTCGCGCTCGATCTCCTCGGGGTTGCCGCCGGCGCCCAGGCCGATGAACCAGCGGATGGTTGTGACATCGCCTGATGGCGCGGGGGCAGCAGGGGCCTCAGCCGCAGGGGCGGTGGTGGGCTGCGCTTCAGCAGCAGGCGCCTCGGCAGCCGGCGCTTCAGCAGCCGGCGCAGGGGCCGGTGTGGGCTCGGCGGCGCCGCCGCAGGCTGCCAGCAGCATGCTCAGCAGCACCAGCAGCGAAATTGCGATGGTCAGATGTTTCTTCGACATGGAAGTCTTCTCCTTCTTGCAGGGGGTTGAATGGTGAAAACGGATCGGATGAGGATGCGAGGGATGAGAGTACTCGGTTGTTGGGTGGCCTCCTGTGGGTTATGGTAACTTTCCTTGAACTTCGGAAGTCTGCTCTGCCGACAGAGCAGAGTCAGCGCCGTCGTCGTCAGAACGTTTCAAGGCCAGGGAGCGAGCAGCGAGGTTGGGCTGATAGCCCTGCTCGTGGATGACTTGCCAGACGCGTTCGCGCACTTCGGACCGCACATTGGGCTGCTCGTTGATCACACGTGAGGCAGTGGTGAGAGATACGCCAGCCAACCTGGCGATCTGTTCCAGAGTGAGGGCCATGATGCTCCTTTCTGGACTGCGCTGGAAGCGCTACCAATTTACCCCACTATTGTATAAGATGGCACGAGTTCAGGCTTGGAGAAAAACGAGAGATGTAGGGACAGATCATAGAAAACGGCGACGCTGTGTCATGTAGCGTCGCCGTGGGAGCGAAGAAGTTCAACTTCTCGGAGAAGTTGAACTTCTGGCCAGCCAACCCCATCTGAATGCACCCAACGAAACCTTGCTTCGAGCTATCCACCACGCTCCCTGCGGCGAAAGGCGTCGGGCGACATGCCGGCCTCGCGGCGAAAGACGCGGCTGAAGTAGCCGCTGTCGGAGAAGCCCACCTCCAGCGCAATCTGAGTGATAGTCCTGTCGCTCTCCTTGAGGAGGCGTTTGGCCTGAGTGATGCGATAGCGGTTCAGGTAAGCGATTGGCGTCATGCCCAGCTCCTGCCGGAAGCAATAGGTCAGGTAGTCGTCGCTCATACCCACGTAGCGCGCTAAGTCCTGGCGGGACAGGGATTCCTGGTAGTTCTGCTGCACGTAGGCCATGGCCTTGCGCACGAGACGCTGCGCCTCGCTGCTGAGCCTCTGCTGGCGCTGCAGCGCCGCATCCACCTGCGCCAGCGTCTCGTCCAGACTGAACACCCCTTTGTTGAGCACGCGCACGACGCCTTGGTTCAACCGCGCCATCTCCGCCTCGGTCAACACCTGGCCAGTGACCACGATCACCGGCGTGTCGCGTGTCGCCTCCCGCGCTCGCATGGCCTCCAACACGGCGAAGCCGTCCATCTCCGGCATCATCAGGTCCAAGAGCACTAAATCGACCGCGCCCTGCTCCAGCAGCGCCAGCGCCTCGCGGCCGGCGCGCGCCTTGAGCACGCGGCTGCCGGGCGCATGGTTCTGCACGATGCGCGCGTGCATCTCCAGGGTGTCGGGCTCGTCGTCAACAACCAGGAAGGTGCGCGTGGCTGCGTCGCCGCCAGCGACCAGCCAGTGCTGATCCAAGGCCCGCGTCAGCTCGGCCATCTCCACCGGCTTGGTGAGATAGTCCAGCTCCAACACAGCGCCGCTCTCCCGGCCGGCCGCGTAGAACAACACCGGAATGCTGCGGGTGGCCACGTTGCCCTTGAGCGCCTTCAACGCGTCCCAGCCGTAGTCGGGCGTCACGCTGACATCCAGCACCACTGCGCCCGGCGGGACGGCCAGCAACTGAGCCAGCCAGGTCTGCGTATCGGCCGCCTGCTCGACATGCACCGCGAAGCCGCGTAGCGTCAAATGCTCGCGCAGCCGCTCCCCGCTGCCCGCCGGTGGCACCAGCACCAGCACACGCTGCTTGACGACCTGGGGCGCAGCCGGCGGCGCAGGGGCAGCGACCGGCGCCGGCACAGCCGGCAGCGTGAAATAGAAGGTGGATCCCGCGCCTTCCTCGCCGCTGGAGAAGACCCCCATCGACCCCTCGTGCAGCGACACCAGGCGCTTGCAGATGGCCAGGCCCAGGCCCAGGCCGCGATAGCTGCGCGCGATGCTGCGCTCGGAGCGGCGAAACTCCTCGAAGATGGTCGGCTGCTCAGCGGGAGGGATGCCGATGCCCGTGTCATGCACCAGCACGCTGACGGTCTCCCCTTCGGACCGCACCACCAGATTGACCTCGCCGCGCTCGGTGAACTTGACGGCGTTGCTGATCAGGTTGAGAGCCACCTGGCGCAGGCGCAGGCGGTCGCCCCACACCCACGGGCCGGAGTCGGGTAGGTCAGCGCGCCAGGCCAGTCCTTTGTCGGCCGCCATCTGCGCGCCGGTTTCGGCCACCACACGCAACGCCTGGCCCAAATCCACGTACTCGCGCGTCAGGCGCAACTGGCCCGCGTCGCTGCTGGCCATGTCCAGCACGTCGCCGATCAGGCCGCCCAGGTGCCTGGCGCTGGCGTGGATGCGCTCGACATCGCGCTGCAGCGCTTCTGACGCCGGTGCAGCGTCGCGCGAGCCAGACTGCATCAGCAGCTCGCTTAGCCCAACGATCAGGTTCAGCGGCGTGCGCAGCTCATGGCTGACCGTCGAGAGGAAGCGGCTTTTCATCTGGTCGGCTTCCTCGGCCAGCCTCCGGCCTTCGGTCGCTTCACGGTAGAGCTGGGCAGTGTTGACGGCTGCGGCCAGCTCTTGAGCGATGGCGCCGTTCAGCTCCAGCTGGTCCGTGTCCAGCGCTACATAGCCAGCCCGCCGGCGGCCGGCGATCAGCGGCAGCAGCGCCAGGCTGAACGGGCCATCCTGGCTGATCCAGTCCGCCGGCGGGAACTCGCGGCTGGGAAAGCGCAACTCACCCTGATCGGGAGATGTGACGGAGCGCAACATGCTCCAGGCCACAGGATCTTCGCCCTCGCCATCCAGCAAGGCCACCCAAGCCAGATCGATGCCCAGCTCTGGCAGGGCCCGCGCCAGGGTGTCGTACACCCCGATCTCGTCCAGGGTGTTGATCAACTGCGCCGTGAGCTGGCCGATGCGGTCCCCCGTCCAGCGTTGCTCAACCACCATCTGGCGGTGCTGTTGGCGCATGGCCGCGCTGATGGTGATGCGCGCCTGATTAAGGATCTCTCGACCTTCTTTCGTGAGGTCGAGACCGTGGAGCTCGGGCACGGTAGCCAGCAGGCTGGACAGCTCGGCGCGCAGGACGGAGATCGCTGCCTGCCAGAGGTGAGCATCGTCGCCGCGGGCAACAGCCTGGCGCAGCACCTCGTCCAGGGCGCGCTGAAAGCCGGCGGCGTCGTTCTGGCTGCCAGCCACGCTGGCCGTAAACGTCTCCACCAGGCGCCGGCACAGCGCGACCGTCTCCACTTCGCCCAAGGCTTGGCTCTCCGCCAGCACCGCCGCCGCCATCCGCTGCGCCAGCATAGATCGCTGCGCGCCATCGGCCGCAAACCTGAGGCGCGCGGCCGTGGCATCGAGCACGTCAGCCAGCACGGCGCTGCGGCCGCAGCCGCAGGACTCGCGGCTGATCAGGCGCGTGGGCGCCAGCACCCGTTCATCGGCCGCCGCGTCGCCGGCCATGCGCCGCAGCAACAGCTCCACCGCCTGATACCCCATCTTGAACAGCGGCACCTGCACACTGCTGAGAGCGGGCCGCTGCACCGAGCTCTCCGGCCGGTCGTCGAAGCCGATCACAGCCACATCATCGGGCACGCGCCGCCCGGCCTCAGCCAGGGCCCGGATCGCGCCCAGGGCCGACTCGTCGTTGCTGGCCAGCACGGCGCTGAATGGCACGCCGCTGCCCAGGATCTGCTGCATGGCCGCGTATCCTGAGCCGAAGATGTGTTGGCCAAAGGCCATCAGGCTCGGATCGTCATCCAAAGCAAAGGTGCGCAGCGCCGTTTGATAGGCCCGTAACCGGTCGCCGCTGTCCCCCTCCATGTCCTCCACGCTGCCGGCGATGAAGGCGATACGCCGATGGCCGTGCTCGACCAGATGGCGCATCGCTTGCATGATGCCGCCGGCGTTGTCGGCCAGAATCGTGGGACCCCGTTCACCCGATCCGACGAAAACCACCGGATGGCCCGCAGCGATCATCTCCTGCATGTGACGCGAGCGAACATCCGAGTGCAGCGGGTTGACTGCAATCAGACCATCGGTGTTCCACGGCCCGATGGGAACAAAATCCACCTCCGGCGACAGGATTGGCCAGGCGGGGCGCAGCAAATCCTCTGCGCTGGCCGATGCCCCCATGCCGCAGCCCAACAACAGGTTGCAGCCCAGCTCAGCCGCCGCCAGGCGAATCCCCCGATAGATGGGAGCGAGATAGCTCAGCGGTGTGGCCGTCCAGTAGTACTGCCAGCCTGCCAAAACCCCAATCGTCGGCCGTCCATGTCGAAAGGTGCTTGCCATTGTTTCGTGCGTTCCTAGTCATCAAGGCCGTGGCCGAGGAAAGCATTGGCCTGAATGCTGGCATTGTACCATCAATTACCCGATCTGCTGGACTCCGGTCATGGTTGATCTGGTTGGTCACAACTCCTTGCTGGCCGTGATCAGGCCGTCCAGCCGGTTGACCAAACTGGCCACCTCAGGCGCCGGCGGCTGAGTTGCCTGGCCCATGGCCTCACGCAATTGGCTCAACTCGCTTTCCAGGCTCTCGGCCGTTGGGACTGAGGCCGGCGCAGCTTTGCGCTGAGGCTCGACCAGATGGGTCCACAACACCGTCACGGCCACGGTCGCGGCTGGGGCCAGGATCAGGCCGGCCAGGCCCAACTCCAAAGCCAACACCATGGCAACGATCAGCAGCAGCAGCGAGTTGGTCTGCAGGCGCGGGAAGTAGCGTGGTTGGATTCTGAACTCGAACAGCAGGCTGACTACCAAGGCGTAGCCGGCGCCCAGCAGCGCCGCGGTCGGGTTGTTGATCAGCGCCACCAACAGCAGGGGCAGCACAGCCAGCAGCACGCCAAGCCAGGGCACCAGTTGCACAGCGCCGCCTAGCACGGCCAGCAGCGCGGCATAGGGTACGCCCAGCAGGGCAAAACCGATCCAGAGCACGGCGCCGGTCAGCACGATCTGCATGAAGGCGCTGCGCACGAACGCGCCGACCCCGTTTTCCAGGTCACGCCACACCCGACGGGCTCTGACCCGCGTCCCCAAAGGCATCGAGGAGAGCCACAAACGCTCGAAGCGCACGTGGTCGATGGTCCAGTACAGGCTCAGGATCAGCACCATCACGCCCTTGCCCAGCAAGGAGCCGATATGGCTGACGATTGCCATGATTCGTTCGACCACTGGGATCTCGGTTTGCCCGCCAAGCACTTTGTAGAGCAGCTCAGGTTGTGGCAGTTGGCTGGCCACCGTCCGCTGAAACTGGCGCTCTGCCTCTGGCCATTGTGCCATGATGCGCTCATAGGTCAAGGCTAGCCGGGTGAGCAGGTTCTGTACATCGTTGTCCAGCGGACCGACGACCAGCATGACAAAGGCAACGATACCCAGCCCCACTGAGAGATAAACCACAGCCAGGCTGGCGGCTGGGGAAAGACCGCGGCGCTCCAGTCCCTCGATGGAAGGCCGCAAGCTGGCGGCCAAAAACACGCCCACCAAAAAGATCAGGATCGGCTCGAGAAACAGCCAGGCCAAGGCCAGCCCGGCCAGGGTCAGCACTACCAGCGCGGTCGAGCGGGCCAGATAGCTCATCATGAGCCCACCTCCGGCTGGCCCTGCTGAGCCAGCAGGCTCTCCACGCTTTGGGCCAGCGCCTCCACCGTCTCCTCCACCTGGTCGCTGTCGTCGGTGGAGCGCACCTCCTTGCGGCGCAAGCTCTTGCGCACATCGTAGATCAGCTTGTGCGCTTCGTACGCCAGCAGCCCCAGCCGGTCGCGCGCGCTCATGTCGCTCCAGCCGGGTTTGTCCAGGTTGAAGACCGCGCTGCGGAACAAAATCTGCACCATGGCGGCCAGCGGGATGGCCAGCAGCGCGCCGGGGATGCCGAACAGCGCTCCAAAGGCCGCCAGGGCCAGCAGCGTGACCAGCGGGTTGACGCCGGCCGACTGGCCTACCACCCGCGGCACCAGGATGTAGTTCTCCAGCGCCTGGATCACCACGGCCGCCGCCACCACCCAGATTGCCTTGGATGGATCGTAAACAAGCGCTACCAGCAACGCTGCCCCTGCCCCCAACACCGGCCCCACCAACGGAATGAGTTCGAACAGTCCAGCCAACACCGCCAAAGCCACCGCATTGGGCAGGCCGATCAATAGATAAGCGACTAGCGACGCAGCGCCGATCACCAGCCCCAGGAACAACTGGCCAGCCAGAAAGGCGCCGACGGTGGTCTCGGCCTCGTCGACCACAGCCCGAATCCCATCGCGCCGCTGGGCTGGCGCAAAGCGCAACAGCCAGAGCTTAACCCGCTGGCTCTCCAGGTTCCAGTAGTAGGCCAGCGCAAAGAGCGTGCCTGCAACCAACAAAGCGCGCAGCGCCGTGCTCACGCCGCTCAGGAAGCTCGCCGCCTGGGCCAGCGCCTGCTCATCGCTCTCGACGGGCGGGGCCAGGACCAGTTGCACGGGCGCGATCAATGCCACCCTACGCAGCACGTAGTTGGGCGACGCCATCAACAACTCCCGGCTGCTGCGGTAGAACTCAGGGATCTTGGCCGAGAAGCTGCTCACCTGGTTGACCAGCATCGGTCCCAGCAGGATCACGAACAGGGTGATGGCCGTCAGCAGCGCCAGGTAGATCAAGGCCACGGCCAGGGGGCGTGACCGGCCTCTGGCGACCAGCCAGTTGACGGCCGGCGAGATGGCAATGTTGATGACGAAGGCTGCCAGCAACAGAAAGACCACGACGCGGAAGTGGTAGAGCAGGAAGAACCCGCCCAGCACCGCCGCCACCACCAACGTGGCAGTCACGATCTCGCGCGCATCTCGTCGCACCAATGGGGGTGAAGTGGCTGAGGTCATGGTTCCTCCATCAAGTCAGCGCTTCGGCGAAGGCTGCGCTGGCGCCGGCCCGTACCTGCTCCAGCGTCGCGCCGGGCAGCAGCTCGGTCAGGGTCAACTGGCCATGGACGAACTCGAAGACGGCCCAGTCGGTGATGATCATGCTGACGGCGCGCTGAGCGGTCAGGGGCAGGGTACACTGCGGCACGATCTTGGGCCGGCCCTTGCTGTCGACGTGGGTCATGGTGATGATCAAGCGCCGCGCGCCGCTGGCCAGGTCCATCGCGCCGCCGATGCCCAGCAGGGGCTGGCCGGGCACGGCCCAGTTGGCCAGGTTGGCCTGCTCGTCCACCTGCAGGCCGCCCATGATGGCCACATCCACGTGCCCGCCGCGGATCATGGCGAAGCTGTCGGCGCTGTCGAAGTAGGCCGCGCCGGGTAGGGCCGTCACCGGCTGCTTGCCTGCGTTGACCGGGAAGTCCAGCGCGCCGCCGCTCTCCGGCGCCGGGCCGACGCCCAACATGCCGTTCTCGGTGTGCAGGGTAACGCCGTGATCGGGCGTGAGGAGGTCGGCCACCAAGGTGGGGATGCCGATGCCCAGGTTGACCACGTCGCCGGGGCGCAGCTCGGCCAGCGCGCGGCGGGCCATGGCCATGCGGCTCTCGTCGGCCTTCTTGCCGCTGGCCTCCACCGAGGCCGAAGTGCCCAGGTCCCCCAGGGAGGTGTGGGCTTGCACCAGGTAGTCCACGTAGCAGCCGGGGGTGTGGATGGCGTCCGGGTCCAGCACGCCCACCGGCACGATCTCCTCCACCTCGGCGATGACCAGCCGGGCGGCCGTGGCCATCAGCGGGTTGAAGTTGCGCTCGGTCATGCGGTAGACCAGGTTGCCGGCGGTGTCGGCCCGCCAGGCGCGCACGAAGGCCACGTCGGCCCGCAGGCCAGGGACAAACACAAAGTCCTGGCCGTCGAAGGTGCGCGTCTCGGTGCTCTCGGCCACCACGGTGCCGGCGCCGGTGGGGGTGTAGAAGCCGGCGATGCCCGCGCCGCCGGCCCGCAGCGCCTCGGCCAGCGATCCCTGCGGGATCAGTTGAATCTCGATCTCCCCGGCCTGGTAGGCCTTGACCGCTTCAGGGTTGGAGGTGAAGAAGGAGCCGATGGCCTTCTTGAGCTGGCCGTTGCGCAGCAGCCGGCCGCCGCCCAGCCCCGGCTCGCCCACGTTGTTGCCGATGAATGTCAAGTTGCGCGTGCCGGTGTCGGCCAGGGCGTTCAGCAGGTGAACGGGGTTGCCGGTCATGCCAAAGCCGCCGGCCATCAGTACAGCGCCTTCCGGCACCAACGCCGCGGCCTGCTCGGCGGTGATCTGGGGTACGGTCTTCATTGACGTTGCCTTTCTTGTGCGTTGTCGCCTGAGACTTCGGAAGTCCGCGGTGTATGCAGTCTACCAACAACAGCGCCACACGTCAAATGGCGCGCACAGCAGCAATTCCAACTATGAACTGTTCCAGGTCGGAGTCGAGCCTTCAGCCAGGCGCCGTGGGCGTGAGCATGACGGCAAGACCCGGCTAAAGCCTCAACTCCGTGCCCTAGCAAGACCCGGCTAAAGCCTCGACTCCGTGCCCTGGTTGGAATTGCTGCGCGCACCACCCTGGGTTTGACTCTCCCAGCAGCCCGGTGTATTCTCTCTGTGACATCCTGGCGCATGAGCAAAGGCGACCTGCTGGCAAAGGAGAACAACAGACTATGATGTTACAAGCGCTGCGTGAAGAAGTCTGCCGGGCCAACCAAGCCCTGCCCACCCACGGCCTGGTCACCTGGACCAGCGGCAACGTCAGCGGCCGCGACCCGGCGAGCGGGCTGGTGGTGATCAAGCCCAGCGGCGTGATGTTCGAGGACCTGACGCCAGAGAACATGGTGGTGGTGGACCTGCACGGCAACGTCGTCGAAGGCGAGCACGGCGCGTCCACCGACACCATCTCCCACGTCTACGTCTACCGCCACCGCCCCGACGTGCTGGGCATGGTCCACACCCACTCCAACTATGCCACGGCCTTCGCCGCGGTCGGCAAGTCGATCCCGGTCTGTCTGACGGCCGTGGCCGACGAGTTCGGCATGGCCATCCCCTGCGGCGACTACGCGCGCATCGGCGGCGAGCACATCGGCCAGGAGATCGTGCGTTCCATCGGCGATTGCGTGGCCGTATTGATGAAGCAGCATGGCGTTTTCACCATCGGCGCCAGCGTCACCAAGGCGCTCAAGGCGGCCGTCATGGTCGAGGACATCGCCAAGACGGTCTGGCTGGCCATGCAGATCGGCCAGGTGCAAGACCTGCCGGCCGAGGAGATCGCGGCCAACTACGAGCGCTACCAGCACCGCTACGGCACCGCCCAAGCCAGCCTCGCCGGCTAGTCCCCAATCACCCAATCACCCAATCACCCAATCCGCCTCCCCTACCGCGTCTCCGTCACCTTGCGCAGCGCGCGCGGCCGGTCAGGGTCGTAGTCGCGCGTGTGGGCCAGGTGCATGGCGAAAAGCTGGGCCGGCAGGATGGCGACGATGGGCGAGAGCCACTCTGGCACGCCAGCCGGCAGAGGCAGCGCCATGCGCGCCATGTCCAGCGCTTCGGCGTCGTCGCTGATCACCAGCAGCTCGGCCGCGCGCTCCTGGGCCGTCCGCATGAAGCTCATCACCTCCGGCAGCATCCTGCCCGACGGCGCGGCCACAATCATGGGAAAGCCTTCGTTGAGCAGCGCCAATGGACCGTGCAGGAAGTCCGCGCTGCTGTACGGCTCGACCACGGTGTAGGTCAGCTCCTTCAGCTTCAGGGCCAGCTCGAACGCCGTGCAGTAGTTGAAGCCGCGGCCGATGGCAATGCAGGCGCTCATGTAGCGGTAGCGCTCGGCCACCCGGTCGACGCCGGCCAGCGCCAGCGCCTCGGCCGCCACGCCGGGGACCTGGTTCAGCGCGGCGCGCAGGCTGTCGTCGCCGCTCAACGCCACGCTGAGCAGGGCCAACGCGGCCAGCGACGCCGTGTAGGTCTTCGTGGCCGCCACCGACCGCTCCTCGCCAGCGTGCAGGTCGAGCACGAAATCGGCCGCCTGACCCAGGTCGGACTGGGGAAAGTTGGTCAGGGCCGCGGTCAGCGCGCCCTGCCTCTGCGCCTCGGCCAGCACCGAGACGATGTCGGGGCTCTTGCCGCTCTGGCTGATGCCCAGCACCAGCGCGTTGCCGAAGCGCGGCGGCCGCCCGTAGATGCTGAACAGGCTGGGCGTGGCCAGGCCGACGGTCAAGCCGTTGTGCGCGCCCAGCAGGTACTGGGCGTAGCGGGCCGCGTTGTCGCTGGCGCCGCGCGCGGCAATCACCACGTGGTCCACGCCGCGCCGCCGGATCTCGGCCGCCAGCGCCTCGGCCGTCCCCTGCTCCTCCAGCAGCAGTCGCGCCAGCACCGCCGGCTGCTCGTGAATCTCGCGGTGCAGGTTGGTAGTGGTCAGGTCGATCATGGTCGTCTCGTTAACGTGGTCAGGACTGACAGTGCTGGTTTCGTCGCATGGTAGCCGTCGCGTCGGAGCTTGTCGACCGGTCAACCAGCACTGTCAGTCCTTGCTTACTCGGCGACGTAGACCGGTTCGCCATCGACGATCGTGCCGCGCACGTGCAGGTCGGGAGATAGCAGGATCAGGTCGGCCACGAAGCCGGGGGCGACCTGGCCGCGCTCGTGGTCCAGGCCGATGGCGCGCGCCGGGGTGGTGGTGATAGTCTGCAACGCCTCCTCCAGCATGCAGCCGGTGAAGGCGAGGAGGTTGCGCAGGGCCTGATCCATGCTGAGGATGCTGCCGGCCAGCGTGCCGTCGGCCAGACGGCAGGTCTCGCCGTCCACGGTCACCACGTAATCGCCCAGCAGGTGCTGGCCGGGCGGCATGCCCAGCGCGGCCATCGCGTCGGTGACCAGGTTGAGCCGCATCGGGCCCAGCGCCTGCCAGACCAGCTTGACCATGGCCGGGTGGGTGTGGACGCCGTCGGCGATCAGCCCCACGGTGACGCGTTCGTCGGTCAGCAGCGCGCCGGGCAGGCCGGGGTCGCGGTGCAGCAGGCTGGGCATGGCGTTGAACAGGTGCGTGCCATAGCGGACGCCCGCATCGAAGCCGGCCACGGCCTGGTCGTAGGTGGCCATGGAGTGCCCTGCGCTGACCAGCACACCGCGGCGGCTGAGCGCTTCCACGACTTCCAGCGCGCCGGGCAGCTCCGGCGCCAGCGTCGCCAGCCGCACGCCGTTCTGCGGCGACCAGTCGGCCACGGCCTCCAGCGTCGGCAGCCGCAGGTAGTTGGGATTGTGCGCGCCCTTCTTGGCCGGGTTGAGAAACGGCCCCTCGATGTGCAGCCCCAACGGCGTGGCGCCGCGGTAGCCGGCCGGCCGGCCCTCGGTCACCACGCGCCGGCCGGCCGCGCTCTTCTCCAGTGGTGCGGTGATGATGGTCGGCAAGAACGCGGTGACGCCGTACTGCGGCAACTGCGCGGCCACGGGCCAGATGGCGGACGGATCCGCCGTGAAATCCTGGCCGAAGCCGCCGTTGAACTGCAAGTCGATGAAGCCAGGCGCCAGCAACAGCCCGGCGGCGTCGATGACCTGCGCGTCGGGCGGGCAATACACGTGCTCGGCCGGCCCGACCGCCGCGATGCGCCCGCCTTCGATCAGCACTGCGGCGGGGTCGATGCGCTGGGTGGGGGTGTAGATGGTGGCGTTGGTGATGAATAGCATGGTTGTTGCAGTGTAGGTCCGGCTATCAGCCGGACGGTCGCCCGTTACGGCGTCGTGTCACGTTGGTAACGTGACCTATAGGGCATGTCACGTTGGTAACGTGACCTACAGGGCATGTCACGTTGATAACGTGACCTACGGGATGATGGCCGGCAAGCTCGCTGCGGCAATCGACTGCCCCACGCGCCGGCTTTTCTCGTCCGGCAGTTGGATGTTGACGCGGCCGGCCAGCTCCGGGAACTCGGCCGCCAGCACCGCTTTCGCGCCGTCCAGGATCAGCGTGCCGCCGCTGCCGCTGGTGACGCGGCCCAGGATCAGCACGTGGCGCAGGTCGTAGAACTCGGCGTAGTGGGCCAGGCTGTAGCCCAGATAGACGCCGATGCTCTGCCAGATCTTGACCGCGCCGTCGTGGCCGGCCTCCAGAAAACCCTGCACGTGCTTGAGCTTCTCGGCCTTGGTGACGCCGGGGCCCTCGGGCAACGTAATGCCCACCTGCGGCGCCAGGCGGAAGACGCATTGCTGGGAGAAGTACTGCGAGCCGACGCCGATGTCGCCCGACCACTCGTCGGCCGGCGCAGTGGCGCTGTAGTCCACCGGCGCGAAGGCCAGCTCATTCAGCCAGCCGGTAACAGCGCCCTGTAGATTGACGTAGCCCACGGCCTGGCTGCTGCCCATGGCGATGCCCAACACACCGTCGTCGTCCAGGGACATGGCGCCGGCCAGCGCGGTCACGTCGCCGTCGTTGATCACCTCCAGCGGCACGCCGAACTCGTCGCGGATGCGCAGGAACATGCTGCGGATGGCGCCGTAGCGTTCAGCCGGGATGCCGCGGAAGAGGGAGGCGACCATGGGACGGTTGTCCACGTAGACGCCGGCCGAGCTGCCGCCGATGGCGTCCAGCCGCGGCAGCTTGCTCTGGGCCAGGCGCAGCGCCCTCGTGATGCGCTGGTAGTGGTAGTCGGGGTCGGTCTGCTCCACCGGCTCCCAGACGATCTCGTCGCTCCACACCGGCTCGCCGTCGATCACCGCCGACACCTTCAGGTCCGACGCGCCCAGGTCGAAGCCGATGCGGCAGCCGTCCAGGTGGCGGCCCAGAGCCTGCCCGACTTCACGCGCCGGCGGCGCGTCCTCGGCCGCACACGACGCCACGGTGAAGGGCTGCTGATAGACCTGCTCGCCCATGAAGTGATAGTCGAAGGCGCGCGGGCCGGTGGGCGAGTAGACCTGGCGGATGTGCTCGGCGATGCCGGCCGGCCCGCCGACCGTCACCTTCCAGCCGCCGCGCGCCCAGAGCAGGAACTTGACCAGCCGCTCGCCGTAGGGCAGGTTGGCCGCGGCCCGCGGGTGATCCTCGGCCAGGGCCACGGTCTCGAAGCGGGACACCGCGCCGTCGGAACGCTCCAGGGCGATCACCAACGGCACAGGCGCGCCGACCGCGACCGCGGCTTGCCGGAAGGCCCGGTTGGCCAACACCGCCGGCCGGAAATTGGAGTCCAGTGGGGGACTGTAGCCAGGTTTGGTCAAAGGAAATGCTGATACCACAGTGTCTTCCTTTCCAGGTGTCTCCGAGGGAACTGAGGGAACTCAGGGGAACACCAGTTTCCGTAAGTTCCTACAAGTTCTTCGGAACCCTCACTCCAACGCCGCCCGGATCGCCGCCCAGTTGGCCGGGTCCTCGCCGCCCAGGGGCCAGATGGCGATGCCGGCCACGTTGGGATGTTTCTCGCGCAGCAGGGCCAGCCGGCCGGCCAGCGTCTCGCCGTCGCTGAACCAGACGGTGTGGCGGCCGTCGTCGTAGCTGAAGGTCAGCTCACCTGAGACGGGGTCGCGCTGCGGCTGCGCGCCTTGCTGCTCGGCCAGTTGCAGCGCCTGCCGCCAGTTGAGGCTCTGAGCGCGCGAGCCGGTCCAGGTGTAGCCGTAGACCGGTACGCCCATCCAGGTCTTCTCCGGCGGCACCACCGTCGCCCCGTAGCTCAGCACCGCGTCCACCCAGTCCAGCGGCGCGATGGGGCCGGCCTCGCTGACGCCGTTGTGGTAGTCGTAGGTCATGATCTTGAAGGCGTCCACGGCCGCGCCCAGCCGCGCCCAATCCTGCGCAGCCGCGCCGCCCCACGCGCCGGCGTCGTCGGTCTTGGCGTGGACAGCGATGGAGAGCCACTTGCCTTCGGCGTGCAGCGCGGCCGCCAGCTCCTCGACGAACAGGCTGAAGGCGTCGCGGTCGGCCGGGTCGAGGCTCTCGTAGTCGATGTCGATGCCGTCGTAGCCGTGGGCCTCGATCAGCGCCAGGATGTCGGCGATGTGCTGGGCGCGGCGGGCCGGGTCGTTGACCACCAGGCTGACCCGCTGCGCGTCGAAGCCGCCGTTAACGATGGAGGGCACGACGCGCAGCCCCGCCTCGCGCGCCACCTGCAAGGCCTGCGACGCCATGATCCCGCCCTCGATGCCGCCGCCCGCGCCCAGCGAGTACCAGAAGAAGTTGACCTCGTCCAGCACGTCGGCGTTGGCCAGCAGCGTCTGCTGCTCCAGAAAGCCGGCCACGGGGGCCCAGATAGAGACGTCGAACTGCGAGGCGGACGCAGCCGCAGCGCTTGGCGTGAGTGTAGGGGTAGGCCCATAGCCCGTTGGGCGGCCGCGGCAGCAGGTGGTGCTCTCAGGTTCGGCGGCCATGTCAGCCACAGCGTCGGCTAAGTCGGTGACATGGGCCGTATTCGCAGCCATGGGCGCAGGTAAGTTGGTCGAGGCCGACTCAGGCGTGGCAGGCAGCGGTTGAGCGCTGCTGCAGCCGGCGATCAAGCCGATCACGGCGACCAGGAGCACAAGAATCTGAAGCAGTCGGTTATCACGTTTCATGTTGCGTACCGCCGGGGAGAGATGAACCTAACTGCACAAACAATCACAGTGGGATGAACGATACCAATGATACCCCGGTTGGTGTTTTGCGCCAGTTCCGTCATGGGCAAGTTGGGGTTCTTGACGCAGTCTTTCATCGATACCCAATCAAAGCGCCGTGCTCCGTGAACTGCCAGGGCGGCGCAGTCCTGCAAAGGGTAGCGAAGTTGGATCAAGGCTCAGAGCAGAGCCGCTGCTTACCCGGCGCATCACGTTTGCGGTACACGGTGGGTGCCTGGCCGGCGAGCAGCAGTCGCCCTACGGCGAGCTGCTCCTTCACGATGCAGACACTGCCCCCTGATACCGTGGATCGCTTGGCCATGGGTCAACAGGAGGCCCATATCATGCAGTCTTGGCGAAAAGTATTATGGATATCGCGTTGGGGTAGCTGCCCAATATCACAAACAATCATGAAAAATCACAAAGTCTCATAAAATCTGAGACGGTTTTGTGGTACGATGGGTGTGTCAGCGAGGAGTTCGCTGATGGAAGTATTGAAGGAGGCGCCAGCATGAGATCCAAACCCATTGTAGGCGCCGCCGGGATCTTGATCCTGGCGAGCCTGCTGATCGCCCTGGTTGCTGTGGCCGTCCCAGTGGCAGAAGGGCGCGAGGCCAGACAAGTGCTGCAAACGGCCCTGGCGCTAATCGAGACGCCGAAGCCGGGTCAAATCGTCCATCTGTCGTATACTTTGTATCATCGAGGACCACCGGCCGGTCTGGAACCGGGCGATCCTTATCACCTGCCATATCAAGAAATCTGGCCAGCCCGCCAGATTGAAGACACCTGGCTTGAGATCGACGCGCAGGGAGAAACAGTGCGCTGGCGGACCCAGTTGCGCAGTGAAGACGGTGAGCTGCTGCAAGATTTGATGTTCGACCACGGCGTCGAGACCGATTACTCCCCGCAGGAGGACAAGGCCTATAGATATGCCATGCAAGCTAACCCTTTTCGAGACGAACGGGTGGCGCTCATCGAAGACTTTCTTGAGCAAGAGGATCTGTCTCGCCGGCAGACTATTGCCCCGGATGGACGCTCGGTGATGAGCGTCTACAGCAAGGCGATCGATCTCGACGGAGCGACGTGGGCTTCTCAAGGCATCGAAGCGGCCCTCTTGAGCTTTTCCCGACCTTTTGTGGCCGATCTACAACCAAGGTCACAAGCGACGCGGCTCGATTTCGATCCTGCTAGTTTCGCGCCCATCGGCGAAGCCCGGGTTGTCTGGGATCGAGCCGGCGCCGAACACGTCGTTTCCTATCGCACCCTCTCTGAGCCAGACTTCGTGTCCGACGGGGCCGCGCAGGCAGATACGGTGTTCCGCCAGGAAATACCTGAGCATGCCTTTCAAGACTCGTTCTCTGCGCCGGCTGGAACACGGTCGCTTGCCGGTCTGGACGAGATCCTACAATATGTGGGGTTTCCGATTTACGCTCTCGACGACTCGACAGCCGCATTGCAACTGGCGGCGGCAACCTTGACGATCCCCAATCCTGCCAGTCCGCTGCCGGGCTCTGTTCCAGGCATCGAGTGGGCGGCCTCGCTTGGCGCTGGCGTGCAAATGATCTACGTCAACCAGGACAACACGGCCAAGTTGACAGTCATCCAGGGCCCGGTTGGCGCCATGAGCGACGCGCTCCGTCGGGCCAGGCCGGCCTGGACCCGCGCGGAACGGATCAAGCTCTGGCTGGGCGACGAGCAAGTGGGAGCCTGGGAGCTGGATGGATTGGATCCTCATCGGGTGCGCTATGTCGTTGAGGCTGAAGACACGATCCTTTATCTGAACGGTCAGGAGCTGGCAGCAGAGCAAGTTCTGGAGCTGTTACAGAGCTTCGCGCCAGCCAAGTAGCGCCACGAGACACGTTTCAGTCACACTGGAAAGCGAGGTAGGATAATGAGAATCTCCAGGATTACCCAGCCAGTAGCAATCTTGGTGATAGTCGGATTGGCATTTGCCGCTACCATTGGTGTTGCTTTCGCAGCTTCTGGCTCTTGGTACAAGAACGGGTCCAGTATGTCAGGATCCCACTCGACTAACTGGATCTCTCCCAACGATCGCGAAATGTGGAGCTCCTCAAACGCTCAGACGCCACGAGGAGTGATCGAACAAATCTTTGCCGACGCCCGTCTAGAGGACCGTTGTGCCAATTCGAACGGGACCTGGCAAGCTTGGTCCCAATACGGTTACGGCAACAGTTCTGCGTCTTGGGCATACAGCTCAGGAACTGCCTATGCGCGAGGGACCTTTCAGAATTGTCAATATGGCCATCAATATAGAAACCGCTCTTTGCACCACTTCTACGATTCTGGTTTCGGGCTGAACGAATATTACTGGCTCTGTTCAGATACGTGTTGATTGGTCAAACAGGCTCCCCAAGCGAGCTCGTTTGTGGGCAGAGCCCCGGACGAGATTGATTTGCGAGGTTCACCTGTCGCGTTTTGGGTCGGAGGGGGCTTTGTACCTCGTAGGGCGTAACTGCTGCCAAGCTGGAGGGCCGGCCAGAGACCAATAGCCGGCAAGTTGGGCCAGTTCAGCCGATGAATTTGAAGGGTTCGCTGCAGGACTGCCAGTCCTCGGAAGGACTGGCAGTCCTGCAG
>JBAQCH010000438.1:0-15018 GCA_049294015.1 Anaerolineae bacterium
TTAGCCGGGTCTCAGCGCCAAACCCGGCTAAAGCCTCGACTCCGACGCGCGAAAACTGCTAAGAGATTTACGCCGACCTGTACTAGCGCACTGCGGCGCCATCAAAGCTGTCTTCCCGTTCCCTTGAACCAGCGATCGAACATCCCTGTGCGTTGGCCAAAGTCGTCATGCCGGGCGCGGGCTTCCGGATCATAGGCGCGCTGGCTGGCCATGGCCGCGGCCAGCGTGGGCTCGTCGAATTCCTCACGCTGCCATTGGCCGGCCACTGCGCCATCGCGCAACACGGTAACGTGGTCGGCCAGCAAGGTCGCGTCGACTGGTCGCCGCGCCAGACAGAGACAGGTGACGCCCCGCTCGGCCATGCGCCGGATCAACCGCACCACCCCGCTGATGGCACGACCGTCAGGCATGCCGGCCAGCGGCTCGTCCAGCACCACCAGCGCCGGCTCGACGCCCAGCGCGTTGGCGATCATCAGTTGGCGCCGCTGCAAGGGAGTTAGCTCACGCACCTGGGCATCGAGCGGGATGGATATCTGCCAGCGGCGGAATATATCTGCGGCCTGGCCATCCATCTGCCGGCGCGAAATGCTGAACCGCCGTTGACTCTCGCTACGCGCCATCGTCGCGTTTTCGGCGACGCTCATGTGGTCGAACACGGCCAGCAGGCGCGGCACCAGCGCGACGCCGTGGCGCAAGCCATCCTTGATAGAGCTGAGCGCCAAGGGCTGGCCGGCCAGGCGAACCACACCGCTGTATTCCTTGTTGGGGAGATAACCGCCCAGAATCTTCATCAGCGTCGTCTTGCCTGCACCGTCCTCACCCAAAACGCCATGCACCGCGCCAGCCGCAACGCTGAATGTGACATCGTTCAACGCCACGACTGCGCCGTAGGACAACGTCACGTGCTCCAACTCCAGCAACACGTCCGGCTGCTGCGCGGTCATGGCGTCCCCTCAATCAACTCGATCTCGAACAGCTTGGGCCACCACTTGCCGGTCACGAACAGCCGGCCGGTCGCTGCGTCGTAGGCGATGCCATTGAGCACGTCCACCCTCTGTACAGCCCGGTCTTCTTCTGACAAGAGGCCGGTCAAATCGATCCAGCCCAACAGCCGGCCGCTGGCTGGATCGATGCGCGCGATCAGGTCAGTCTGCCAGACGTTGGCCCACACCTCGCCTTCCACCCACTCCAGCTCGTTGAGCCGCGCCACTGGCTGGCCGTTGCCATCAACCACAGCCACGCGGCCCAGCTCGCCCAACGTCTCCGGGTCGAGAAAGCGCAGCTCGTTGGTGCCGTCGCTCATAATCAAGCGCTCCCCATCGGTAGCCAGGCCCCAGCCCTCGCCGTCATAGCGCCATGTGTCCAGCAGCTCAAAGCTGTCCTTGTCGTAGACGAAGCCGGTGTTCTCCTGCCAGGTAAGCTGGTAGAGGCGCTGGCCCAGGACGGCGATCCCTTCCCCAAAGTACTGGTCGTGCAGGCGGATGCCTTGCAGCACCTGGCCGGTGGCCGGATCGACCCGGCGCAGCGTCGACTGGCCGCGCAGGCCGGTGCCCTCGTAGAAGATGCCGTCCTGGTAGACCAGCCCCTGCGTAAAGGCAGACGGGTCGTGGGGAAAGACGTTGACTACACGGTACGTATAGACTGGAAGGGAGGAGGCGGGCGCCATCGTTGCCGCCGCCGGCTCGACGGTGGGCGCTGCCGGCGACTGTGCGGCGGGAGAAGCGGCCGGTTCGGGGGTAGCAATTGACGGAACAGTCGGGCTTGACCCGGATGGACGAGCTTCGGTTGCCGTAGCAACCGCGGCGGGGGTGGGTAACGTGGCTGTTTGGCAGGCTGTCAGACACAGCGCGGCCAGCAGCACTAACAATCCGTGTAGCACGGTCTGGTTGATTTTCATGTGTCATCTGGCATGGGTAATCTCAGGAGTGGACACCGCCAGAATTGACCTTTCTCGGAAGAAAAGTCAATTCTCAGCGTCTATGCGCCCTATTATACCCGCGCTCTGCTCCCGTCAACAACATCCGGTCATGTGACTGCGGGCATGACTTCCGGCACTAGCCCGTGTGACCCTTGCCGCTGTAGACTGGGCATAGAAGCGTCAAGAATAACACGCAACTCGCAACCACAAGGAGCCAAAACCATGACCGCTCAACTTCCAGATACCACCAACGGCAGCCGGAAGACTGCTGAGACTCGCGACCGGGTCATCCTCGGCGTGATGTTGATCGCTATCGGCCTGCTGGTCTTTCTCTCCCAGATCGTCGACGTGCCGCAGGTCGAGTTGCTGATCCTGCCAGGCCTGGCGCTGATCTTCCTGCTTTGGGGCTTGCTTACCCGAGAAGTTGGCCTGATGATCCCCGGCGGCATCCTGGCTGGCATCGCCTTGGGCGTCTACCTGATCGCTGGCCCCTATGCTGGTCAGATCGAAGAGAACCAAGGCGGCATCTTCCTGCTGGCTTTCTCAGCAGGCTGGGCCCTGATCAGCCTGCTCTCGCTGATCAGCAAGCAGGGTTTCCAGTGGTGGCCGCTGATCCCCGGCGGCATCATCGGCCTGGTGGGCCTGGCTGTGATGCGCGGCGGAGCAGCCATGCAGCTTCTGGAAATCCTCGGCTACGCCTGGCCGCTGGTTCTGGTCGCCGTCGGCGCCTACCTCCTGCTGCGGCGGCGAGAATAGCACAGTAGATTGGTAGATTGGTAGATTGGTACGCCGTCGGCGCACCAATCTACCAATCTACCAGTTTACTTTCCGCCCATTTTCGATTATCATGTGCGCTATGCCGGAAAAGTCCTCCTCCCGCTTTTCGCTCAACATGCTCAACCTGGCTGGCTACTTCATTGTGCCAGCGGTTGCGATTCCCATGCTGTGGGGCATGTTCCAGAGCAATTCGCCCGATCGCTGGCTGGCATCGGGGCTGTTCGCACTGTTCACGGTGGTTTTTGCGCTGCGCGAACGCATCGTGGGCAGTCGTTCGTGGGGGCCCTATCTCTATACCGGTCTGCAGACTCTGATCATCGTGACTTTGTTGGCGTTGTCGCCGCACGAATTAATCGCCGTCGTGCTGTTCTTCGTGCTCAGCGCCGAAGCAACAATGATGTATTCCCCGCGCGTCACTGCGGCCTGGATCCTCCTCTTCACTCTCATCACGCTGATAGCCTACGTGGCAGTCAGCGGTCCAGCCGGCCTGGCGGCCGTTCCCATCTACGCCGCGGGCTACGTCTTCTTTGCCATCTTTGCGCAACAGACGGCCAAAGCCGAGCTGGCCCGGGCCGAGAGTGAGCGCCTCCTGCTGGAGCTGCAGGCAGCACACCGCCAACTGCAGGACTACGCTGCCCAGGCCGAGGAACTGGCCGTGCAGCAGGAACGTAACCGCCTGGCGCGCGAGATGCACGATACCTTGGGCCACCGGCTGACTGTGTCGTCGGTGCAACTGCAGGCAGCGCAGCGTTTGATCCCCAGCGCACCTGAACGAGCGGCGCAGATGGTCAGCACGGTGCAGGAGCAAATCAGTGAAGGGTTACGTGAGCTGCGCCGTACTGTGGCGACGCTGCGCGCGCCGGTAGAGGCTGACCTGGCCCTGGCGCCCGCCCTGAAGCGGCTGACCAGCGGCTTCGAGGAGGCCACGGGCATGGTAGTACATCTCAACGTCGCCCATGACTTGCCTGAGCTATTCCCCAGCCAACGCCATGCGATCTACCGCGGCGCGCAGGAGGGACTGACCAACATCCAGAAACACGCCGCCGCCCGCGAAGCCTGGGTAGAGTTGACGCGCAGCGATGACGCCGTGGCGCTGCTGGTGCGTGACAACGGCGTTGGCTTGGTCGGCAACAAGGGCACGGCCGGCTTTGGTCTGCGCGGCCTGCGCGAGCGGGTGGCACAGCTTGGCGGCGAAGCGCTTCTGCAATCCACCCCAAACGGCGGCGCTGAGCTGCTTCTGACGTTGCCGCTGTTGCCCGAGAACGGCCATGACTGAACCGATTCGCCTGCTGTTGGTCGACGATCAACGCCTGATGCGCGAGGGGTTGCACACGCTGCTGGATATGGAGCCCGGTCTACAGGTGGTGGGCGAGGCCGCCAACGGCCAGGAAGCCCTCAATGCCTACGCGGCTTCGACGCCCGATGTGGTCTTGATGGATGTACGCATGCCGGTGATGGACGGGGTCGAGGCCACACGGCAACTCAGGGCGCGCTGGCCCGCGGCGCGTGTAATCATCCTGACGACCTTCGACGACGACGAATACGTCTTCGAGGGCCTGCGAGCCGGCGCAGCAGGCTATCTGCTCAAGGATGTGTCGATCCAGGAGCTGGCCGAGGCGATCCATGCCGTTATGGCCGGCGGCGTGTTGATCGAGCCGTCGGTGGCGCGCAAGGTAGTGGCCGAGTTTGCCCGCATGGCCACGCCGGCGGCGCGGCCCGCGCAGGACCTGGACGAGCCGCTGTCTGAACGCGAGGTAGAGATTCTGCGTCTGCTAGCGCAAGGCATGACCAACCGCGAGATTGCGCAACGTCTCTATCTGGCTGAGGGCACGGTCAAGAACTACGTGACCAACATCCTGGGCAAGATCGGCGCGCGCGATCGCACCCAGGCTGCCCTGCGGGCGCATGAGATGGGGTTGCTCTGACCATCGCCGCTGTGGCCGGTCTCCGACCGAGCCACTGATCTCCCACAACGGGCACGGTCGGAAACCGGCCCGAGCAACTTGGAGTCAGAGACCAGCCCGAGCAATGGGTGTGTTCCTACAGTAACAAATTCCGCCGGCCTGCGTATAATAGTTGAAAGCAGGCGCCATGGACTACAAAGACTACTACTCCATTCTCGGCATCCCGCGCGACGCGGACGAGCAAACCATCAAAAGCGCGTTCCGCAAGATGGCGCGCGTCTATCACCCAGACGTCAACGCCAACAAGGCCGAAGCCACCGAGAAATTCAAAGAGATCAACGAGGCCTACACGGTGCTCTCTGATCCCGATAAACGCGCCCGCTATGACCTGTTCAACGGCCGCTACGAACAGTATCAACGCCCGGCGGGCGGCGCAGGGCCGCGGCCCGGCTATGGTGCAGGCTACAGCAGCCCCGGCCCGCAGCCCGGCTACGGCGCAGCCAGCAGCACAGGCCGCGCATCGACAGGCCCCAGCCAGCAGCGTCAAAGCCAAAGCCAGCGGCGCACCTCGACCCACACGATGGACGAGGAGGACTTCGAGCGCATCTTCCGCGGATTTGCCTGGGCCTATGGCCAGGCGGCCAACCGGCGGGCCCGCTCCGGCAGCGCCAGCAGCGACTTCTCCGATTTCTTCGAAGCGCTGTTTGGCAACCTGTGGGGAACGACAGACGCCGATCCAACGCGCGAGCCGTCGGAGGTGCGCCCCGGCCGCGACATCGAAGTGGCCACCGAAATCAGCCTGGAGGAAGCGCTGCGCGGCGCCACCCGCACCCTGACCTACAGCGACGGCCGCAAGGTAGAGATCGCCATTCCGCCCGGCGTCGACTCCGGCTCCAAGCTGCGCATTCGCGGCCAGGGCGAGCGCGTCTTTGGCCGGCCACGCGGCGATCTGTTCATGACCATCCAGGTACAGCCGCACCGCTTCTTCACACGCGACGGCAGCGACCTGCGGGTCCAGGTGGTGGTGGACTACGAGACGGCCATACGCTCTGGCGAGGTGACTGTGCCCACTATGGACAGCGCAGTCAAGCTGAAGATTCCGGCCTCCACACGTAGCGGCCAGTCCTTCCGGCTGCGCGGGCTAGGGATGCCGACCGTTCTTGACCCGCGCACGCGCGGCGACTTGATCGCAACGGTGCTGGTGGAGACGCCGGCCAACACGCAGCGCAGCCAAAGCGATGTTGGCGCCCGAACGAAGCGGGCCACACGTCCGGCCGCCAGGCGCAGATCGATTTGGACACAGCTTGGTCAGGCCCTTGGCATTGCGTTGACCACCATTGGCCTGGCGGCGCTGGCGGCTCAGGCGCTGCTCAGCCCTGGGCCCGGATGGCAGTTGCTGGCCACGTTGGCTGTGGTGCTGCTGGTACATGGCGTCACGAGCAAATCGGGCTGGGCATGGGCTGGCAGCGCGCTGGCCCTGGGCGGCGCAGTCTGGCTGGTCAGCCAATTGGAGCTGGTCACGACAGGCATGCTGTTGGAGCAGGCCTGGCCGTTGCTGCCGCTGGCTGCGGGCATCCTGTTGCTGCGCTTACCAGCTAAACGCAGCGTCTAAATCGCTGAAATACCCTCTTGACGCGCGCGAGCGTAGGGAGTACCCTAGAACAGGGTACACCCGATCACTCTCTTGGAAGGAGCAAGATCATGCACAAGCGCATCGCCTCCACCCTGCGTCTTATCCTGCTGGGCGCACTGATGCTGACGCTGCTGGGCGCACCGGGGGTTTCCGCCTCCGGGGACGAGCCACCCCTTTGCCCTGCCCCTGCCAAAGCGCTGGCCGGCGGGCCGGTCGTCGTGCAAGGCTGGGTCATCAACCACCGCGAGCTGCCGGTGGACGGAACCCGCACGCCCGCGCCGCTGGTAATCGCCGCAGTTGCCTCCAGTGGCGTTGCGGTGAGCGCGCCGGTCGCCAGCAACGGCTACTTCCGGCTCGACCTGACGCCTGACGTGTGGAATTTCCAGTTGCAGCTTCCCGACGGCTGGGATGGCATTGTGCCCGTGGCTGGCCGCGCGGGACTGACCCTGACCGGCTGCACGCCGCTGCCCGGCAGCAGCCAGCCCTATCTGATCGTCTTCAAGATTCGCCGCCTGTTCGACGTGACCGCGCTGAAGTGGGAAGAATCGCCCAACGGAACGGTGCAGCCGGGCGCGGGCTGGCGCATCACCTTCGAGCCGCTGCGCGATCCGTTCGCTGTGCTCCAGGTCAGGAGCACCGACGCCAGCGGCGCGGCAACGGCTACGCTAACCCCCGGCACGTGGACCATCTACGAGACCGGACGCAGCGGCTGGACGCCCGTGACGCCAGCCGCCGTCAGCATTACCCTGGATCAATATGCGCCGCCCGGCGCGCTGGATCCGGTGGTGTTCAAGAACCGGCAGATTCGTTAGGACTGACAGTGCTGATACACGGAAGGATAGTCGACCGGCCGGCTCAGCACTGTCAGTCCTGGTCGCGTACGTTACATCAGGACTGACAGTGCTGATTCAACGGAAGGATAGTCGACCGGCCGGCTCAGCACTGTCAGTCCTGGTCGCGTACGTTACATCAGGACTGACAGTGCTGATTCACGGAAGGATAGTCGACCGGCTGGCTCAGCACTGTCAGTCCTGCCATACGCGTTATTCGTCCAACTCCCCACGCAACAATCCCATCGGCAGCGGCGCCGGCCGGCCGCAAGCGCTCTCCAGCAGCATGTGCCGCCCCTCGACGGAGGATTGCTCTACGGCCGTCATGATATCCAACACGTGGTAGGCCAACTGGCCGCTGGCCCGCTGCGGCCGGCCGCTCCTGAACGCGTAGGCCAGGTCCGCTACGCCGATGCCGCGGCCCACCTCGGCGTCGAAGCACAGCGGCACATCGCTCCACTCGGCCGCGCCGGCCCGCCGCACCCGCACCACGCCGCCGAAGATGTTCGGATCAGGCACGCACAGCGTCCCCTCAGAGCCGTAGATTTCGATGCGCGGCAGGTTGGCGCTCCACACATCGAAGCTGGTGATCAACGTCGCGATCGGCCCGGCGGCAAAGTCGAGCAACGCGGCCACGTGGGTGGAAACCTCCACGGGCAGGCGCCGTCCGAAATGCTCGCGGCTCGTCGCGATGCGTTCGGCGAACGACGCCCTGGCCGATCCAGCCACCCGCTGCACCGGCCCCAGCAGGTTGACCAGACTGGTCAGGTAGTAGGGAGCCATATCCAGCAGCGGCCCGCCGCCCACCTGATAGAAGAAGTCGGGGTTGGGGTGCCACGCCTCGGGCCCGTGGCTCATCATGAAGGCCACGGCCGCTACCGGCTGGCCGATCCAGCCGTCGTCGATCAACTTGCGGCAGGTCTGCTGGCCGCCGCCCAGGAAGGTGTCAGGCGCGCAAGCGACGCGCACGCCCTGCTCAGCGGCCACCTGCAAGATCTGCTGGCCGCCGGCGCGGTCGATGGCCAGCGGCTTCTCGCTGTAGACGTGCTTGCCCGCAGCGATGGCAGCCAGGCTGACGGCTGCATGCACCTTGGGCACGGTCAGGTTGACCACGATCTCGATCTCCGGATCAGCCAGCAGCGCATCGACGCTGAGCGAGCGGGGCACGCCGTGCTCGGTTGCCTGCTGCGCGGCCCTGGCCGTGTCGATGTCGGCCACTGCATCCAGGTCCAGGATCGAAAACGCGCGGCAGCCGGCGGCGTAGGCCGGAAAGATCTTGCCCGCGCCCACGACGCCAACTTTGACCCTATGCGCCATGGCCCAGCCCCTCCTGCACCAGATAACGGTGGCTCTGCTCGACCGCAACCAGCATGTCGGTCGCGCAGCGGTCCAGCTCGACGATCAGCCACTGCGCGCCGCTGGCCGCCGCCACGATGGCGTGGAAGTCCAGCACACCCTGGCCCACGGCCACCATGGAGTCCTCGACCGTGGCCGGGCCATCCTTGATGTGCAACAACGGCGCGCGGCCGCCCAGGCGCTGCACCACAGCGGCCGGATCGTGGCCGGCCGTCTGCACCCAGTAGGTGTCAATTTCAAAGCCCACGGCCGGGTCCAGGTGCTCCAGCATGACGTCGAAGGCCAGGCGGCCCTCGACGGTCTGGAACTCCCACCAGTGATTGTGGTAGGCCAAGCCCAGGCCATGCCGGGCAGCCACGGCCGCGGCCTGGTTGTACTCGTCGCAGATATGACGGATCTGGTCGATGCGCTTGAAGTCGTTGGGACCATGCATGGCCACCAGACAGGACAGCCCCATCTGACGCGCAAAGTCCAGCACAGGACCCTGGTTCTTGCCCAGCGGCAGCGGCGTGTGAGCAGCAGGCACACGCAGACCAAGCTCGCGGAACAGACTGGCAGCCTTGCTCCAGGTCGTGCCTGGAATCTCGAATGTAGTCTCCAGCGCGCCGTAGCCCATGGCCGCAATGCGGCGAATGGTCCCGTCGAAGTCACGGCTCATAGGCTCGCGCACGGTGTAGGTTTGTAGAGCGATAGGTAAGGTCATGGGGATGCTCCTGGCTGTCTCTAGCGAAAAAAGTCGATCCAGCCAAGGGTGAAGTTGGCTGGTGGTGAGTCGGCAAATGCCTGGGGAGAAAGCACCTCGAAGTAGCCGTCTGGCGCGCCGGTCTCGCTGGCTGGCCGCGTTACCTCCATCCAATACGGCGAGTCAGGCCCGATTGCGCGCTCCTGCCCGTTCTCCAGCACGCTTTGCAGCACAGGCCCGTCGCCGCTGCTAGGCACAGAGAGCTTGACGGTCGTATCGCCATAGCTGAACGTCATCTGCTCCAGGCCGCGCAGATGAAGACGCAGCACGACTGCTGGCGGCATGGCGCCCGAGGCCAGACTGACGCCGGCGCTGCCGATGCCGCTCTTGCTGGTTACTTCGACGACCAATCGACTTTGGTCGCTAACCGCCGTCACCAGATTGTCCGGCTTATCGGTAGCCACCTCGAAGGTGGAGACCGCCGCCGCAGGCGCGGTAGGTTCACCGGCCAGCGGCATGGCACAGCCAGCTAACACGCTGCCAATCAGTCCGAAAACGACCAGGCTGCTCAGTCGGGCGCACCAATGCGCAGATACCATGTTGTCGCACTCCTTTCCTCGCAAGAGGTCCTTGCAACAGCCAGTATAGCCCTGCGCCGCGCCGCCGTCAATTCCAGACGCCAATCTCCCCATTAGCGGCAAGTCATGGTACACTAGGCTGCACTACTCGCCGTTGCCCGCTAGCAGGCCGCGTCCAAGGAGTTCTGCTGTGACCACCAACCTACTTAGTCCGCATGCGGCCACTGCGCTCGACGCCCAGGACGAACTCGCTCACTTCCGGGCCCAGTTCGTCATCGCCGATCCCTCGCTGATCTACCTGGACGGCAATTCGCTGGGCCGGCTGCCGAAGCGCACGCGCGCCCTGTTGCAAGATTATGTCGATACCCAGTGGGGCCAGCGGCTGATCCGCGGCTGGAACGAGGGCTGGCTGGACCTGGGCCAGCGCATCGGCGGCAAGATCGGCCGACTGATCGGCGCGCAGAGCGACGAAGTCGTGGTGGCCGAATCCACCTCGACCAACCTGTTCAAGCTGGCCACGGCTGCGTTGAAGGCCCGGCCTGGCCGGCGCAAGATCGTCAGCGACGACCTCAACTTCCCCTCGGACCTGTACATCTTCCAGGGCATCATCGAGCTGCTGGACGCCGGCCACCGCCTCGAGATTGTCCGCTCCCCCGACGGCATCCACGGACCGGTGGAGGCGCTGGCCGCGGCCATCGACGAAGACACCGCGCTGGTCAGCCTGTCACACGCGGCCTTCAAAAGCGCCTACAGCTATGACATGGCGGCCGTCACCAGCCTGGCTCACCAAGCTGGCGCGCTGGCGCTGTGGGATCTGAGCCACTCGGCCGGCGCGCTGCCGATAGACCTGAACGGCGCCAACGCTGATCTGGCGGTAGGCTGCACCTACAAATACCTCAACGGCGGTCCGGGCGCGCCGGCCTTCCTGTACGTGCGTCGTAACCTGCAAGACAGCCTGCGCAACCCGATTGCGGGCTGGTTCAGCCAGGCAGCGCCCTTCGACTTCGGCCTGGAGTACCAGCCGGCCGACGGGCTGCGACGCATGTTGACCGGCACGCCGCCCGTTCTGTCGCTGGCCGCCATTGAGCCTGGCGTGGATTTGCTGCTGGAGGCCGGCATCGACCGCCTGCGGGCCAAGTCGTTGCAGCAAAGTGAATTCCTGATCGCGCTCTACCAGGACTTGCTGCAGCCGTTGGGCTTTCAGCTCAAATCGCCGCGCGCGGCAACCTGGCGCGGCTCCCACATCTCCCTGGGCCATCCTGAAGGCTGGCGCATCAATCGCGCACTGATCGAGCAGATGCACGTCCTGCCCGACTTCCGCGCGCCCGACAACATCCGCCTGGGCATCACACCGCTGGTCACGTCCTTCGACGAGATCTACCAAGCTGTGGAGCGGCTGCGCATCGTGGCGGCGGAGCGGCTGTACGAACGCTACCCGGCCGGGCGGCCAGCAGTCACTTGATCGCACACCGCACCCACTACCCAACGAGGCTTCGCCAATGAGTTCCATCGAGTTACTGCTGCTGATCGCCGGCGGCCTGCTGATCATCAGCGTGCTGGCCAGCAAGCTCTCCGGCCTGCTGGGCCTGCCCGCGCTGGTGATCTTCCTGGCCATCGGTATGCTGGCCGGCTCCGACGGGCCGGGCGGCATCTACTTCGACAACGCCGCTCTGGCCCAGGCGGTCGGCGTCACGGCGCTGGCCTTCATCATGTTCGCTGGCGGCCTGGACACGCCCTTGCAGCGTATCAAGCCGGTGGCAACGGCCGGGCTGGTGCTGGCGACGATGGGCGTGGCAATGACAGCGGCGGCCATTGGGCTGTTCGCAGCCTGGGTGCTGGATGTGCCCCTGGCGGTGGGGCTGCTGATGGGCGCCGTGGTGTCGTCCACCGACGCGGCCGCGGTGTTCAGCATCCTGCGCTCCAAGGCCACCCGGCTGGCCGGCGATATGGAGGCGCTGCTGGAGCTGGAGTCGGGCAGCAACGACCCCATGGCGGTGATTCTCACCGTCGCGCTGATTAACCTCATCACCAATCCTGAGACGGCGGTGCTGGGTTTGCTAGGCACGTTGGTGGTGCAACTGGGACTCGGCGCGCTGGGTGGCTACCTGTTCGGTCGCGTCGGGGTCGCCGTGATCAACGGCTTGCGCTTGCAGCAGGAGGGGCTGTACCCCGTGGTGACTATTGCATTGGTGGCGCTGGCCTACGGCGGCACCCAGGTCATCGGCGGCAGCGGCTTCCTGGCGGTCTACATCGCGGGCATCATCATGGGCAGCAGCGACTTCATCCACAAAAACAGCCTGGTGCGCTTCCACGACGGGCTGGCCTGGCTGATGCAGATCGCCATGTTCCTCACCCTGGGGCTGTTGGTCTTCCCCTCGCAGTTGGTGGCGGTAGCTGGCGCCTCGCTGGCAATCGCTGCATTCTTGATCCTTGTCGCACGACCGTTGGCTGTGTTCGTCGGCCTCAGCTTCACCCGGCACACGCGACGCGAGAAGCTGCTGGTGTCGTGGGTGGGCCTGCGCGGCGCAACCCCCATCATCCTGGCCACCTTTCCCTTGCTGGCGGGCCTGCCCGAAGCGCAGTTGATCTTCAATGTCGTTTTCTTTGTAGTGCTGACCTCCGTGCTGATCCAGGGTACCACGATTCCGCAGGTGGCGCGCCGCTTGGGCTTGATTGCAGCGCCGCCAGAGTCTATAGCTCCTTCGCTACGCGAGCACATCGGCGAGCACCTGCTGGAAATCGAGCTGCCGGCCGGCTCGGCCGCGGTGGGCAAACGTATTATCGACCTGCGCCTGCCTCCACAGGCGCTATTGGTATTGATCGCGCGCGATGGCCAGCACTTCGTGCCCACCGGATCCACGGAGCTGCGCGCAGGCGACCACGTGTTGATCACCGCAGAACAAAACGAACTAGCGGAACAGGTCAGACAGAAACTGCAATAAGGTACTTTCAGCCAACGACGTCGTGAGTTGGCTCGGCCCGGAGGCTCAAACGCCGGGCATCTCAATGACTTCGTTTACAGCGGTATTAGCACGCACGGCGGGCGCAGCCCGCTGAACAAAGACGCCCGGCTGTCCTGTTGGACAGCCGGGCGTCTTTGTTGGCATCCAGGTGCCCGGCACTTGAACCGGCTTGTCATCATGTGCGAATCGCCGCAGAAGTGCCGGGCACCTATGCGCAGTTACTTTGTTGGCAGTGTAAGTCTGTCCACAATTATACATTCAATATCTTGACAAAACTTATTCTTCGTGGTATTCTACCTATAGTTCGGTAGGTAAGCAGCGCAAAGCAATGTGATAGATGCCATGAACGACTTTTCGACAATCAGCGACTCTCGCCACAGACTGCTGGACACAGCCCAAGCGTTGTTCCACGAGCGCGGCTACCGCGCCGTCACCATGCAGGACATCGCACGCGAGCTGGGCATCCGCCAGGCCTCGTTGTACTACCACGTGCCGGACGGCAAGGAGCAGCTCTTCGTCGAGATGGCCATGCGCAACTTCGAGCAGCACAGAATCGGCCTGCAGGCTGCTCTGGATCGCGCCGATGGCGACCTGGCGTCGGCGTTGCGGGCGGCAGCCGGCTGGTTCACAGCCCAGCCGCCGATGAACCTGCTGGGCATGATGCACGCCGACATGCCGGCCCTGAGTCCGGAGAACAACCGCCGCCTGACCCTCTATGCGACTCACTGCTTCTTCGAGCCGATCGCCGCCATGTTTGCCGAAGCCATGGCGCGCGGTGAGATCCGCCTGATGCAGCCCGACCTGCTGGCTGGATCGTTTCTGGCCCTGATGGACGGCGTGTCTTACTCCAGTGAGCATCAGCCGGGCACGCCCCCGCGGCGCGTCATGGCTGAGGCGATCATCTCCCTGATTTTGGACGGCCTGCGCCCCCGCGACGCGAAAGGAGACTGAACTATGCGCTTCCCAACCACCAGCGCTTCTAACCTGTCGGGCCGCGAGTTCTCCCTGCCATCTGACCTGGAGGGTGACGTGAACATCGTTGCCCTGGCGTTCCAGATGTGGCACCAAAACGAAGTGGACACCTGGATGCCGCTGCTGGAGCAACTCGAGCGCCGCCTGCCGGTGGTTCGGGCCTACGAGCTGCCGGTGCTGCGCTCCATGAACCGCTTCAACCAATGGATGATCGACAGCGGCATGCGCGGCGGCATTCCCGACCCGGCCACGCGCGCCCGCACCATCACGCTTTACCTGGACAAGCAGCGCTTTCGCCAGGCGCTGGGACTGCCCGACGAAGATCACATCTACCTGTTGCTGATCGATCGGGACGGCCGGGTCTACTGGCAAACCCGCGGGCCTTACAGCCCGGAAAAAGCAGCGTCGTTGCTGGCCGCTGTCGAGGGAAACCTGGCAGCAATTTGAAAACAAGCAGACCTTCAAGGTTGCGGAAAACCTTGAAGATCACAGAACAACACCCATCTAGAAAAACAGAGGTTCACCATGAAGAAGATCGTACTAGCCGTTGTTGTGATCGCCGTTCTGGCTGCCGGAGCCATTTGGTTCGCCAACCGGCCTGACCAGACCACCCAGGCCGCCACCGTCGAGGCTGCCCCCATTGCCGACGTGACGATCAGCGCCGACCGTGTTGTCGTCGATGGCCGCGTCGTGCCCGCCCAGAGCGCCGAGCTGAGCCTGCCCACCAGTGGCGTCGTGGCCGAGGTCCTGGCGGCTGAGGGCGATCAGGTCGAGGCCGGCCAGCCCCTGCTGCGCCTGCAAGCCGCCCAGCAACAGGCCGCCGTGGCCCAGGCCCAGGCGCAACTGGTGCGCGCCGAGGCGCGCTTGGCCGAGCTGAAGGCTGGCGCGCAGGCCCAAGAGATCGACGCCGCCAACGCCGTGTTGGCCCAGGCTCAGGCCAGGCTGGATCGCGTGCAGAACGGCGCGCTGCCGGCTGAGAATGCCGCAGCCCGTGCAGCTCTTGCTGAGGCGCAGGCCGCCCTGCAGGGCGTGCTGTCCGGCGCCAGCGACCAGCAGCGCATTGCCGCCCAGGCTGAGCTGGCCAACGCCGAGGCCGTGCAGCGCCAGGCCCAGGCAGCCTATGACCGTGTCGCGGGCCAGGCCGACATTGGCGCCCGTCCCGAGTCGGCACAACTCGAGCAGGCAACCAACGCCGTCAACGCCGCCCGCGCCCGCCTGGAGGATTTGAACCGGGGCGCCAATGCTTCAGATGTGGCCGTGGCCCGCGCCCGCGTGGCGCGCGCCCAGGCCCAGCTCGACCTGCTTAACGCGGCCAACCCGGCGGCCGTGGACGAGGCCGAGGCGGCCGTTCGCCAGGCCCAGGCTCAATTGGCGCTGCTGGAGACGGGCGTCCGGCCTGAGACCG
>JBAQCH010000439.1:0-6176 GCA_049294015.1 Anaerolineae bacterium
TAGCCGGACCTACTGGCGGAACGTCCGGCTGCTAGCCGGACCTACTGGCGGAACGTCCGGCTGCTAGCCGGACCTACTGGCGGAACGTCCGGCTGCTAGCCGGACCTACTGGCGGAACTGGCGGAACGTCCGGCTGCTAGCCGGACCTACAGGCGGAACGTCCGGCACGTAGACTCGAAACGGCGCCTGGTCAATGGCCAGGCGCCGTTTGCGCGAGTTGTTGGCGCTTGTTCAGCGCAGGCGGGCGAACAGGTCGTCCTCCACCTCATCGGACCAGCCCACAGTGGAGCGGGCGAGGCGGAAGGTCTCCTGGCGGAACCAGCGGTCGGCCAACACCTCGTCCGGGGCAGTGGCGTAGCGGCTGACGTCACCCACCTGCGTGGCGTGGCAAAGGATGCCCTGACGCTTCGACTCGACAAAGTCAGCCACGTCGATGATGGCTGTGAGCTCGCGGGATGGATACCCCACGAAGGGGAAGGGCACGCCGTCCATCATCACGGCCGCGGGCCGGCCCTCAGGGTTCCAGCCATCCAGCATCTCCTGCGCGATGACCCGATAATAAAGCTTGCTAACTTGGTGCGGCTGGCAGGCGTCGCGTTCGGGAAAGCACTCGGGGTCGGCTGCCAGCTCATAGGCCGCCGTCGCCCAGCGATGTACGGCCAAGTGATCGTAGTGGCCGTAGATGCCCTCGGGACCAAAGGTAATCATGACCTGCGGCCGGAGCTGGCGAATGATCTTGACCAGCTTGCCCACGGCCTGGCCCTGGTGAACGATGGGCAGTTGGCCGTCCAGGTAGTCGAGAAAGATGGGAGCATGGATGCCGTAGGTCTGGCAGGCGCAGCGCAGCTCGCGCTCGCGCACGGCCGGCAGGTTGGCGGGGGTGGCCAGCGCGGGCAGGGCGATCTGCCCCGCCTCGCCGCGCGTGGCCGTCACCAGATAGACGTCACAGCCCTCGGCCGCATACCTGGCCAGCGTGCCGCCGGTGCCGAAGGCTTCGTCGTCGGGGTGGGCGAAGACGGCGAGCAAAGTGAGGTCCTTCATGATCATTCAGCCCACAACTTGGACTTCTCGGCGCGGGCCATCGAGCAGCAGCCTGAGTCGATTGAGCACATTACGCCCTACGATGATCTCACTACCCAACTCATCGCCCACCACCTCAATGGCTGGCAAGCGCAGGTCATTGATGCCCATGTCCACTGCAAACACAAGAACCTGGCGCCATTCACCCCAATGGCTGCGAATGCGCTTGCTGTCAACCAGCGGCGCGCCGATCTCGTCGAGTAGCGGCTGCGGGATGAGCGTCCCATCAGCCCCGGTGTCAACAAGCGCTGTGATTGGGCCAACTGCCATCCCTTCGCCAGGGTATCCCAGGCGAAGAACCAGCGCAGGCATTGCCGGATAGAAATCATCAAGATAGCGATGACTCATGAGCGTTCCGCCTCGAATCTTGGACTGCGAAACAACAATTCCGGTTGAGCCATTGCCTCGACGCGTCGAATCAACACCGCCTCGTTACCAAAGCGCTGCCGAACTCGCTGATGAAGCATCTGAAAGTCCTCATCGACATCAACGAGTTTGCCGCTATGCAGCGCCACGTAGCGTCCCAGATGGGTTCTAACAAGCTCAAGGTGCATCGATTCGTAAGCTCGTACTTCAGCCTCGATCTTCTTGCGTTGCATGCCGCGCAAGTAGTCGCGCACCGCGCTTTCTACCAGTTCATCGGGCTTCCTAGACTCCTGCGATGCGACTAGCACGACCTGTTCCATCAACTGGGGCTGCAAGAGAATCGTTTCCATGGAACCTCCTGGTTGGATCAATCCAAGCCTATGCGCTGAGTATACAGCGATCGCTACAGCCTGACAAGTAGGATCGCCACATCACCCCTGCTCCGCCATGATCTCGTCGGCTGCTTGCAGGAGCTTCGATGCTCGCTCAGGTGTCACCCCCTTGACCTCGAAGAAGCGTTCTAATAGCTCCCGCGGCGCCAGCGACTCAACCGAGACCGCGCCCAGCCGCTGCCGCTCGGCCCGCTCCACGTCTCGGCTCACCCCCGCCACGTAATAAGCGGATTGGGCCAGCGCGCGCAACACCTCCCGCTCCTGCAACAGCGTCTCCTGCTCGGCCCGCAGGCGCAGCGTGACCCGCACCACGGCGTCGGTCAGGTCCTTCCGTTCGATGGCCGCCAGCACGGCCGGCGTGGGGTCGCCCTCCTCGCCGCGCACGTCCACGGCGATGGTGACGAAGGGGCGCGCGGGCCGCTTGTAATGGGTGACGAAGCGCCAGTCGGCCCGGCCGCGCTGGATCTCGGCCACCACCCAGCCCTTGGGCTCGCGCTCCTCGCCGAAGTCGATGCGCTCCAGGCTGCCGCTGTAGATTACCGGCGGGTGCGCATCGCCGTTCAGGCTCTGGTGCTTGTGGATGTGGCCCAGCGCCACATAATCCCAGGCCGGGTCGGCCAGCACGCTGCGCGCCACGGCCACGTCGCGGCCGATCATGATGCCGCGCTCGCTGCCGGTGCTGGCCTCCTGCACGCTGAAGTGGCCGGTGAGCACTGCGGGAATGTCCGGCCGCTGCCGCGCCTCAACGGCCAGGCCGCGGATGTTCTCGGCCAGCGCCGCTTGCATCATGCCGTCCACCTCGGCGATGGACTTGCCGCGGCTCTCTTCGTCGGTCAGCAGGCCGCTTTTCAGTGGATAGGGCGCTGTGGCGACCTGCAAAGGCTGGCCGCGGCGGCACTCGATCTGCCAGAGCCGCTCCCGGTCGCCGACGATGGTGTTGGGCACGTTCAGGGTCCTGAAGATGCTGATGCTGGTGGCGCGCTGCGCGACGGCCGGCAGATCGTGGTTGCCTACCAGCATCACCACCGGAATGCCCGCGTCGGCCAGCCGCTTCATGCGCCGGGCAAACTCGCGCTGGAAGGTGGGGTTGGGGTCGCGCGTCTTGTAGGCGTCGCCCGCGAAGATCAGCACGTCGATCTCGTGGTCCAGCGCGTAGTTGACCGCGTCGTCCAGCCGGCGCAGGAAGTCCATCACGCGCAGGTTGAGCCCGGTCTGCGGGTCGGTGCGGCCATAGTTTTCCATGCCGATGTGAATGTCGGCGATGTGGAGCAGGCGGATGGGGAGTGAGTTCATGGTGGCAGGTGGCAGGTGGCAGGTGGCAAGTTGCACGTGGCAAGTATGTAGGTTCGGCTATCAGCCGGACGCCAGGTTATCAGACGCTCAGATCGCGGGCCGCTCCAATTCACCCACCCGCTCGCCGAAAACGAGATCACGGCGCACGAAGTCGTTCCAGAAGCTGTGCGGAAAGCCAAGCTCCAGGGGATTGACGGCCGTCAGGCGCGCCAAATGCTCGGCGCTCAGTTGGAAATCCAGCACGCCCAGGTTGTCCTCGATCTGCGCCAGACGGCGCGCGCCCAGCACGGGAATGATGTTGGGCGACTGCTGGCGCACCCAGTTGATGGCCACCTGTGAGGGGGTACGCCCCAGCTCGGCCGCTACCTGCACGACCTGATCAGCGACCGCCTTTTGTCGCTCGTTGATCCGGCGGGCGCGGGTCGGCTCGCCTGGGCCGGCCGGCTGGTTGAACTTGCCCGTCAGCGCGCCGCCGCCCAACAGGCTGAAGGCCAGCACGGCCATGTCCAGGCTGCGGGTCATGGGCAGCACGTCGCGCTCGATGCCTCGCTCCAGCAGGTTGTACTCGCCCTGATAGGCGGCGAAACGGCTCCAGCCGCGCAGGTCGGCGATGGCCTGAGCCTGGGAGACGACCCAGGCCGGCGTGTCGGAGATACCCACGTGCAGCACCTTGCCGCTGCGTACCAGGTCGTCCAGCCCGCGCAGGATCTCCTCGACGGGTGTGGTAAAGTCCCAGACATGCAGATAGAACAGATCGATGAAATCGGTGTTGAGGCGTCTGAGCGACTGCTCCACCGTGCGCAGCATGTTCTTGCGATGATTGCCGCCCGCGTTGAGATCCTTGCTGTCCGCGCCCGGCCGGCGCAGGGTGTACTTGGTGGCAACGACGAAATAGTCGCGCTGGCTGGCAATGAACTCGCCCACAAAGCGCTCGGCCGTGCCGTTGGTGTAGTTGGAGGCCGTGTCGACGAAGTTGCCGCCGGCCTCGGCGAAGGCGTCAAAGATCTGGCGGCTGACCTCCTGGGACGCGCCCCAGCCCCAGTCCTCGCCGAAGGTCATGGTGCCCAAACACAGTTCCGAAACCCGTAAGCCCGATCGGCCCAGTAGTCTGTAATGCATCTTATCCTCCGTGATTGATTGGTTGGTGATCGGTAAACGGTAAACGGTGAACGGTAAGCGGTGATCGGTAGGTGAGGCCGGCTCGCGGTTTACCATCCACTGTTCACAGCTCACCGTTTACTGTTCACCGTTTACCGGTCACTCGTCGAAACCCGGCCGCACGAAGGCCCATGCGTCGGGAAACTCCTGCTCCAGCTCGACGCGCAGGCGGCTGAGCAGGGCCAGGATCTCCAGCGTGGCGGCCTGGCGGGCGGGAAACACCGGCAAGAGCGTGGCCCAGGCGCCGATGGAACGGTCGAGGGCCAGCAGGCCCATCTTGGCGACGCCGTCGGCGTTGGTGGACATCTCGTCGGCTGACCTGCCGTAGTAGGATTCCTGCCGCCGGCCCAACAGCGCCATCTGCACCTTATCGACGATGACCAGTTCCAGCCGCTGGATGACTTCGACTGCCTCGATCAAGTCCTCAACCGGTCCGTCCCAGGCGGGAGCGACGGTGCGCAGGCCAGCGAAAATGTCGAAATCGCCGCCCGCGGCGTCGACGCTGCCGGCGACCATGCCCAGCCAATCGTTGGCCAGCCCGAAGTAGGCCATGGTAGCCCGCGACATCGGATGGTTTTCAACCTCATCCAGGATGCGATCTTTCTCGGCCATATGCTCGCTGACATCAACTGCGTCCAAGTCGATGCCGTCCTCCTCCGCCATCGCTCGCAGCAGGTCAAGGGACTCCTGCAACATGCCGGTGAACTGCTCGAAAGCCTCGTCGAAGTCCTGCGGCTCTCCGCCCCGGCTTTCTGCCATGGCCTGCTGCCGGGCATAGCTCAGGCAGCGGTCAGTGAAGGCGCAGCGTTCGCACCAACTGTCGCAGTACTCCTGGATGCGGGGAATGAACCGGGGGTCGTCGGCCATAGCCAGCAGGTCTTGGGTGTTCATAGCAGGGTTCCATTGCTGTAAACGATCGATCCAGCGAAAATCGTCAGCACAGGTTGAATGTCGGCGATCGCAGCCGGCGGTACGGCGAAGATGTCCCGGTCCAGCACCACCAGGTCGGCCAGCTTGCCGGGGCTGATGCTGCCCAGCCGGCCGAGCTGGCCGCTGGCGTGGGCTGGCCCCAGGGTGTAGCCGGCCACGGCCTCGGCCACGCTCAGCCGCTCCTCAGGATACCAGCCGCCGGCCGGCGTGCCGTCGCGGCGCTGGCGGGTGACGGCCGCGTGGATGCCCCAGAAGGGGTTGGGCGAGGCCACGGGGCAGTCGGAGCCTAGCGCCAGCACTGCGCCGCTGTCCAGCATCGTTCGGAAGGCGTAGGCCCAGCGGCCCCGCTCGCCGATGGCTCGCTCCACCAGCGCCATGTCGTCCACCAGGTGGATGGGCTGGACGGAGGCGACCAGGCCCAGGCTGCCCAGCCGGCGCAGATCGTCGGGGTGGGAGTGCTGGACGTGTTCGATGCGGTGGGGGAGGGGGAACGGAGAATGGTGAATTGGTGAATTGGTGAATGGTGAATGGTTAGCGACGCTGTGGCCGGTCAGCTCATTGCTGTGGCCGGTCTCCGACCGAGCCACATTGGGGAGAACCTCGCTGAAGACGTCCAGCAGCTCGCGGATGGCGCGGTCGCCGATGGCGTGGACGCCGACGGGCAGGCCGGCGGCTGCGCCGCGCTGGATAGCACTGGCCAGCGCGGCCATGGGGACGACCGGCAGGCCGCTGCCGCCGTCGCTGTACGGCGCCAGCATCCAGGCCGTGCGTGCGCCCAGCGAGCCGTCGGCGAAGTACTTAGCGCCGCCGATACGCAGCCGGTCGTCGCCAAAGCCGCTGCGCAGCCCCAATGCGATGGCCTCGTCCAACAGCGCGCCGTCGAACATCATCCAGACCCGCAGGCGCAGGTCGCCGGCCGCGTGCAGGCGCTGCCAGGTCTGGAACGCGCCGCGGCTC
>JBAQCH010000440.1:0-13050 GCA_049294015.1 Anaerolineae bacterium
GGTGCCAGCGTTTCGATGACCCAGCGGCACGACCCGAATAAGGCGCGCGCCGCCACGATATGATCGCCGGCCGACAGACCACACAGGATCGCGGCGGAGACGGCGGCCATGCCCGACGCGGTCGCAAAGGCCGCCTCGCCCCCCTCCAGCGTGGCCACGGCCCGCTCGAACGCGTCCACCGTGGGGCTCTCATAGCGGCGGTAGACGTAGCCGGCCTGCTCGCCGGCAAACACCGCCTCCATGCGGCCGGCTGACGGCTCGAGATAGCCGACGCTGTGATAGATCGGTGTCGTGACGGGCGTCTCAGCAGGCGCGGGTGCGCGCTCGCCGGCGTGGACGGCTTGGGTGTAGATGCTGGGCATCGGGGACTCCTGGGTAGTGGGGGAACTGGAGGAATTCCAAGTTTCTCCAGTTCATTGCCATGTCAACCTTTGGCTGCTCTCGCTGCGACGTACTGCACGTCTGCTAGGTCGCGAAAATCGGCATCTTGAGTCCAGAGCGTGGCGCCGTGTGCGCGGGCTGTAGCCAAGATGATGCTGTCCGCCATGGGGAGCTTGAGGGTGGCCGACAGCCGGGCCGCCTCAAGGGCCAAAGTGGCATCAAGCACGACTACACGGCCTTGCTGCATGGCGGCGCTGGCTTGCAAGGCCTGATCTTCACCCCGCTGCTGCAAGACGCGTTTGAAGACCTCGAAGAGGCTGACCACAGGTACGATCAACTCCTCGGTGTTCTCGATAACGGCTGAGAAGAACTCCGCATTGGGCGCATCGGCAAAGTATTCCAGCCAGCCCGACGAGTCGACGACGTTCATACGCGGTCAGGCTCCCGCTCGACGGCAGTGTCAATGCCCTTGAGGAAACCGCGCATCTCGCGCATTGGCCTGATGGGAATTAACTCAATGCGATTGTTGTAAAGTACAACCTGGACTGCCTGGCCGGGCCGCAAGCCCAAGGGCTCTCGTACTGCGCGCGGAATGACGACTTGATACTTCGGTGAGACGATAACAGCTTCCATCGGCTACTCCTTGATCGATCTTACTAGCGTTACCCAAACGTTGCATCGATTGTAGCTGATATCTACCATCGCTGCAAACCAACGCTGCTCATCACCACCATCTTCAAATCATTTCCTCGATTCCCTCCCAGTTCACCCGGCCCCTTCCTTGTCCTACAAAATCACCATCGCATCGCCAAAGCTGTAGAAGCGATACCTCTCGTCCACGGCGACACGGTACGCTTCGTCGATCAGCTCCTTGCCGGCAAACGCGCTGACCAGCATCAGCAGGGTGCTGCGGGGCAGGTGGAAGTTGGTGAGGAGCGCGTCCACGGCGCGGAAGCGGTAGCCGGGACGGATGAAGAGGTTGGTCTCGCCCTCGAAAGCGGCGGTGCGCTTCCAGGGGCAGGCCTCCACGTCGTAGGGATCGAGCCCCTGCGCGCCCGTCGCGGCCCACTCCAGGGTGCGCACCGCCGTGGTGCCCACGGCCACGACCCGGCCGCCCCGCAGCGTGGTCTCGTTGATCTGCCGCGCCACCTCCGGCGTCAACGTAGCCCACTCGCTGTGCATGGGGTGGTCCTCGACGCGCTCGGCCTTGACCGGGTGGAAGGTGTCAAGGCCGATGTGCAGGGTGACGAAGGCCAGGCCCACGGCGCGCTGGCGCAGTTCCAGCAGCAGCTCCGGCGTGAAGTGCAGGCCGGCCGTGGAGCTGGCTGCCGAGCCCTCGACGCGGCTGTAGACGGTCTGGTAGCGCTCGCCGTCGGCCAGGGGGGTGTGGATGTAGGGCGGCAGCGGCGTCTCGCCCAGGTCGTAGAGCCACTCGGCCGTGGGCCGGTTGAAGCTGACCAGGCGGCCCGCCTCGTCCAGCTCGGCCTCGACCGTGGCCACAATGTCCATGCTCTGGCCGGTCTCCGACCGAGCCAGCGGCGTGTCGATCCGTATCTGCACACCGGGCCGCAGCCCCTTGCCACCCACCAGGCATTCCCACACCTCAGACCCTGAGGGTTTCGATGCTAAATCAAGCGTTGATGCGAATCGCGCCTGGAAACCCTCAGGGTCTGGCGCGCGCCGCAGCAGCAGAATCTCAACCTGCCCACCGGTCGCCTTGCGGCCATGCAGCCGCGCCGGGATCACCCGGCTGTCGTTGGCCACCAGCAGGTCGCCCGGCCGCACGAAGTCGACGATGTCGCGGAAGACGCGGTGCTCCAGCCGGCCCGTATCGCGATGCACCACCAGCAGCCGCGACGAGTCGCGCGGCTCGATCGGCGTCTGGGCGATCAGCTCAGGGGGAAGGGTGTAGTCGAAGTCGGAGGTGTTCATGGTCGGTGAACGGTGAACGGTGAACGGTGAACGGTGAACGGTGACAGGTGATCGTTTACCGATTACCGTTCAACGTTTGCCGGCGACTGCGACGAACGCGCTGAACAGCCGCCGGTGTCGCTCGTCCAGCTCGTAGAAACGCTCCGGGTGCCATTGGACGGCCAGCACCCAGCGGTGGTGAGACGACTCAATGCCCTCCAGCAGCGCTGGGCCATCGACCGTGGTGGCCGAAGGTTGCAGGCCGGGCGCCAGCCGCTCCAGCGTCACGGCCTGGTGGTGATAGGTGTTAGTGGTGAAGGGACCATCCAGCCCCAGGGTGTGAGCCAGCAGCGTGTTGGGTGCAATAACCACGTCGTGGTACTTTACCGCATCCTTGGGCGAGCGGTGGCCGTCTACATGCTGCACCAGGCTGCCGCCCAGCGCCACGTTCAGCACCTGGAAACCGCGACAGACGCCCAGGATGGGCAGGTCGACGGCCAGCGCGGCGCGGGCCAGGCCCAGTTCGAGCGTGTCCCGGCCGTCGTGGATGTTGTGCTTTTCTGTCCCGTCGATGCGCTGCTTGTAGTGCTTGGGATGGACGTCGCCGCCGCCGGAGAGCAGCAGGCCGTCCAGTTGCGTCACCTGCTGGTCGGGCGGCAACAGCGCCGTCTCCGGCGTCAGCAGCACCGGCTGGCCGCCGGCCCAGGTGACGGCCCACCAATAGTTGCGCACCCAGCCGTCGAAGTAGACTTTGTCGTTGCTGCGGGCGGTGATGCCGATGCGGGGGAGAGTGTCAGGTGTCATGTGGCAAGTTGCATGTGGCAGGAGTCGCGCGTCAAGGCAGATCCCCGTTGGCATTAGGCGGATCTGGGGCAAACAGTGTGGGCTGGGCCGCGCCGGCCGGCGCTTTCTCCGGCCAGACGGCGCCGATATGCTCGTAGGCCGAACGCGTGGCGGCGCGGCCGCGCGGGGTGCGGTCCAGGAAGCCCAGTTGCAGCAGATACGGCTCGACCACGTCCATGATGGTGCCGGAGTCTTCGCTCAACGCCGCGGCGATAGTCTCCAGTCCGACCGGCCCGCCGTCGAACTTCTCGATCAATAGGCGCAGCACCTTGCGGTCCAGGTCGTCCAGCCCCAGCGCGTCGATCTCCATCAGGCGCAGGGCCAGGTCGGCCGTTGCGGACGTGATTACGCCGTCGCCGCGCACCTGGGCATAGTCGCGCACGCGACGTAGCAAGCGCAACGCCACGCGCGGCGTGCCCCTCGCCCGGCGGGCGATCTCGCTGGCGCCGTCGGCGCTGATCGTCACCTGCAACAGCGCGGCCGCGCGGCGCACGATCTCCTCCAGCGCGGCCTGCTCGTAGAAGTCGAAGCGGTAGATGGCGCCGAAGCGCGAGCGCAACGGCGCCGTCAGCAGCGCCAGTCGCGTCGTCGCGCCGATCACCGTGAAGCGCGGCAGCTTGAGGCGGATGGAGCGCGCGCTGGGGCCCTTGCCGATGACGATGTCCAGCGCGAAGTCCTCCATAGCTGGGTAGAGGATCTCCTCCACGGCCCGGCCCAGCCGGTGTACCTCGTCGATGAACAGGATGTCGCCCTTGTGCAGGTTGGTCAGGATGGCGGCCAGGTCGCCCGCCCGCTCGATGGCCGGCCCGGCCGTGATCTTCATGGCCACACCCATCTCGTTGGCCAAGACGTGCGCCAGAGTCGTCTTACCCAGACCGGGCGGGCCATAGAGCAGCACGTGGTCCAGCGACTCGCTGCGCTGCTGGGCCGCCTGCAAGAGGATCTCCAGGTTGTCGCGCAGGCGGTCCTGGCCGATCATCTCGTCCAGGCGCTTAGGGCGCAGGGCAGCGTCCAGCGCGGCTTCTTCGGGGCGTTTGCGGGCGGAAACGGTGCGGTCGTCCATGGGGTGGTAGATTGGTAGATTGGGAGATTGGTAAACTGGTAGATTGGTAGAGTGGTGGTCGGCAGGCTGATGATCCGCGGCTTTGGTGGGTGGTTGGCTGGTGGGGATTATACACGAAGGGGCGAGAAAGGGGGAACTCGCGCCTGCCTGCTGTACCACGCAAAAGCCCCGCTTGGTATCCAAGCGGGGCTTTTGCGTAGACCAGACTGCGCAAGTCTCAAGCTGACTTAGAGCCAGCGCTGGTCTTCCAGGAACTGCGTCAGGCCGCGAATGCGGAAGCGCTTGCCGTTGTAGGCCAACATGGCGTAGTACAGCGGCAGCAGCCAGAGCGCAATGCCCAGCGGCAGCAGCAGACACAGGCACAGGATGGCGATCCAGCCCACCGTGATCCAGGACATCATGTAGATAAAGCCCAGGGTCCAGATGATCAGCCCCACGGCCAGCGATTGCACCGCATGGTAGCGCTGGAAGGGACGCTTCTTGCTTGTCTCTGAGATCAGCACAATGACCGGCAGGATGAAGCCCAGCGGAAAGATGAGCTGGCTGATCCAGGACAAAGCAGCCATGATGCGATCGTCGTTGGTGGCGTCCGGGTCGAACTCCCGGCTCTCGGTCAGGCGGTCGGTCAGGGTCTGTTTGTGGGCGCCCTGCTCCTGGCGGGGCGGAGCGCTGACAAGCACGGGCAAACCGGCGGTCTCGGCTGGCTGCTCGTTGGCGTCCAGCGTCTCGGCGATATCTGCCGCCTGTGTGCTGCCGGCGTCAGCCAGCGCCTCGATGGCGGCCTCAGCCTCGTCCGCAGCATCCGCGGCCGCCTGGCTGCCGGCGTCCACCGTATCGTCGATAGCCGCCAACGTTTCTTCGATCTTCTCGCCGGCGTACTGCGGCGGTGCGCCCTCCAGGGGCGTCTCGTTTTCGTTCACATCTGCCTCCTAAGTCAAACTTAATCGCTGGCGCACCGGCGCAGCGTAGTTGCACTGTCGATTTCTATCCCACTATACGCTTCATTCCCCGCAAGGTTGCACCCATCCGCGCCAGGTTTTCCGCCACTCCCCAATTCCCCAATTCACCATTCCCCAATTCCCCAATTCACCATTCACCATCCCCCATTCCCAATTCCCAATCCCCACTCCCCATCCCCCACTCCCCAATTTACCAACATCCCCTTCCCCTATGCTACAATCCTCGCCACAGAGGTACTCAACCATGACACGCACGATCTTTATGGGCACGCCCGATTTCTCCGTGCCGACCCTGGCGGCCTTGCTGCATGGCGGCTACGACGTGATAGCCGTGGTCACGCAGCCTGACCGGCCGGCCGGCCGCGGCCGCCGGCTCGAGCTATCGCCGGTCAAAACATTCGCCATCCAGCACGACCTGCCTGTCTTGCAGCCCCCAACGCTCAAGGCGCCAGAGGTTGTGGCTGAATTGGCTGAGCTGCGGCCGGACGTGATCGTGGTAGCCGCCTTCGGGCAGATTCTGCGGCCGGCCCTGCTGGAACTGCCGCCCTATGGCTGCATCAACGTCCACGCATCGCTGCTGCCACGCTGGCGGGGCGCGGCGCCGGTGCAGGCCGCCCTGCTGGCCGGCGACCAGGTGACGGGCAGCACGATCATGCGCATGGACGCAGGCATGGACACCGGGCCGATCCTGGCCCAGGCTGCGCTGGCCATTCAGCCGGACGACACGGGCGGCACATTGACCGCCCGGCTGGCGCAGCAGGGCGCCGAGCTATTGGCCGAGACCCTGCCGCGCTGGCTGGCTGGCCAGATCACCCCGCAGCCCCAGGATGCCAGGCTGGCCACTCTGTGCCGGCCGCTGCGCAAGGAGCAGGGGCTGATCGATTGGGCGCGGCCGGCCAGCGAGATCGCGCGGGCCGTGCGGGCCTTCAACCCTTGGCCGGCCGCCAGCACCGTTTGGCATGGGCAGCAGCTCCGGGTCTTGCGGGCCAAGGCCCTGGCCGGCCCGGCTGGCCAGGAGCCAGGCTGGGTCAGCCAGGCCGAGGGGGCCCTGGTTGTAGCGACCGGCGACGGCCTGCTGCGGCTCGATGAGCTGCAACTGGCTGGCCGGGCTGCTATGTCCGCGTTCGACTTCGCTCGCGGCCAGCGCAGCTTCGCCGCCAGCCGCCTTGGCTAATCTCGATTGTCGCCGGCGCCCCCTTTCCCCAATCAACCAATCACCCAACCTACCACCCTACCAACCTACCAACCTACCAACCTACCAACCTACCAACCTACCAACCTACCATCCCACCAACCTGCCCCTCCCTCACTCCCAAAGCCCCCGCATTTGGCGTTTCCCCGGCCCCGTGCTATAATCCCCTTCGTCTCGGGGCGTGGCGCAGATTGGTAGCGCGCTTGAATGGGGTTCAAGAGGTCGGAGGTTCAAATCCTCTCGCCCCGACCAACCATAACACGGGTCGCTGACTTGACTCGGTAGTAGCTTGGGCCGATGGCAACAGCGCTGTCGGCTCTTTTTTTTGTTGAGCTCTGGTGTTGCTCAAGACCTATATGGACGCAACTGAACCTTCCCAATGGCGCAGCCGCTTCTCGCGCGATGAATTACAGCTTCTACAACGCGTCGAGTGCAGCATGTCGCTTACGGCCGACATCAGTCGCGCCGATATCATGCTGCTGGTGCAGGAGGAAGACGCCGCGTTGGTGGTTGCTCAGGCCCAGCCGCACTCCATTGCCTCGTTATACCGCAGCCCGTGGATCGACCGGCTGCTGCCGCTGAGTGAGTATCCCCTGCTGGCTGCCGGCTTGCGCGATGGCCGCAGAACCTCTGAGCATCGCCGCAATCTGTTGGAGCAGGGCACACCCATTGTCGAGCAGGTGTTACCGATCGTCTCGGAGGCCGGCCGCTCGATCGCCGTGCTTCAGATCGAGACCAATTTGATCGCCTGGGAGCGGCACCGACGGCGTCACCAGGCCTTTCGCTCGGCCGTCGGCTGGCTGCAGGAGATGACCTTGCGCGGCGAAATCGCCTGTGCCCAACAGCTCAGCCCCTTCGGGGAGTGGGACGGGGTGCTGTTTGTCGATCCGGAGTATCGCATTCGCTACCTGAGCGGCATTGCTAACAACCTCTATCGGCGGCTGAACTATCTGAATGATCTGCAAGGGGAGCACGTTGGCGACCTGAACACCAAGGACGAGCTGCTGGTGCGCCAGGCGTTCGAGACCAACGCTTGCTATGAACATGAAGTGATGGAAGGCAGCCGATACTGGAACCGCAAAGTTGTGCCGTTGCTCAGCTATGAAAGCGGCCGCTGGCCCTTTGGCCCCAAGACCCCCAAGCCCATGCTGCGCGGCGCGCTGATTATGGTGCATGATGAGACCGAAGAGCGGGAGAAGGCGGTCGAACTGCACGTCAAGTCGACCATGATCAAAGAGGTCCACCATCGGGTCAAGAACAACCTGCAAACCGTGGCCTCAATTCTGCGCATGCAGAGCCGGCGGGCCGAGAACCCTGAGGTGCAAGTGCAGCTCAACGAGGCGGTCAACCGGGTGCTGGCGGTGGCAGTCATCCACGAATTCCTCTCGCGCGATGACGACCAGGCCATCAACATCCGCGATGTTTGCCAGCGCATCGTGACCCAGACGCAGCGCGCGGCAGTGACGCCCGACAAGCAGATCACGCTGCGGGTGCAGGGACCGGCCATCTATCTGCCCAGCCAGCAGGCGACGGCCTGCGCCTTAGTAGCCAATGAGCTGGTGCTCAACGCGCTGGAGCACGCTTTCACCGGACGCGATCAAGGCACGGTGCTGATGCAGCTGGCCGATGAAGGCGATCAGGTAGTGCTGGAGGTGATCGACGACGGCGTTGGCCTGGAAGAGGCGGCCGAGCAAGAGCCCACCAGCAGCCTGGGATTGACAATCGTGCGCATACTGGTCGAGAGCGACCTGAAAGGCCAGTTCGTGATGCAGCGCGCCGATCCTGGCACGCGCGTCGTTGTCCGTTTCAACAAAGAGGTGCGTAGCGGGAGCGATACCGGCGCGCGCTAAACGCCGGGAGGTGGGACTTTCCGCTGTCTCGGAGCGTTCATCGACCGCGGCGCGAATTGCCAGCTAGCCCCCTCTGACGTATACTTCGTTGCAGTTTACACAAAGCCGCCCGTGGAGGTAATCACCGTGGAACGCAAACGAATCATCATCGCCGATGACGAGGCGCTCATTCGCCAGGACCTGCGCGAGATGCTCACCAACCTGGGCTACCTGGTGGTGGGCGATGTGGGCGATGGCCGCAGCGCCGTCAATCAAGCGCGCGAGCTCAAGCCTGATCTGCTGATCATGGACATCCGTATGCCTGACATGGATGGCATCGAAGCGGCCCGCATCCTGACCGAGGAAGGGATCGCGCCGGTGCTGCTGCTGTCAGCCTACAGCCAGCGCGACCTGGTGGAGCGAGCTGCGTCGGCTGGCGTCTCAGGCTACGTCATCAAGCCCTTCGACGAATCCAACCTGCTGCCAGCCATCGAAGTCGTGCTGGCCCGCTTCAACGAATATCAGGAGATCTCCAAGGAGGCCGCCCGGCTGGAAGAGCGGCTGGAGACGCGCGTCGTGGTCGACCGCGCCAAGGGCATTCTGATGGACCATCGCGGCATGAGCGAGCAGGAGGCCTTCCGCAACATCCAGCGCATCAGCATGAACAGCCGCAAGTCGATGCGCGAGGTCGCCGATGCCATCATCCTGGCCCATCAGATGACCGCGCCGCAGTGAGTAGGCAAGTAGACAAGTAGGCAAGTAGGCAAGTAGGCAAGTAGGCAAGTAGGCAAGGGAATAAGGAAGCAGCGGCCCACGGATTGGTGGAGCCGCTGCTTTTTGTTGTGCTGGCTGTCGCGGCGTGAGGATCAACCCAGCAGGCTGCTGAGCAGGCCGAATCCGGTTACAGACAACGCCAACCCAATCAGGGCCAGAACCAGGACGAGGATCAGGGTTGCGATCAGGCCGGCGATGAAGAAGCCGCAGCCGAACAGGAAGCCGTCGCCGAAGCTCAGACCGGTGGCTGGGCGTTGCGGGGATAAGGGCTCTGGTAGACTCTCCGGGGAAGTCATGCGCTACTCCTGGAATGGAATGACGGTCAATAATGCTTAGCTGTGCGAATTGTAGCACACATGCAGGGCGCCTCCAAGATCAGCTTTGCCATCTGAGCCTGGCTGGGCTATAATCGGGCCAGTGCGCTGGCCGTCCAGGCCGGCGCTTCGCATGTCTTCTGGCCCTGGCGGCCAGTTTCACCCTTCGGGCCGGCCTGCGTGCAGACGCAGAGCCCGCCGCTTTCCAGGAGGATACGTGAAGATCTCCATCCTGATCCCGGTCTACAACGAGCAGGCCACTTTGCGTGAGATCCTGCGTCGGGTGCGCGCCGTGGACTTGACCTTCGACAAACCGCTGACCATCTACGCCGACATGCCTATGGCGATCGAAAAGGAAATCGTCGTCGTTGACGATGGCTCCACCGACGGCTCCCAGGACATCCTGCGCGAGGAGCAGGCCACAGGCGATCTCGTCGTGGTGCTGCAACCGCAGAACCAGGGCAAGGGCGCAGCCGTGCGCAAGGCTATCGCTACCGCCACCGGCGATATCCTGCTGATCCAGGACGCCGACCTGGAGTACGACCCGCGCGATTTCCCCGCGCTGATCCTGCCCATCATCGAGGGCCGCGCTGACGTGGTCTACGGCTCCCGTTTCCTGGGCGGACCGCGCAAGGCCATGCTCTTCTGGCACATGATCGCCAACAAGCTGATCACCCTGATGACCAACGTGCTCTACGACGCCATCCTGTCAGATGTCGAGACCTGTTACAAGGCCTTCCGCGCTGACGTGATCCAGACCATCCCGCTGCGCTCGCAGCGCTTCGAGATCGAGCCGGAGATCACCGCCAAGGTGCTGAAGCGCGGCTACCGCATCTACGAAGTGCCCATCTCCTACACAGGCCGGGAGTACCAGGAAGGCAAGAAAATCGGCATGAAGGACGCCTTCGAGGCCGTTTGGGCGCTGTTGCGCTACCGTTTCGTCGAATGACCTCCCGCTGACGTTGTCGTGGCGTCCCGTTGCGAGATTTCTTCGTGCAGCGCGCAGTTCCCCTTCCTCACCCTCATCGCTTCGGCGTCCGCCTCCACCGCCCCCTCGCCGCGTCTTTGACGCGCGCCGCGCCGGTGGCCGCGGCGTTGGCGGTGGGCATGCTGCTGCGCGGCTTGCTGCTGGACCGTCCCGGCCTGCACCCAGACGAAGCACTCTACGCCAGTTGGGCGCTGCGCATCGCCGACGGCAGCGACCCGGCCCTGCTGGGCGTCTACGTCGACAAGCCGCCGTTGCTGCTCTACCTGCTGGCCGGGGTCTTCAGGCTCGCCGGCTTCGCTGGACAGGCGCCGCTGGATCCGGGGCGGCTCATCCTGGCCGGCCGGCTGGCCGCGCTGCTGGCCAGCACCCTCAGTCTGGCGCTGCTGTGGCTGATCGCGCACCGTGTCCACGGGCCGCGCGTTGCCCTGGGCGCATTGGCGCTGTTCGCCCTTTCGCCGCTGGCCGTGCGGCTGTCGCCGACCCTGTTCACCGATCCCTGGCTGGTGTTGTGGCTGCTGCTGGCGCTGTGGGCCGCGTTGGGACGGCGGGCCTGGCTAGCCGGCATCGCCTGCGGTCTGGCCTATGCCACCAAGCAGCAGGGGCTGTTGTTCATGCCGCTGCTGCTGGCTGTGCTGTGGTTCAGCGTGCGCCGGGACGCCTGGACGTGCGTGCGGCGCCAGGATGCTTCGGCGGCCCTCAGCATGACAGGCAAGAGCGGGCCAACGGTGCGTCGCGCGCTGTGGCGTTGGCTGAACGGCTTCGCCATCGTCGCGGTGGCCGTGCTATGGTGGGACAGCCTGCGCTGGCAGTGGATGCCCAGCTACTGGGATCGCAGCGCGCAAACCTATGGCGGCCTGGCGCTGGCGCTGGACGCCGGCCTGCCCCACCGGTTGGCGCAGTGGGGCGAGCTGCTGGGCTACGCCTTCGGCTGGCCGCTGTGGCTAGCGCTGGCTGCAGGGCTCTTGTGGGCACTGTACACTGTGCTTAGGACAAGCAACCGGGCTGGGGAACGCTCAGAGGCGTCGCGTGTTGGCGCTGCGCGGGGGCTTTCCAACGCCAACTGGTTCGACCGGCTGCTGCTGGCCACCGTCGCCGTCTACCTGCTTCTGCACATCATCACCAACCTGGCGCCCTGGGATCGCTACCTGCTGCCCCTGCTGCCGCTGTTGGCTCTGTTGCTGGCGCGCGCGGCGTTTTGGGCCTGGGACGCCAGCGTTACTGCGGTTCAGTCAGCCGGCCGCGCAGGCTGGGCGAGGCGGGCCGCCGCTGTGGGCCTAACGTTTGGCCTGCTCTATGCCGGCTACCTGGGCAGCTTCGCGCGCCTGCCCTTGAGCGATGGCGGCGTCTACGACGGCGTCCAACAGATTGCGGCCCACGTGCGCAGCGCAGAAGCGCCCGGCGCCGTCCTCTACCACCATTGGCTGGGTTGGCACTACAACTTCTATCTCTACAGCGCGCCGGTCGAGCTGCGCTGGTGGCAGGAGCCGGCCGACCTGGCCCGCAAAGCCGCCGCCAGTGCAAGCCAGCGCCAGTTGATCGCCTTTCCCGCCGGCCGGGAGCAGCAGGGCGTGCGGGCGGCGCTGGGAGCGGCCGGCTTGACTCTCAATCCTGTGTTGACTGCGGCAGACGAGCGCGGCGAGCCGTCGGTGATGTTGTACAGCATCGAGCCGGCGCTGGCCGGAGGGTCCCGCCATGGCCGTTGAGCCTGGCGGCCGGCGCCGCGAGGCGCTCGGCTGGCTGCTGGTGGCGTTGGCGCTGGCAGGGGGCGTGCTGCTGGTCTACGCGCCGCTGCTGCTGACCAACCGCGTGCTGGCCACCGGCGACGCCTTCGCCTACTTCACCCCCTACCGCGACTACGCCAACGCGGCCCTGCGCGCCGGCCGGTTGCCGCTGTGGAATCCATACCTCTTTATGGGCGCGCCCTTCCTGGCTAACCCCCAGACGGCGATCTTCTATCCGTTGCATTGGCCCTTCATCGCGCTGCCGGCCGCCCAAAGCCTGCTGGCCTCGCTGGCGCTGCACATCTGGCTGGCCGGCCTGGGCGCGGCGGTCTTCGTGCGCCGCGTCGCCCGGCTGGGATGGCTGGCAGCGCTGACGGCCGGGCTGATCTGGAGCCTGAGCGGCTATCTGGGCGCGCGCGCCGGCCAGATCAACCAGGTCAGTGTCATGGCCTGGCTGCCCTGGCTGCTGACGCTGCTGGAGGCCAGCGTGCCCCGCTGGCGTCTTACGTCGCACGGCCTGTCGACCAATCAGGTGGCCCCGAGCGTTCGCTGGCTGGCGTTCGCTGCTCTGGCGCTGGCCGTCGGGCTGCAACTGCTGGCCGGACACACTCAGTCTTCCTTCATCAACCTCACCGGCCTGCTGTTGGCTGCCCTGTGGCCAGGGCTGGCGGCCCTGCTGGCGGCTCTGTGGGCGGTTGTGCGACGGCAGCGCTCGGCGTTGGAGCGTGCAGCGCTGCGCGCCACTGCTGGTCGGACGCTAGCGGCCCTCAGCGCGGTCTTGCTGGGCTTCCTGCTGGCTGCGGTGCAGCTTCTGCCTACCCTGGAGTTGTCAGGCCTGTCGATCCGCAGCGGCGGCCTGTCCTGGCGCGAGGCGGTGTCCTTTTCGCTCCAGCCGCTCGGCCTGCTGCTGACCCTGCTGCCCAGCTACGGCGAGAACCTGGCCGACCGCTTCGCCACGCCGGCCTACGGCGAGTACGTGGCCTATGTGGGCGTGGTGGGGCTGCTGCTGGCGCTGCTGGCCCTGCTGCGTTGGCGCAACCGCGCGGGCCGCCGGCCGCTGGACTCGCCTTGGGGG
>JBAQCH010000441.1:0-16544 GCA_049294015.1 Anaerolineae bacterium
TCGCCGAAGCGCCCGCAGCTGAGGCGCCCGCTGCCGAGGGCGAGAAGGTGACGATCACCATCGCGGCTGGCGCTGTGGGCAACGAGAACATCGAGACCCAGGCCTCGGCCGAACGTTACATGGCTGCCAACCCGAATGTCGAGGTCAAGGTCCTGGAGACGCCTGACCTGGCCACAGACCGCTTGGGCCTGTATCTGCAGTACTTCGAAGCTCAGTCATCTGAGGTGGACGTCTACATGATCGACGTCATCTGGCCTGGCGACCTGGCCGAGCACCTGGTCGACCTGAACGAGTACGGCGCAGCCGACGTGGCCGGCGACCACTTCCCGGCTATCGTCGAGAACAACACGGTCGACGGCAAGCTGGTGGGCATCCCCTGGTTCACCGACGCCGGCCTGCTGTTCTACCGCACCGACCTGCTGGAGAAATATGGCTTCGCAGCCCCGCCCGCAACCTGGGAAGAGCTGATCGAAATGGCCACTACGATCCAGGAAGGCGAGCGTGCAACCAATCAGGACTTCTGGGGCTTCGTCTGGCAGGGCAACGCCTACGAAGGGCTGACCTGCGACGCGCTGGAATGGGTCGACTCCGCTGGCGGCGGCACCATCGTTAGCCCGGACAAGAAGATCACCATCAACAACGAGAACGCCATCACCGCTATTGACACGGCGGCCTCCTGGGTGGGCACCATCTCGCCGCCCGGCGTCACAGGCATGGGAGAAGAAGATGCCCGCGCCATCTTCCAGGCCGGCAACGCGGCCTTCATGCGCAACTGGCCTTATGCGTACGGCCTGGCGCAGGGGGACGATAGCCCGGTCAAGGGTATGGTCGGCGTCGTGCCGTTGCCCGCTGGCGCCAAGGGCGCTGGCTCCGCCACCCTGGGCGGCTGGCAGCTTGGCGTCTCCAAGTACAGCTTGAACCCAGAAGTTGCGGCTGATGTCGCGCTCTTTATGGCTTCCGAAGCGGAGCAGAAGAGCCGCGCGATCAATGCCAGCCAGAACCCAACCCTGCCGGCGCTCTACGAGGACGCCGACGTGTGCGCCGCCCAGCCCTTCATGTGTGAACTGTTGGACGTCTTTACCAACGCCGTCGCTCGTCCGTCTACGGCCACGGCGCCGAAGTACAACGAGGTCTCCACCCTCTTCTTCCAGGCCGTCCATGCCGTCCTGACGGGTGAGAAGCAAGCCAGTTCGGCGGTGGCCGAGTTGGAACTGGATCTGGAAGACCTGCTGGGCTTCGAAACAGCAGCGCCGTGACCCGAAGCGTTTGAGCAGCTCAAGAACGCTCTTGGGCCGAGTCTGCGATGAGCGCTTCAGCATGTGAACGATACGGCAGTCCCACATGTGCCTTCCATCGCAGGTAGCGACGCAGACCTGAGCCGGTCGAGGCAGGCAACGCTTTGCCTCGACCGGCCAGGCTCGCCGCCGATCTATCTGGATGGTTGGTTCCAGTTCTCTGCAAGGAGTGTCGACTATGGCCGCCAAATCTTCGGGGATGAGCTCACTGGCGAAACGAGAGGAGCGCCTGGCCTACTGGCTGCTCCTGCCGACGATTATCGTCATCATTCTCATCGCCTTCTACCCGTTAGGATCGGTCTTCTACAACAGTTTCACCAATTCCCAGTTCGCCACCGCAACAGAGCCGGAGTGGGTGGGACTCAGCAACTACAAGCAACTGCTGAGCATGACGATAGAGCCGCTGCCACCGGTGACCGATCCTGCCACGGGCCAGCCCCAGGTCAATCCGGAAACGGGCGAAACCGTCTATATGGAGCCGATCGATGTCTTGCCGCGCGAGCCAGTGCGCTACCGAGAGGTGACGACTTTTTGCCTGTTCGGCAACTGCTACGTGTTTGGCGCTACCGATCCCGATTTCATCCTTTCTGTGCGCGATACATTGGTCTTCGCCATTGCAACGGTCGCGCTTGAGCTGTTGCTCGGCTTGGGAATTGCCCTGGTCCTCAATGGATTTCCTGCCAAAAGCGTGATACGGGCGGTCTTGCTGGCCATCATGTTGATACCGTGGGCCATCCCGACCGCAGTGTCGTCCCGCATTTGGGAGTTCATGTTCGGCGCCACACGCACTGGGTTCTTCAATACAGTCCTTTGGTACCTCGGCATTGGCGATGGCAACATTCCTTTTTTGACCGCCCCTGAGTTCCAGATGCCTGCGATGATCATCATCGACGTCTGGAAGACCACATCGTTTATGGCCCTTCTCCTCCTGGCCGGCCTCCAGCTCATTCCAGGGGATATATACGAGGCGGCTGATGTGGACGGCGCCAAAAAATGGACGCAGTTCACGCGCCTGACTTTACCCCTGCTGCGCCCCACGATCGCCGTGGCGTTGGTCTTCCGGACCCTTGACGCACTGCGGGTCTTTGACGTCTTCCAGATCGTCCTGGCCCAGAGCCGCTATTCCATGGCTAGCTTCACCTACTATGAGCTCATCAACAACCGTGCCATGGGTTACTCCTCAGCCGCCAGCATGATCATCTTCCTGCTGATCTTCGTCTTTGCGGTCATGTACATACGTATCATCGGAGTGGAGGAAAAATGACCACGCGCAAGAAATCCCCGCTCGGAAAAATCCTCTTCTGGCTGCTGGTAATCGTCGTCGTCATCTGGATGCTGTTTCCCTTCTATTGGGCCATCAACTCCTCGCTCAAGACAGAGGCGCAGCTACAGATGACCCCTGCGACGTTCGTACCGCGCGACCCGACGACGGGAAGCGTCGACCCAACCCTGGTCAACTACGGCGCCGTCTTTCAAAATGACGAGTTCTGGCGCGGCATTAAGAACAGCGCGATCGTAGCCACCTCAGTGACGCTGATGGCCTTGGCAATCGGCTCCTTCGCTGCCTTTGCGATGGGCAAACTGCGCTTTCGTGGCCGCACGCCCACCCTCTACCTGATACTAGCGATGACCATGTTTCCCCAGGTGTCGGTGCTAGCTGGCCTTTACGCCATGATCGTCTTCACCGGCGCAGGCGCCATTCCCAGCATGATCGTCACCTACATGCTCTTCACCCTGCCGTTCACCGTCTGGGTGTTGACCTCCTTCTTCAAGGGTCTGCCGCTCGAGATCATGCAGGCCGCCCAAGTCGACGGCGCATCCGCGTTCCAGACCTTTCGTATGATCCTGTTGCCGTTGACCGGGCCGGCCCTGGTCACGACCGGGCTCCTGGCCTTTATCGCAGCCTGGAACGAGTATCTGTTTGCGCTCACGTTCACCTCCATCGAGCCTGAGGCGCGCACCGTACCGGTCGTAATCGCACTCTTCACCGGCACCGTGGCGCGACAAGAGCCCTTTGGCGAGATTATGGCAGCTGGCATCCTGGTTAGCATCCCGCTGGTCATCCTGGTGCTGATCTTCCAGCAGCGCATCATCTCCGGCCTGACGGCGGGCGCTGTTAAGGGGTAGAGGCCCAACGACAGTGTGACCGGAGTGTGGCCACGAACACATGCGCCTGCGCGCTTGCACTGGTGCGCGAGTCCCATGAAGAGAAAAGCCGCTCATTCGTCCAATTCGCGCAGTTCGTGGCCCGAGCTCTGCGGCGCATTCGCATAGATACGGCCTGATAGGGCCAACTCGCTGATGGAGTGACTTGCGGCGGGTTGGCCCTTATCGTGTCAAAGGGCTGACGTCTTGCTCAATTGACAGAGTGGAACGCGACGCATGACCAGGACTGTCAGCACTGGTTCGACAAGACGAGGACCATGATTATGCCCGACACAATCTGGCAAAACCAACAGACCGCGCGCTCCTTGCAGCGCCTCCTGCCGCGCCTGGACGCGCGCTTTGCAGCCCAAGCTGATCAGGCCGATTGGGCCGCGTTCAAAACGCGGCTGGAGCGCCACTTCCCCACCCTCTTCCCGCTGCTACTCCACCTTTACGGCCAGCACTACGACTTCTTCTTCCACCTGGAGGAAATCCTGGCCAGCGCGGCCGAGGCCTGGCTGGCGCGGCCGGCCCGGCTCAAGAGGCTGGACGCCGAGCGCGAGGCCAACCCCAACTGGTTCCAATCGCAGCAGATGCTAGGCGGCGTGTGTTATGTCGATCTGTTCGCCGGCAACCTGGAGGGCGTGCGCGCCAGGATCCCCTACTTCCAGGAGCTGGGCCTGACCTACCTGCACCTGATGCCACTGTTCGCCTGCCCGGAGGGGGACAACGACGGCGGCTACGCGGTTAGCAGCTATCGCGAGGTCAACCCGGCGCTGGGCACGATGCAGCAGTTAGCCGAGTTGGCTGAGGATCTGCACGCCAACGGCATCAGCCCGGTGGTGGATTTCGTCTTCAACCACACCTCCAACGAACACGCCTGGGCAAAGCGGGCGTTGGCCGGCGACCCGGAGTACCAGGAATACTACTACATGTTCCCGGACCGCACCATGCCCGACGCCTACGAGGCTACCCTGCGCGAGATCTTCCCCGACGTGCGGCCGGGCAACTTCACCTACCGGTCCGACGTCAACCGCTGGGTGTGGACCACCTTCTACTCCTTCCAGTGGGACCTGAACTACAGCAACCCGGTGGTCTTCCGGCGCATGGGCGAGGAGATGCTCTTCCTGGCCAACCAGGGGGTGGAGATCCTGCGCCTGGACGCGGTGGCCTTCATCTGGAAGCAATTGGGCACGGTGTGCGAGAACTTGCCCGAGGCGCACATGATCATCCAGGCCTACAACGCGCTGGCCCGCATCGCCGCACCCTCGCTCTACTTCAAGTCCGAGGCCATCGTCCATCCCGACGAGGTGGCCAAATACATCTCGCCGGCCGAGTGCCAGCTTTCCTACAACCCGCTGCTGATGGCGCTGCTGTGGGAGACGCTGGCCACGCGCGAGGTCAAGCTGCTGCACGCCTCGCTGCGCGACCGCTTCAAGATCACCCCTGGCTGCGCCTGGGTCAACTACGTGCGCTGCCACGACGACATCGGCTGGACCTTCGACGACGCCGACGCGTCCGGGGTCAACATCAACGGTTTCTATCACCGCCAGTTCCTCAACGCCTTCTACACCGGCCGCTTCCCTGGCAGCTTCGCGCGCGGCCTGCCCTTCCAGGAGAACCCTAAGACCGGCGACGCGCGCATCTCCGGCACGGCGGCCTCGCTGGCCGGTCTGGAGAAGGCGCTGAGGGAGCAGAACCCGCTGGAGACCGACCACGCGGTGCAGCGCCTGTTGCTGATCCACAGCGTCATCCTCTCCATCGGCGGCATCCCGCTGCTCTACCTGGGCGACGAGACGGCCATGCTGAACGACTACAGCTACGCCAACGACCCGTCCAAGGCGGGTGACAGCCGCTGGGTCCATCGCCCCTTTGCCGACTGGCAGCGCATGGAGCAGCGCCATGACCCGCACACCGTCGAGGGCCGCGTCTTTCAGGGCCTGCAGCGTCTGATCGGCCTGCGCAAAGAGCACGCAGCCTTCGCCGGCCACGAGACGACGGTCATCGACACCGGCAACGCCCACGTCTTCGGCTACGTGCGCCAGCACAGCGGCCAGCGCGTGCTGGTTCTGGCCAGCTTCTCCGAGCACCCGCAGGCCGTCGCCGCCAGCCTCTTGCGCATCCACGGACTGGGCTACGTCTTCCAGGACCTGGCCAGCGGCCGCGCCGTCGCCCTGGACGGCGACGTGCACTTGGAGCCTTACCAGTTCGTGTGGCTTGCAGCGGTGGCATGAAGGACTAGGTGACAAGGTGACAAGGTGACTGGGTGACAAGGTGACTGGGTGCGAGGAGCCAGCGTTATCGTGTGTCGTCTGCTATCGAGTACCCGACGCCAAAGACCCGCCGCCTGCTGCGTGCAACTTCCGACCCGAATCTACGATCCGCACCCCATCACCCTGTCACCCAGTCACCCAGTCACCTTGTCACCCAGCCACCGTATCATCCTGCGGCCTGCAACTTGCAGCCTCTCGCTCGCCCGTGGTATAATTGCGCCTAGCTTAAAACTCGGAGGCAAAAACACGTGTCGACTGTCTTTTTCATTGTCCAGATCATCCTGGGTGTCTTGCTGATCTCTCTGGTAGTCTTGCAGTCCAAAAACCTGGGCACCAGCGCCATGTTCGGCGGCTCTGACAGCTTTGCCACTACCCGGCGCGGCTTCGAGAAGACCCTCTTCAACCTGACGCTGGTTGTAAGCGTTCTTTTCTTCCTGATCGCCATCGCCTCAGCCATGATCTTCTAACCACCGGCCCGACGCCGGAATCGATCCGATGATCGCCGCGTCTGCACCCCGTGCGACGCGGCGTCGTTTGTTTCAGGACATTGCTTGTGGGACGCTCTATTCGTTGGCAGGCCTTGCTGGCCGGGCTCGGCATCATCCTGTTGGCCGCCATTCTGGCATCCACTGCGCGCGAGTTCACCAACCTGACCACGCCGGCCCAGGGTGGGGTCTACACAGAGGCGGTGGTCGGCTCGCCGCGGGCGATCAATCCCCTGCTGAGCTTCAGCAGCGATCTGGATCGCGATCTGACCGGCCTGATCTTCCAAGGGCTGGTGACGCTCAACGAACGCGGGGAGCCGATACCGGACCTGGCCGAGAACTGGGAGATCAGCCCCGACGAAAAGGACATCACCTTCAAGTTGCGGCGCGGCGTCCGCTGGCACGATGGCGCGCCGTTCAGCGCGGCCGATGTGGTGTTCACTGTGGGCGTGTTGCAGTCCGACGCTTTCGCCCAATCTGGCCAGCCGGCGTCTACCTTCCTGTCGCAGCTCTGGCGCAACGTCACGGTGGAGCAAATCGATCCCTACACGGTGCGTTTCCGCTTGCAGCAGCCGCTGGCCTCTTTCCTGGCCGAGAACACCATCGGCATCCTGCCCTCTCATCTCTGGAACAGTGTGCCCATCGGTGACTTGGCGCAGTCGCTGCTCAACCTGCAGCCGGTGGGCACGGGACCGTGGCGGCTGGCCAGCCTGAGTGCGCAGACCGCTCGTCTGGAACCCAACCCCTACGCCGCCGGCCCTGAACCTTTTCTCGAAGCGATCGAATTCCGTTTCTTCCCTGACTATGCCAGTGCGTTTGCCGCGTTCCAGGCCGGCGAGGTGGACGGGGTCAGCCGCGTGCTGCCTCAGGACATCGCCGCCGCCCAGGCCAGCAAGGATATGGTGGTGTTGACTGCGCCGTTGGCCGGCGCAACATTCGTCTATCTGAATCTGGAGAATCCGGCCGTTCCCTTTATGGCCGATGCCCAGGTGCGCCAGGCGCTGTACCTGGCGTTGGACCAGTCCAAACTGATCGATCGGGCGCTCAACGGCCAGGGGATTCCGGCCGATGGGCCCTTCATGGCCGGCACCTGGGCGCACGTCCCCGGCCAGCGCCCGGCATCTGATCCTGCCCGCGCCGCAGAGATTCTGGCAGCAGCCGGCTGGACGGACAGCAACCGCGATGGCGTGCGCGACCGCGAGGGCGTGGACTTGGCCTTTGAGTTGCTGGGCGACAACGAGGCCTTGCTACAAGAGCTGGCTGAGCAGTGGCGCCAGGTCGGCGTCCGGGCAACGCCCAGAGTGGTCGGCCTGGCCAGTCTGGCCAGCGATAATCTCAGCACGCGCACCTTCGAGGCGGCCGTAACCCATTGGCAGCTCAGCGGCGACCCCGACCCCTACCCGCTGTGGCACTCGACGCAGATCGACAACGGCCAAAACTACACTGGCTGGAGCAACGAACAGGCCGACCTGCTGATGGAGCAGGGGCGCTCGGTGAACGATCCTGGCCGGCGCATCCAGCTCTACAGCGAATTTCAGCGCATCTTTGGCGAGCAACTGCCGGCCTTGCCGCTATACAACGACGTCTATGCCTACGGCGTCAGCAGCCAGGTCAAGGACGTGGAGATCGGCCGGCTGAACTGGCCGTGGGAGCGCTTCCGCAAGGCCTATCGGTGGTACATCGTGACCCAGCGCGTAACGGTGGAGGCGGAATAATAGGGTGGTTGATTTGACAACCGGCCGCAAAAATGGTAAACTTGCCTTCGTAACAAGCCGAAGTGGCGGAATTGGCAGACGCGCTACGTTCAGGGCGTAGTGGGCATTAGCCCGTGTGGGTTCAAGTCCCTCCTTCGGCACCAGCCAAGAGCAAGTCCCAGATGAACTCATCTGGGACTTGCTGTAAGAACTACCGATCCCCTCGGTGGAGCCGTTCGTGTCCAAGAAACCAGCCCATCTGAGCGTAAGCCTGAAGCAAGTGGCCCTGATCGCCGGCATTGCGGCGTTGGCGTTGTTCCTGTTCGGTTATACCAGCCGGCTGATCGCCAGCGGCGAGCTGCGGGACGAGGTGGCTCTATGGGAACAGGAAGTCGAGCTGGAAGCGCAGCGCGTGCAAGCCAGCCAGGAACGGCTGGCCTATGTGCAGTCGGACCGCTACGTAATCGACAAAGCGCACACCGACCTGGGCTGGGCCTTTCCCAACGAGGTGGCAGTTTGGGTGTTAGGCGAGGAAGCGGCCCAGCCAGACACGGCCTTCAGCGTCGAGGGTGAGCCGCTGGCCAATTGGCAGCAGTGGCAGCAGCGTTTTCTTGGCGACAAGACGCTGGGTCGCTAGGTTTGACAGATGGTTGTAAAGGGTGTATACTGACGCTCAGTGATGCGGGGTGGAGCAGTGGCAGCTCGTCGGGCTCATAACCCGAAGGCCGCAGGTTCGAGTCCTGCCCCCGCTACTGCACAAGATGGCTGACAGGTCTCCTGTCAGCCATCTCCATGTTTGGCGACGTAGCTCAGGCGGCCAGAGCGAGGGCTTCATAATCCCTAGGTCGGTGGTTCGAGCCCACCCGTCGCCACAATACCCCAATATGTAGTGTTCTGAGGTCATGGCACACACTACATGTAGTGGCTCCCGTTGAACGACGGGAGTCTTTCTTTTGCCCACCCACCAAGGGACAAGTGCTACCATGACCGATCTCAGAACCCTCTTTGACGGCTTCACCATCCACCTTCAGGCAGCCGGGCGGCGCCCCACGACCATCACCTGGTACGACAAGCACATGCGGCGCTTCTTCGCCTGGCTCGACCAGGAAGAGATCCCTGCCTCGCCGGACCAGATCACAGCTCTCCGTATTCGCAAGTTCATCGCGCACCAGCAGAACGACGTACAGGCCTGGGAGAGCAATTCCCACGTACCCACGCAAGAGCGAGGCCTTTCGTCCACCTACATCAGCAGTTCGGTGCGAGCCTTGCGCGCCTGGTTCAACTGGATGCAGCAGGAGGAATACATCCGGGACAACCCGATGGACAAGGTCAAGACTCCCAAAGAACAGCAACGCCTGATCGAACCGCTGGAGCTTGACGAGATCAAGCGCCTGCTCAAGGCCATCCAGGGCACATCGGCCAACGCCCTGCGCAACCGGGCGATTGTTCTGACCCTGCTGGACTGCGGGCTGCGAGTGAGCGAGCTATGCGCGCTGGACGTCGACGACGTGGACCTGACCGGCGGCTGGGTGCGGGTGAGGGAAGGCAAGGGCTGGAAGGAGCGCAAGGTGCCCATCGGCGGTGCGGTGCGCCGCGCGCTGTGGCAGTACAGCAAGATGCGGCCGCAGCCCATGGGCGGCAACAAGCGCTTCTTCCTGACCGAGGATGGCTGGCAACTGCCCACAGAGCGCGTGCGCAAGATGCTGATCCATTATGGCCACAAGGCGGAAGTCGAGAACGTGCATCCGCATCGCTTTCGTCACTCATTTGCCTTGCACTTCCTGCGCAACGGCGGCGACGCCCTCACCCTGCGCATGTTGCTGGGCCATACCACTCTGCAGATGGTCAGCCGCTATGTGCAACTGGCGGCCATCGACCTGAAGGCCGTCCACGCCAAAGCCAGCCCCGCCGATCATCTGCGACTCTAGCAGTGCAGTTGACGAACTCAGTCGAAGGCGCCTGAGGAAAGCCAGGGCTGCATCTTCCTCAGGCGCTCTATCCCAGCGCATGATCGCCGGCTTCAGTGAGCCAAGGCCTGCTGCATATTGGCCAGCGGGCTGTGCTTGGCGTGCTTGGCCCGCAGCTCGTCGTTGAGAAAGATGGCGTATGAGCGGTGCGTGACCACCACGTCCGCGTGCCCCATGATGTCAGCCAGCGACCCCAGGTCGCCGCCGTTTTGCAGGTACTCGCGCGCAAAGGCGTGCCGCCAGGCGTGGGGATTGATGGCCCCGGTGACGCCCACCTTGGCCTTCATGCGGCGGAAGACCTCGCGCACACCCTGAGTGCTGAGATGCTCACCGCCGCCGCTGCCGAGATTGGTCCACAGGTAGGCATTGGAATCGCCGGGTCGAGCGGCCAGCCAGGCTTGCAGCGCCTCGATGGTCACAGGCGTAACGAAGGCGAAACGTCCCTTGTTGCCCTTCTCGTGCAGGTAGACCTTGCCGGCCACCAGGTCAAGGTCGGACAGACGCATCCCCACCAGCCCACCCACCCGGCAGGCGGTATCGGCCAACACCAGCAGCATGGCCCGGTTGCGCACTGAGATCGGATCATCCCCCTCGGACGCGTCCAACAGCTTGAACAGGTCATCCATCGAAGCCGCCTTGGGCTCGCCGCGCTTGAGGCGCGGTTGCTTGAGGCGCGCCGCAGGGCTCTCTGCGATCACGCCCTCTTCGACCAAGAAACCAAAGAGTCGCCTGGTGGCGCGAACAATGCCAGCAATCGTCGCCTCGGACAAACCGCCAGCCCTCTGACGTTTGCTGGGGTGATCATCCCAGCGCGTCTTCCGGGCACGCAGGTGGGTGACGAAGCGCCGTAGATCGGACAGCGTCACCTGCTCTACTGGCATGTCTTCGAGATAGGCGACCAGCGGCTTGAGCTTGCGCTCGTAGAAGTACACCGTCTGATCGCTATGCCCGGCTGCCCGTGTCGCAATCAGGAGTTCATCGACCGCTTCGGATAGTTTCATCAGAACAATTCTCTCGATGGGCGACCAGTGCGCATCCTAAGGGTGTGGGCCAATTTCCTGCCAATGTTGACTCGCTACACCAGTGGATCATCGCGCGCCAGGCTGTCAGCCAGCAATACCGGCACCGCGGCCTGCTCGACCGCACGCACCAGGTCTGGCTTGCCCGGCGCCTGCGCCGTTGCGGCGCTACGTTGGGAAGGTGCAGACACATCCAGCAGGGCGGCGGCCTGGGCTTGAGGAACCAGCGGCATCTCTGCCAGATGTTCTGGGTTGGAAAACCTTCGCCAAGAGCACGTTCGTCTCTTTGTGAAATCAGAACATGCGTGCTAAACTGCTGGCCTGAGTATAGCGCATTCGCGATCAAAAATCAACGGCTTCAAATCTATTTCAGTTCTACATGTGACAGTAGCGCGACATTTTGGTGGTACCAATTTTCGGCCGACTCGACCATGGAACCCCTCAGCCCGCCGTCTTGGGACGGCGCCTCTCAGTCCCCGGAGCGCTTCGTCCGGTCTCTGTTCGACCGGGTCTCCTATCTGCTTGTTCCACCCCAGGTGAAGGTGGTGCCCCATGAGGATCCCAAGGACGTCAAGGCCAAGGCGCTGCGCTTTCCCTTGCCGGCCGGCCTGGCGACGCCGGTGCCCATGGCTCGGCTGCGAGAGATGGCGATGCTGCGTCGGGATGTGCTGCACGCCATCGGCTGGCGCCAGACAGAGGAAACGGATGACTTGCTTCCTGACTTCCTGCGGCTGGCCAGCGGCACACTCAGGGAAGTGGCTGACTTCGCGTCCCGCTGGGGACCGCTGTAGCTGTGCGCGGCGCACGCCAACTGCGCCCTGGCAGGCGATGGGCTGGGCGCGGCCTGTGTCTGGTCCCCGCTAGAGCCCATCGCTGCCTGGAGGCGGGAAGCGCAGGCGGCTGATGCGGTTTTGGAGATAGGATCCCGGTTGAACGTCGAGGCCGTGCCGTACGAGGTCTGGCAGAGGCTTGACATGGACCGGGAGCAGTATGAGAGGATGAAGCTGGAGGGCGATCGCCGCCAACAAGCTCACCTGCTGGCAGGGTTGGTGCAGGCCAGGCTGGATGGCCCCTGGCGGCCGCGGGTCTGTCTCAGCAGTTCGGTCGGCGACGACGTCGGCGACGCGGTCAGTACCGTGCTGGTTCTGGACACGGGCCTGGGCTTTCGCGGCGCCGTGTGGCACCAGATCGCGCAACTGCTGTGCCGGCTGGACGAGGTGTACATCTGCGATGGCTGCAGCCGGCCCTACCAGCGCGGCATCAGGAAGCCGCGCCCGGATCAGGACAACTTCTGTCCCGACTGTCGCAAGGATGGCAAAGCAGCCAAACGGCTGTGGGCAGTGCGCAACCGGGCCAAGTTGCAGGCAAAGGCGCACGTCCCGAAGGTGGAGCCACCAGATATCGCCAGTTAGCGATTCACGAAGAAGGCCTCCCGCAGAACAAGTATCTGAGCGGGATTCCAACGTCACTGCAAGGTGCGGAACCCGGTTCCGTATCTTGCTCCTCGTTTTTCCCAACAAAATCCCAAAACCTGCGCTAGATCATTTTCTCCCACGCCAAAGTCGTGTACAATAGCACATGTAGTGCCACCTTCGGGGCCGGGAACTGCGGGCGGGACGTAGTCCCCCCTCGATCCGGCTTTATTTGGGCTGCTCTCGCGCCCGGCGCGCGTGCTCAGACATAGAATAATGCTGCACCCGGCAGACCTTGGAGGATCATAGGTGACTTCATTCAATCAAGACTCTCCCCGCTCCTGATCTACGAGACGCCTCCAATGAGCAACACTTCTGAGCAAGCGAACTTTGAAGTGGTAGGCAACCGTCTGGCTGCTCTGCTGGCAACCCAAATCTACTATCCTTGCATCATCCTAACGGACACTGACATTGCCAAGTTGCATAGCGCTGCTCGATTTCTCCGGAGTCGATTTGGCTGGATAGAGATGTCAGTGGCTGGAATATTAAGTGCGGCGCTGTTGGACGTCCCGCCCAAGCACCGGCCTCGTGTGGCCCGTAAGGTGTTCTCGCAGGAAATCGAGCGGAGAACGCTAGGCCCAATTCTATGCCTAGATGTTGATCTGATGTTTGAACCCAGCTTAGAGTTGGAGCCATTGCGGCTTTTTCGAGAAGCTAGTCGGCAAACACCGCTGGTCATTCTGTGGCCTGGCCAAAGCAAGGATGGGATACTGAGCTACGCCGTTCCAGTGCATCCGCATTACCGCACGTGGCGGCAGACGGAGTTGTGCGATGGGTGCATCATCGGCTTGTAGCAGTCCCTAAAGAGACCAACATGAAATACCGCGACCTGATCCAGTTCGACCCCATTGAGAGCATCATCCAACTGCGTGAGGCTGATGGCCGGCAGAAGGCGGCCCAGCTCGTACAGACCTACGTCATCTCGGACCGCATGGCTGACCAACTGGCCAACCTGGTGTTCGAGCAGCTCCAGATCGACCGGCCGGTGGACAACAAGGGTGTGCTGATCGTCGGCAACTACGGCACGGGCAAGTCGCACCTGATGGCCATGGTGTCGGCGCTGGCCGAGCACGCGGACCTGGCGCCGGCTGTGCGCCACCCGGCCGTGCGCATGGCCGCCAGCGCGGTGGCGGGCCGCTTCAAGGTGCTGCGCAGCGAGATCGGCGGCGTGGAGAAGAGCCTGCGCGACATTGTGCTGGACGAGATGGAGCTGTTCCTCGCCGACCTGGGCGTCGAATACAGCTTCCCGCCGGCCAGCCAGGTCAGCAACAACAAACAGGCGCTGGTGGAGGCGATGGCCTTGTTCAGCCAGCGCTTTCCCGGCCAGGGCTTCTTGCTGGTGCTGGACGAACTGCTGGACTTCCTGCGCACCCGGGAGGAGCGGGCGCTGATCCTGGACCTGGGCTTCCTGCGCGAGCTGGGCGAGATCGTGGAGCTGACCCCCTTCCGCTTCATGGCCGGCGTGCAGGAGACGCTGTTCGACAACCCCCGCTTCGGCTTCGTGGCCGATCAGTTGCGCCGGGTGCGCGACCGCTTCGAACAGGTGCGCATCGCGCGTGACGACATCGCCTACGTGGTGGCCGAGCGGCTGCTGCGCAAGAGCGACGCGCAGAAGGCAGCCATTACCGAGCACTTGCAGCGCTTCACCGGCTTCTACCCGCCCTTGACCGAGCGCATGGGCGAGTTCGCGGGCCTCTTTCCCATCCACCCGGCCTACATCGACACCTTCGAGCGGGTCTACATCGCCGAGAAGCGCGAGGTGCTCAAGACCTTCAGCCTGGCCATCCGCGCCCTGCTGGACCAGGAGGTGCCGGCCGACCAGCCGGGACTGATCTCCTACGACCACTACTGGGGCGTGCTGGCCGACAACCCCAGCCTGCGCACCCTGCCCGGCGTGGCCAGGGTGGTGGAGGCCCACGGCGTGCTGGCGGGCCGCGTGCGCAACGCCTACACCCGGCCCGCTCTGCAACCGCTGGCACTGCGCATCGTCGACGCGTTGAGCGTACACCGCCTGACCACCAGCGACATCTACAGCCCGCTGGGCGTGACGGTGGATGAGCTGCGCGACACGTTGTTCCTGTGGACGGCCATGCCGGACGCAGTGGCCGACGCCGAGTTCCTGGGGAGCACCGTGCAGACGGCACTGCGGGAGACCATGCGCACGGTCAGCGGCCAGTTCATCTCGCACAACGACGCCAACGGCCAGTACTACCTGGACCCGGCCAAGGTGATCGACTTTGACGCGCAGATCGCCGAGCGGGGCGAGTTCATGTCCGAGGCCGACCTGAACCGCTACTTCTTCGACGGCCTGCAGGCGCTGCTGGGGCTGCCCTCCAGCGTCTACGTGGCCGGCTTCAAGATCTGGCCCTACGAACTGCCCTGGGCCGAGCGCAACGTCACCCGGCCCGGCTACCTGTTCTTCGGCGCGCCCAACGAGCGCAGCACGGCCCAGCCGCCGCGCGACTTCTACCTCTACATCCTGCCGCCTTTCCCGCGCCACGACGGCCGGCCCGCGCCGGACGGCGAGCCGCAGCCTGACGAGGTGCTGCTGGCGTTACACGGCCTGGGCGACGACTTCGAGCTGATCGTGCGCCAGTACGCCGGCGCGCGGCTGCTGAGTATGACTGCCTCGGAACATCGCGCCACCTACGAAGACCGGGCCGAGCGGCACTTGCGCAGCCTGCTCAAGTGGCTGCGCGACCATCTGGCCAGCCGGCTGCGCATCACCTACCGCGGCGCGCCGCGCACCGTGGCCGAGGTGCTGGCCCAGACGCGCAGCAGCGCCAGCCGCGACCCGGAGGAGCTGCTGCGAGTGATCGGCGCGACCCTGCTGGCGCCCTATTTCGGCGACGTTTATCCCGACTATCCGCGCTTCAGCCGGCTGGCGCAGCCGATCAGCGAGGCCGCCCGGCCGGCCAGCGCGCAGGACGCGATCCGCATGATCGCGCTGCGCACCCGCACCAACCTGGCCGTGGGCGTCCTGGCCGGCCTGCACCTGCTGGACGACGACGAGGCGCTCAAGCCGCTCAACTCCCCCTACGCCCGCCGCTTGCTGGACACGCTGCACGCCAAGCCCGACCCCAACCAGGTGGTCAACCAGGGCGAAGTGCTGGTGCAGGTGGCCACCACTACGCACCCGGTGTTCAAGGAACAGCAGAGCAAGCTGGAGCCGGAGTGGGTGGCCGTGCTGCTGGCCGCGCTGGTCTACGACGGCCAGATCACCCTGGCGCTGCCGGGCAACGTCGTCCTGGACGCGGGCAACGTGGACCGCGCCGCAACCATGGCCGTGGCCGACCTGGCCAACTTCCGCCACTACGGCCGGCCCAAGGACCTGCCGCTGGCGGCCTGGAAGCGCATCTTCGAGGGGCTGGACCTGCAGGCCGGGCTGATGCAGAACGAGGCGACGCGCGTCCAGGCGGTGCAAGAGCTGCAAGGGAGGGTGCAGGCTGAGTTGGCCCAGGTAGCCACCTGGCAGAGCCAGGTGCAGGGCGGCCTGCGGCTGTGGAACCAGGCCCTGCTGACCGACCAGATCGCCTACAGCACCCAGGATGGCCAGCTTGCCAGCCACGAGGCGCTGCCGCAGACCAGCCTGGCGCGCACCGACCTGCTGCCCAGCCTACGCCAGAGCAAGGAGTTCCTGGAGACGCTGGCGCGCTTCAACACGCCCGGCAAGCTGCGCAACCTGCGCCTCACCGAGGCCGAGATCGCCACGGCCGTGTATGCCCGCCGCGCGGCGCTGCGCGTGCAGCAGATGCTGGAGGAGGTGGCCCTCTTGCAGCCAACCGCCTCCTACCTGAGCGAGGCCCAGGCCAACCTGCCGGCCGAACATCCCTGGTCGCAGCAGAGCGCGGCCGTGCGCGGCGAACTGCTGGACGCATTGCGGCGCCTGGCCAAGGGCGAGGCCAGCTTCGACCGGGCCGGCTGGCAGCGGCGGCTGGAGACCCTGCGCCAGGCCTATGTGCAGGCTTACGCCGAGCTGCACCGCGCCTACGTGCTGGGGCCGGCCGACGACGCCCGCCGCACCCGCATCATGGCCGACGCGCGCGTGGCGCAACTGCGCGATCTGGCCGCCATCGACATCCTCTCCAGCGCGGAGCGGGACGGCTGGATCGCGGCCATCAGCGGCGTGCGCACCTGCCGCGAGTTCCACGAGGGGCTGCTGGCCGACGCGCCCACCTGCCGCTGCGGCTTCCG
>JBAQCH010000442.1:0-6916 GCA_049294015.1 Anaerolineae bacterium
GGCCTGGCGGGCCAGGTGGGTCCAGGCCCTTGTCAGCCGCGGCAGGCGGTACTCGTACTGGGCCAGCTCCACCTGCAAGGCGCCCTCGCGGGTGTGCGCGTGCCGGGCGAAGATGTCCAGGATCAGCGCCGTGCGGTCCAACACCTTGACATCCTCGTTTTTGACGGCCTTTTCGATCTCGCGCTGCTGGCGGGGGCTCAGCTCCTCGTCGAACAGGATCGCCGACGCGCCCAGCTCAGCCCGCAGATCGATGATCTCGGCCAGCTTGCCGCTGCCGATCAGCGTCGCCGGGTTGGGATCGCTGATGCGCTGGTAGGTCTGGCCCACCACGGCCATGCCGGCCGTGGCTGCCAACTGCTCCAGCTCACGCAGCGAGTCGTCCACGCTGAAGCGCCCTGGCTGCGCGCGCAGCTCGATGCCCACCAGCAGGGCGGTTTCTTGCGGTTGGTCGGGGTAGAAGTAACGGTCGTTAGTCAGGGTCATGCTCCTATGAAGGTAGACAAGTAGACAAGTTAAGAAGTAGACAAGTAAACGAGGATAGAAGCACGCAAGGAGGGATCGTCTTCTTGCCTTGTCTACTTGTCTACCTATCTACTTGTCTACCCGTCTACTAATTTACACCGTCATCTTGCGCAGCCGCGCCATCGCCTCTTCGATCTTCTTCATCTCGGCGCCCATGCTGATGCGGATGTAACCTGCGCCGCTGGGACCGTAGGCGTCGCCAGGGGTGAAGCTGACGCCGGTCTCCAGCAACACCTTGTCGGCGAACTCGATCGAGCCGTAGCCCTGCGGCGGCAGCGCCCAGACGTAGAGGCTGGCCTTAGGCGTCTCGGCGGTCATGCCGATGCTGCGAATCGTCTCCAGGATCAGGTCGCGGCGCTGCTTGTACTCGGCGTTGCGCGCCACCATCCAACTGTCGTCGCAGTTGAGCGCCACGGTGGCGGCGTCCTGCACCGGCCGGAAGATGCCGCTGTCGATGTTGCTCTTGACCTGCAACAGCGCCTTGACGGCTACGGCGTTGCCCACGGCCATGCCTACCCGCCAGCCGGCCATGTGGTGGCTCTTGCTCAGCGAGTTGAACTCCAGGGTCACGTCCTTGGCGCCAGGCACCGCCAGCACGCTGGGGGCTTCGTAGCCGTCGAAGGTCACATCGGCGTAAGGCAGGTCTGAGCAGAGCAAGATATCGTGGCGGCGGCAGAAGGCTACGGCTTCTTTGTAGAAGCTGAAAGGCGCCACCGCGCCGGTGGGGTTGTTGGGATAGGAGATCCACAGCAGCCGCGCCCGCTGGGCCACCTCGGCCGGAATCGCCTCCAGATCGGGCAGCCAGCCCAGCCGCCGCTCCAGCGGGGTGAAGTAGACGTCGGCCCCAGCCATCTTAGCCCCCATCTGGTAGGTGGGATAGCCAGGATCGGGCACCAGGGCCAGGTCGCCGGGGTCCAGCCAGGCCAGGGCGATGTTAGCCAGCCCTTCCTTAGAGCCCAGCAGCGGCAGCGTCTCGGTGGCCACGTCCAGATCGACGCCGAAGCGACGCTGGTAGTAGGCCGCGATGGCTTGCTTCAGCTCTGGCGTGCCGCCATAGCCGGCGTAGCCGTGCTTTTTGGGGTCGCGCGCCTGCTTGTCCAGCTCGTCGATGATGAACGCAGGCGGCGGCGCATCAGGCTCGCCGATGTCCAGCCGGATGATGTCCAGCCCCTCGGCAGCCAGCTTCTTCAGCCGTGCGCCGTGGGCGGCGAACACGTACATGGGGACATTGTCCAGTCGTTGTGCAGGTTGCATACGTTGCTCTTGCTCCGTGAAAATTGATACTGGCATCTGTTGTCAATTGTCATTGCGAGCGGGCCGCCGCGCGACTCCTGTCACCACAGGAGTCCAGCGAGCAATCCCGGCTCAGTATGGCAAGTCATTGCGAAACCGGTTGGTTTTCCAGAAACACCTGCAGCAAGCGCCCAACGCGGCCCAAACTCCGCGGGTCGATCTGCTCGGGCGTATCCTGCAACGTGCGCCACGTGACTGCGTCGCTGCCGGCGATGACGGCCACCGGGCCGCCCAGGCTGGCCAGGGTCTGCTGGCCCAGGTTGATCGCAGGCTGCGGCTCAGAGATGAACCAGCCGGCATAGCCTAGCTGCTCGGCGCTGTCCCAAAGCTGTTGGCTGAGCAGCGGATCGCTCAGGGTGTCGATGCTGAACTGCTGCGTGGCCCCGCCCAGTAGGGCTATCAAGACGGCGGCCTGTGGCGGGTCGACGGTTGGCGTCTGCTCGGCCCACGCTTGCACGCCAGCCGCTACCGGCTGGCCGTCGCTGTCGTACTGGGCATCGAAGAAGACCAGCGAGACCTGCCCGGCCAGCCGTTCCTTGTCCAAGGCCCTGGCCAGCTCCAACAGCACGGCTGTGCCGCTGCCGCCGTCGTTGGCGCCGGGCGGCGGCAGCGCCCGATTGGCCGGGTTGCTGTCCAGGTCAGCGCGCGGGCTGCTGTCGTAGTGGGCGCCCACGAGGATCGCGTCGCCCTCGCCGGCTGTGGCCACGATGTTGCGGCGCGTGATACCATCCAGCGTGAAATCCTGCACCTCCACCTGCCAGCCGCTGTCGCGCAGCACTTCCTCGACACGCTCAGCCGTCGCCTTCAGCGCGTCGCTGCCCGGCGTGCGCGGCCCTAGCGCCGTCAGGAAGGTGACAACGCCCAACGCGCGCTGGCCGTCGAAGATAGCGGGCCCGGGCGTTGGCGTCGGTTCCGGCCGTACCTTGGGCCAAATCTCGCGCCCCAGCGCAACCAGCCAGCCGAGGGCGACCAGCAGCACAGCCAGCAGCAGCAGCTCAAGCCAATTCGTGCGCAGCCAGCGGCGGGCATCGAAACGTTTGGTGGACATGGGGTGTCACGTTTTAAGTGTCAAGTGTCATGGATCATGCGGTTCGCGTGTGCGGCACTTGATACCTGGCACTTGACACTTCTATTTCTCGCGCTCCGCGCGATTGCGGAACAGCAGCTTGATGGGCGTGCCCTCGAAGGGATGCGCCATGCGAATCTGGTTCTCCAGATAGCGCCGATAGGAGAAGTGGACCAACTCGGTATCGTTGACGAAGAACATGAAGGTCGGCGGCGCCACGTCCACCTGGCTGGCGTAGTAGAAGCGCAGTTGCTTGCCGGTTTTGCTGGGCGCCCGGTGCTTGACCGCGGCATCCTGCACCAGCTTGTTGAGCGCCGAGGTGGGAATGCGTGTGGTGCGCTCGGCCTGGATGTGCTGCGCCAGGGGGATCACCTTGTGGACGCGCTGGCGGGTCAGAGCCGAGATGAACAGCATGGGCACGTAGTCGATGAACTTCAGGTTGGCCTGCAGCTCACGCGTGTACTCGTTCATCGTGTTGGACTCTTTTTCCACCAGGTCCCACTTGTTGACCACCAGCATGATGCCTTTCCACTCGTCCAGCGCGTAGCTAGCCACGTGGGCGTCTTGGGCGGTCAGCCCCTGCGCAGCGTCGATGACAAGCGCCACCACGTCGCTGCGCTGCACCGCGCGCAGGGCGCGCATGACGCTGTACTTCTCCACGCCCTGCTCGACGCGGCCGCGGCGGCGGATGCCCGCGGTGTCGATCAGCACCACCGGCTGCCCTTCCCAGGTCAGTTGCATATCGATTGCGTCGCGCGTGGTGCCGGGAATCTCGCTGACGATGGTGCGCTCCTGGCCAAGCAGGGCGTTCAGCAACGAAGATTTGCCCACGTTGGGCCGGCCGATGATGGCGATCTTGAGGGACTCGTCCTCTTCTGCGTCCTCGGCCGTCGGGAAGCTCTCGACCACCAGGTCCAACAGATCGCCGACGCCCAGCCCATGCAGCGCCGAGATATCGTGCGGATCGCCCAGGCCCAGCTCATAGAACTCCACGGCGGCCATTCTGCGGGCAAGGTTGTCGGCCTTGTTGACAGCCAACACCACCGGCTTCTTGCTGCGCCGTAGCACATCAGCCACGTCTTGATCGCCGGCCGTCACCCCCTCCTTGGCATCCACCAGGAAAACGATCACGTCAGCCTCGTCGATGGCGATCTGGGCCTGCTCGCGGATCTCACGGCGAAAGTCGGCCGAGGTGACGCTGAGCGGCGCGCTGCCGCGCCGGGCGTTGGCGTCGCCCTGCACCAGCTCGATACCGCCCGTGTCCACCAACGTGAAAGGCGAACCGGTCCACTCAGCGTCGGCATACAGCCGGTCGCGTGTCGTGCCTGGCAGATCTTCGACGATGGCAATGCGCTCGCCGGCGATACGGTTGAACAGGGTTGATTTGCCCACGTTGGGCCGCCCTACCAGGGCTACAATCGGTTTGGACATGGTTTTTTCGTCTCGATGCAGGTAAGGAGACGGGGCTCGCAAGGGCAGCATCATCTCCGCGTTGGCCGCAGCGCGCCGGCGTCGTCCGGCGATTCGCATAGCGTTTTGTTTTGTTGAAGGCGACTTAAAAGTTGGCGGGCATAGTCTTTTTGGCTACGCGAAAACCGGACACGGCGCATCGTTACGCCGCACGCACCGGATTGCTCAAGACGCCGATGCCGCTGATGGCGACCGTCACGCCGTCCCCTGCGCGCAGCGGCGACACACCAGAGGGGGTGCCGGTCATCAGCACGTCGCCTGGCTCCAGTGTCATCACGGCTGTGACGTAGGCCAACAGCTCAGGGACGCCAAAAATCATGGCGTCGGCGCCGGCTGACTGACGCACCTGGCCGTTGACCAGGCACTGCACCTGCTGTGCGGTCCAGTCCAGCTCGGTTTCGATCCACGGGCCCAGCGGACAGAACGTGTCGAAGCCCTTGGCGCGGCTCCACTGGCCGTCGCTGCGCTGCAGGTCGCGCGCGGTGACGTCGTTGCCACAGGTGTAGCCCAGCACCACCTCCAGCGCGTTGTCCACGCGTAGATGGCGCGCCCGCCGGCCGATCACCACCACCAACTCACCTTCGTGCTCGACGCGCTGGCTGAGGGGCGGGAGGATCACCGCCTGGTCGGGACCGATGACCGCGCTGGGCGGCTTGAGGAAGACCAGCGGCTCTGCCGGCGCCGCGACGCCGTGCTCGGCCGCGTGCTCGGCGTAGTTGCGGCCGATGCAGACAACCTTGCTGGGCTGGCAGGGCGCCAGCAACGTCCATGCGCCCGGCGGCTCAGCCTGGCCGGCCGCCGCCAGCTCGTGTACAGGCTGCTCGAATGGAGAGCCGTTCAGTGGCTGGAACCGATCACCCTCCAGCCAGCCGTAGCAGGTTGCGCCCGAAGCCAGGCGAGCTCGTGCAATGCGCATCAGGAAAGCCTCACCTCGTTGATAATCAACTGGTAGTCGCAGCCCAGCACGGCGGCCGCCTGACGCATCATGACCATGCGCGACAGGAAGATCTCGAAGTAGTTCATGACGCTGGCCACGCTGGCGTCGATGGTCAGACGCAGCACGATCACCTGTGCGTCGGCCTGCACCTCCAGCGACGAAGCGGTTGCGGCGTAGTTGACGCGGTCGTGGATGTCGAAGGCGTCTGGATCAGGGTTCTGAACGCGACTGCGGTGGACGTCGGCCTTGTCAGCCAGCACCACAGCCGCGGCCACAGGCGAAACCGGCACGCCGCGCTCCTCCTCATGGTTGCCGATGGCTGCCATCACCAGCGCGGCGTCGGCCGGCGACATGCCCAGGCGGCGCAACCCTTGCATGGCGATCAACGCGCCCGACAGCGCATGCGCCTCGCGATGGATCAGGTTGCCCACATCATGCAGATAGCCGGCGATGCGCGCCAACTCGACCTGAAGGTCCGGGCGGCCAAGCTGGCGCAGGATGTCGCCCGCCACCTGGGCGACCAGCCCGGCATGGCGGCGGCCGTGCTCCGTATAGCCCAACGCAGCCAACTGGGCGTTGGCTGCGTCGATGAATGCCATCATCTCATCGTCCGCGGTGACTGCCGCGAGTGTAACCATCGTACCTCCAAAAGCTGTCGCTGCCAACCAACCGCCAGTCGCAATCCGGGCAGGCCCATTGCTCTTGCCTTGCGGCGCTGACCTGCAACAGCGGCCGGGCGCCGCAGCTCGGGCACTGGAGCTTGTCACTCCAGTCGCCGCTTTCGCCAGCGGTTGGCTGGCCTTGTTTGACTGCGTAGACCAGATCGTAGTCCATCTGCCAGGGCATGATCTCCACACCGGTCGCACCCAGCGAGCGCAGCGTGGCGCTCAAGCCGTCGCGTGTGAAGGTTCGGCCCAGCATCAGCCGTGCATCCCGGCCAATGCGGTTGGTCAGCACCAGCAGGCCGCCGGGTCGAGCCACGCGCAGCAGTTCAGCCAGCACGGCCGCTGGCTCTGGCATGAACTCCAGCGCCTCCAGGCAGGTCACCACCGCGAATTGCTCGTCGGCGAAGGGCAGCCGGGCCGCGTGGTGCGCCAGGTAGACCACGCCAGGCCAGCCTTGCTTGTCCAGTTTGCGCTGCGCCTCAGCCAGCATGGCATCCGCTCGATCCAGCGCCACGACCCGGCAGCCCCCTGCGCTGGCGCGCAACACAGCCAGCGGCAGCCGGCCGGTGCCCGAGGCCACATCCAGCAGCCAAGGCAGGTCAGGCGTGGCCGGCAGGCCAGCCAGATAACGGGCCACCGGCCGGCCCAGAAAGTAGGCTTCGTCGGCGTCGTCGAACTGCTTGATGCTGTCGTAGCGCCGGGCAACCCGGTTATACAGCGCTGTCACTGTGCCAGAACCGAGGAAGGCGCCCTCGGACACCACCAACAGCCAGTAGACGACCGCAGCGGCCAGAATAACCCCCGCGGCCGTTAACAGCCAGGCCCAAACAGGCATCAGCCGATGCCCAGGCCGACGGCCGCCGCCGAGAGCAACACCAAGGCGAGCAGCCAAGGCTGCGCCGCTCGCACCGGACGGCCTTCGCTGCGGGCCAGCAACAGCACGGGCGCCACGGCCAGCAGACC
>JBAQCH010000443.1:0-5682 GCA_049294015.1 Anaerolineae bacterium
CCGTGCAGCAAGGCTACACGTACAACGAGATCGGCAACATCGCCAGCTTCGCCGGCGTGACCTACAGCTATCCCGCCCCTGGCCAGGGGCGGCCGCACGCCGTGACCGGCACATCGGCCGGCGGCAGCTTCAGCTACGACGATGCGGGCTACATGGAAAGCCGCCGCGACCGGGCCGGCGCCGTGACCTGGATATACACCTGGTGGGAGAACCACAAGCTGAAGCAGATCAGCAACAGCGCCACCGACGACGTGGCGACGTTCCTGTACGGCCCCGACGACGAACGGGTCAAGAAGAGCAGCGGCCCGGCCGGCGACACCTACGACAGCTACTACCTGTTCCCCTTCTACCAGGTGGAGCAGGGCTGCCTGCGAGCTGACATCGACTGCGACGGCGACGTGGACGTGCTGGACATCCAGGCCGTGGCCGGTCGCTGGAACACAATCTACGCGCCGTTCGAGCAAAACGGCGTGGCCCCCATCACGGTTAGCGATATCACCCTGGCGGCCGGGAAGTGGCTGTGGGAAGGAGCGAGCAGCACAGGCCAGGTGGTGAAGACCTACAGCCTGAGCGGGAGACCCGTGGCCGTCAACCGCGGCGGGGCGTGGACGTACGTGTTCCAGGATCACCTGGGGTCGCCCACCCTGGAGACGGATTACGAAGGCCGCGCGGGCGCTAGGTGGAAGTATGAACCCTATGGTACAATGCGCGGGACAGAATGGACCTTACCAATCGACAGAGCCTTCACCGGCCAGGTGATCGAGCCGGGGCTGGGGCTGCACGACTATGTGGCGCGGCACTATGCGCAACCACTGGGTCGGTGGATCGCGCCGGATACCATCGTGCCGGACCCGATGGATCCGCAGTCGCTGAACAGGTACAGCTATGTAAGCAATCGGCCGACCGTCTACGTGGATCCCAGTGGCCGCGTACAGGTTTGCGGCGGAGGTTGTCCGCAGGACTGGGATGAACTGACGCACCAATGGTACGCCATCCAAGACCAGGGGCTGTTGGATGCGACGATTCTGGCCTGGATCCAGGACCATCAGAACCTTGCTACCATCGAGGGGATGATGGCATACCTGGAGGCCACTTACGGGCAGTTAGGTGCGATCCTGCCGCTGTCGTTCAACACGATGTATGCGCATGGTTTCGCGGCAGGAGAGTTCAGCCAGCTTGCACCCAATTCTCAAGCCCAGTTACTTGCAGGGGCGATATTCGCTGGTGTAGGCATCGGCGGCGCCAACTTGGGCGGTCTCAGGCGAGAAATCGTTGCATATGATCCGAAGTTTGCTTACCTTCAAGGCGGTGATCCAAAGATCGTTGTCCCTGATAGCTATGTGATCGTCAGGGGTGGTCAGTCCCAACTTCCTCCTCCGGGCACAGTGTTCTCCGGTAGTCAGGGCGCAACGTTGAGCAAGGCAGCATCGGGTGTTCCTCATGGGTCAATTCGTGTGACCACAGCTGGCGAAATACGCGCTCGGGGTGGCGTTGTGGAGTTCGCGCCTGAGCCAAGCCGAAGTGGTATGGTGAACTGGCTCCATGTAAATGTTGTAGAAGGAAGCGCAAGCAGCTCCTTTGGATCTGTTGTGCCGAATCCTGTCCCAAAGAACATGCGTATCAATTGACTGAGGTAACGACAACCGTCACGTTTCGGCCTAAGGAGAATAAGATGCACGTATCAATCCAGTATCGGGACTTCTATGACGTACCGCGCATTTTCCTTCTGCGCCATCAGGAGTATCTGTTGTTGTTTGACTCTGCATTTGACGAAGATGCGGATGAGTATTCTGCTTTTTATGAAGTATATCTTTTGCCTGAACTGTCCCAGGAAATGTTGATAGGGTCATGGGCTCACTTGAAACAGACGGCATCTCGACGTCTGGGCCGAATTCCTGTTGCAGAGGTAGAATTCGATGCCACGAGACGGAGATATGTCGACACCAGTTCATTAGAACCCTTGATTCAGGATCTCATGGCATTACACCAATGAACACGGCGCGCGGCTAGACTGGTTCGAAAAATGGCTGTGGACCGGCGGATCGAGCGCAGGCCAGGTGGTCAAGACGTACAGCCTGGGCGGCCGCACCGTAGCCGTCAACCGCGGCGGGGCGTGGAACTACCTGTTCCAGGACCATCTCGGCTCACCTACGCTGGAAGCGGACTACGATGGCCGTGCAGGCTTTCGCTGGAAGTACGAGCCGTATGGTAGAATGCGTGGCAACGAGTGGACCTTATCAATCGATCGCGGGTTTACCGGACAAGTCATCGAGCCGGGGCTGGGGCTGCACGACTACGTGGCGCGGCACTATGCCCAGCCGCTGGGACGATGGATCGCGCCGGATACGGTGGTGCCGGACCTGATGGATCCACAGTCGCTGAGCCGGTATGGCTATGTCGGAAACCGACAATTGCAGTATACCGATCAGGGCAATATTCAAGTAACGGGCGTGGACTTCGAACCTGTAACGTCGCTTTCCGCCGCCTCAGACAACAAAACACGGAAGCAGGTCTACATCCTGCTCCCGTGTTTGAGTCTCCGGCATCAAGTCGTTAAGCGTCCTTGACCTTATCCGCGGCTTCCTCGACGACCGCAGAGGCCGCGTCCGCTGCTGTCTGGCCGGCTTCGGCTGCGGCTTTGCCCGCGTCGGCCGCGGCCTGGCCGGATGACTTGGCGGCTTGCTCGGCCTTGCTCTTGTCCAGGAAACCGCCCAGCTCCTCGTTGAAGCGGCGCAGGCCCGTCAAGAAGCCATCGCGCACCTGCTTGGTCACCTCGCTCTTCTGCACCGCGTCCGCCGCACGTGTGGCCTGGGTTTGCACATCCTTGGTCACGTCGCTCTTGCGCACGTCCTCGGCCACGCGGTCGATGCTGTCGCCGGCCATCTTCAGCGCCTTGCGCACCTCTTCCTCGGCCTTGTGGCGCTCGTCGCTCTCCCAGATGGTCTGGATGGCGGCCGTGATCTTGTGGCCAAGCTGACCCAGCTCATTCATGATCTGGTTGGTGGCGCTTTCGCCGTTCTCAGTCGCAGCCTTGGCCGCGCCTTCAGCCGCCTGGGCGGCTTCGTCCATCGGGTGGGTGTTGTTTTCTTCGTTCATGGGTGGTACCTCTTTGTCTTTTCTGCCAAGCCAATTGGCAATCGTCAATGATCCATCCTGCTCGGGCCGGTTTCCTCATGCTCGGGCCGGTCTCCGACCGAGCCGGCCATGCTCGGGCCGGTCTCCGACCGAGCCCGCCCGTCCAAAATCATGCTCGGGCCGGTCTCTGACCGAGCCCGCCATCTTTCTACCCCACTGTACGAGCCTGCCGCCCCGCAGGTTTCAGCGCACCGTCGTGATCCGCACCGTGCTTGGCAGACGCAGCGCGTCGCCGGTGACTTGCCCCTCGGCGTCGATCCACGCCACGCGCTGGCCGGTCGTCGGGTCGTACAGCCCGACCAGCAGGGTCGCGGGGCCAAGGAGCGCATCGCTCTGCACGCGCACGCTGTGCCGGTCGGTGATATATTCGTCAGGCAGCCAACTGGATGTGGGACGGCTGCCGCCGGCCGGCTCCTGGTCCGACTGGCCGACGATCACCCCTTGCTCGTCCACCAGGTGTACGAACACGGTCAGCCGTTCGCCCGTGGTCTCGCCCGGCTGCCAGTAGAGCGTCAGATCCAGCGCCTCGCCGGGCGCCGCCTGATTGCTGGCCAGGTCATAGCCCACCAATTTGCCCAGCCGCTCCAGGCTGGCGTCGGTGGCAACGCGCGGCTGAGGCGCAGTGGTTGTCAGTTCGTGCGTTTCAAGGCGGACCTGGCCCAACTCGGCCTGCTGGCCGCTACCTTGTAAGATGCCGAAGGGGCCGGTCTGCCAGGTGGCCGGCAGCCGCTCGCCCGTCAGTCGATCGAACAGCCCAGCCACCAGGCTGTAACGGCCGGCGACCAATGTGGCAGGCAGGCGCAGCGTGTGCTGGCTGCGCAGCAGTTCGCCCGGCTGCCATTCCGTGGTTGGGCGCCAGGGCACCGGCGGTCCCTCCCAAGCGGCCGCGACCTGGCCCTGCCGATCCAGCAATTGCACGAAGGCTGACAGATCGGCGTCGGCCGCGCCGGCCAGCGCCTGCCAGAAGAGGTTGACCGTCAGGTCGTTGCCGGGCAGCAGCGGGCCGGGCGTGGCGCTATAGCCCAGCAGCCGCGCCGCGTCCCCCAGCGTTGCCTCCTGGCTGTGCTCCATAGGCAGCGCGCTGATGGGGGGCGCCGGGCTGGGCGCTTGCACGTCGATGTCGCCCAACGCCAGCTTGCTATCCTGCCCGGCCGGCGTCAGCAGGCTGATGGGTCGGCCATCTTCGGGGTGGGCCAGGCTGAGCTGCAGGCCATAGCGGCCGGCCGGCATGCCGGCTGGCGCCAGCAGCCCGATGCGCAGCAGCCCGTCCTGCTCGACCAGCACATCCTGCTGCGCCCAGATGCGGCCGTCGGCGCTGACCAGGCGCAGGCTGGCCAGGTGCTCCCCATCAACTCCGCTGAATTCCAGCGTGGCCGGCAGCACGTCGTTGGCAGCAACCAACAGTTGTGGAACGTAGCTGACGTCCACTTGAACGCCGCCGTCGAAGGCACCGGAGGTTGTGACGGCCGCGCTGTTGGCCGTCTCAGGCTGCGGCGCGGCCCAGCCAGTCAGGCGGGTGCTGGGGCTGTACCAGCGGTTGGCGAGCTGGTAGTTGTCCTGGGCCAGGTGCTGCTCGGCCGCGTCCTCCAGCAGCGCGCCCAGCGATTGGTGCATGGGGAACCAGACCCGGCCGCGGCCGAGCGCATTGTCCAGCGCCGTGGCAATCTCTGGCCCCCAATCGCCGCCGGGCGAGAGCTCAGGCTGTGGGCCGTCTGCCAGGCCGTAGCTCCAGAAATAGCCGACCTGCCAGGGATAGACCGCGAAGACCGTGTCCCCGGCGCGGCCCCATTGCGTGACCTGGCCAATCAGCGGCCGGTAGTCCTCGTCGGTGTAGCGTGGAACTGTGTAGAAGGCGGCCAGGGAAAGGGCGGCCAGCACAGCCAGCGCGCCCACGAAAATGCGCGGCAGCGGGCTGCGCGCCGGCCGCACGACAATGCGCTGGCCGGGGCTGAGCACCGGATCGGGCGTAGCCCAGGTCGCGGCCAGCAGCAAGATGAAGGTGGGCAGCCCCAGCAGCAGCAGCCGTTCGCCGCGCTCCGGGAAGAAGGGATAGCCCAGGTTGACCAGCCAGCCCAGACCCAGGACCACGCCCAGGATGATGCCCAAGAAGCTCAGCAGCAGGCCATGCCCCGGCTCCAGTGGACGGCGGCGCGCCAGGCGCAGCAGGCCGGCCGCCAGCAGGATCACCCCTAGCAGTCCCAGCGGCCACCAACCCACCAGCGGACCTTCCAGATGGCCGGCGCTGTAGGCTGCCAGGTGGCGGGCCAGGTAAAGCGGCAGTCCCAGCGGCTGGTCCGAGTCGGCCACGATCTTTTGCGAGACATAGGGCACGAGCTTGGGCGCAGCATAGAGCAGCCAGGGCAGGAAAAGCAGCACGACCCCACCCTGTGCAGCCAGCCAGATGAGCAAGCGCTCCCGACCGGCCTGGCGACGCCACAGCACCAGCGCGCCGGCCGCAGCCAGGCCCGCCAGCAGGAAGGCGGCGTAGTACTGCGTGTACAGCGCGAGGGTCATGGCGGCCCCGTAGCCGGCCAGCCAGCCCCAGCC
>JBAQCH010000444.1:0-34226 GCA_049294015.1 Anaerolineae bacterium
GTCCAGCAGCGGCTCCAGCCCGGCCGGGCCGCCGAAACGGCCCAGCCAGCGCGCGGCCCGGGCGGCCTCGACCAGATCGTCGCCGTACAGCCGCTCGACCCAGACGGCCGCGTCCAGGTCGATCTCAGCGCCGAAGCGCACAGAGTCTTTCTCGCCTTCTACGAAGCCCTGGTAGATGTCGGCAAAGGCGGGGGCGTGTGGATTGGGCGACGGCTCGGCAGGCGAGAACGACTTGGCGCGCGACGGCGCCAATTGGCCTGCGAATTGGCTGGCCGAACGCACCTGGCCGCCGGCCGCCCGCACCTGGCCCGCCAGCCCTTGGTCGTTGGTGACCACGGTGACCTTGCCTGGCTGCGGGTTAGTGCGCAGCAGTTGCACGATCACCGCGTCAGCCTCCACGCCGGGCGGCGCGAAGCGTACCGTGACCGAGCCGCCCGACAACTGCCCTTGGGGCGCCGGGGTCAGGCCGCTGTCGAAGACGACGGTCATTGCCTGGCGGCGGGCTGCGGCATACGAGCGCAGCCGCTGCACTAACAGCCACTCGTCGTCCGCGTCGCCCAGTTGTACGCCCGGTATCAGCCCGGTGCCGAGGAGATTATGGCCGTCGATGAGCAGAGTCATGGCGGTATTAAATCAGCAAAGCAGCAGATCGGCAAGTTGTCAGGTGCTTGGCGTTTCCCCGCAGAGCACGTATAATCCCCACAGCGCCGGCCGCCCAACGCAACCATTCCACCATTCCACCAATCAACCAATTCACCAATTCACCAATGACCCATCCCAACATCATCCTCGCAGGCTTCATGGGAACTGGCAAGACCACCGTCGGCCAGGCCGTGGCCGAGCGGCTGGGGCGCTGGTTCGTGGATATGGACGCCGTCATCGAGCGGCAAGCCGGCAAGCCGATCAGCGCCATCTTTGCCCAGGATGGCGAGCCTGTCTTCCGCCACATGGAGGCCGCCCTCTGTCGCGAGCTGGCCGGTGAGCGCAACCTGGTGATCGCTGCCGGCGGCGGCGCGCTGGTGGCAGAGGCTAACCGTGCGGCGCTGGCAGAGAACGGGCTGCTAATCTGTCTGCGCGCGCCGGTCGAGGCCATCCTGGAGCGGCTGGGCGAGGCCGACGACCGGCCGCTGCTGGCCGGGCCCGATCGGCAGACGCGCGTGGAGACGCTGCTGGCTCAGCGAGCGGCCGCCTATGCTGCGATTCCCCATCAGATCGACACGGCTGGTCTGACCGTGGACCAGGTGGCCGAGCAGGTGATCCGCCTGACGCGTAAGGCCGAGGCCGGAATGGCGACGATCCCGGTCAGCTATCCTGGCGGCAGCTATGACATCCTCCTCGGCGATGGTGTGCTGATCGAGCTGGGGCAGGCGATGCTGGCGGCTGGCCTGCGGCCGGGACGCTGCGCGGTGGTCAGCCAGCCGGCAATTGCGGCGGCCCATGCTGACCGGTTGGCCGCGGGCTTGCGAGAGGCCGGCTTTGAGGCAGCGATGGTGGGGATGCCCGACGGCGAGGCGCACAAGACGCTGGCGACGGTAGCCTGGCTCTACGATGCCTTTGTGGCGGCTGGCTTGGACCGGCGCAGCCCGGTGATTGCGCTGGGCGGCGGCGTGGTGGGCGACGTGGCCGGCTTTGCCGCGGCCAGCTATCTGCGCGGCGTGCCCTTTGTGCAAGTTCCCACCAGCCTGCTGGCCATGGTGGACGCCAGCGTGGGCGGCAAGACCGGCGTCGACCTGCCGCAGGGCAAGAATTTGGTGGGCGCGTTCAAGCAGCCCGCGCTGGTGGCCATCGACCCGGAAACGCTCAAGACCCTGCCCTCCGACGAGTTTCGCAGCGGTCTGGCTGAGGTGGTCAAGCACGGCATGATCGGCGACCCTGGCCTGTTCGAGGTCATGGAGGGGCGTGAGGTCTTGCCGTTGAGTGAGCTGGTGGGGCGCGCGGTGCGGGTCAAGGTGGCCGTGGTGCAGGAGGACCCCTTCGAGCAGGGACAGCGCGCGGCGCTGAACCTGGGGCACACCTTCGGCCACGCCTTCGAGACCCTGTCGGGCTACCAACTGCGCCACGGTGAGGCCGTCAGCATCGGGCTGGCCGCGGCCACGCGGCTGGCCGCGCGGCTCGAGCTGTGCGCCCCGACGCTGATAGAGCGGGTCGAGAGCCTGTTGGCCCGGCTGGACTTGCCGATCCGCGCGCAGGGGTACGCGCCAAAGCAGGTCTTGGCGGCCATGGCCACCGATAAAAAACGCGTCGGCAGCGGTCTGCGTTTCGTCCTGCCGCGCGCTGTCGGCGATGTGGATGTGTTCGAAGGCGTGGCGGACGCTGACGTTATCCGCGTGTTGCAGGATGTCATCCCGTCATGAGTGTGGCGCGCCGCAGCAACCTGGCCTTGGCGGTGATTGTGGTGGTTTACTTTGCTTTTGGCGTTGCGCATCTGGCACAGACCCCGATGTTCGAAAAGCCTGATGAGGAATGGCATGCGGCCTACGTGTACTACTTGCTGGAGCAGCGCAGCCTGCCGCCCCTGGTAATCGACGCCGAGCAAAACCCAGCGGTGCAGATTGCCGGCCATCCCCCGTTGTACTACGCAGTCGCAGCCTCCCTGCTGCGCGCCACAGGACTGACGAAGGTTCCTCCCGCGCTGCAAGCCAACCCCTTCTGGGGATATCCCGCTCAGGGCACGACGCCCGACAACAAGAATCGCTTCCTGCACACTGCGGGTGAGCTCGACGATCCGCGTTATCGCCCGCTCTATCTGCTGCGCGGCTTATCGTTGCTGCTAGGCGTCGGCGCTCTCTTCGCAGCCTACGGTATCGGTTTGGCGCTCACCCAGCAGACGGCGTTGGCGCTGATGAGTGCGGCGATGGTTGCTGTGCTCCCCCAGTATAGCTTTATTGCCAGTTCTGTGAGCAACGATGCCCTGGTGGCCACGTTGTCAGGCCTGGGGCTGCTGGCCCTGGTACACGCAGCGGCGCCGGAGGGAAACGGGCGGCATTGGGTCTGGTTTGGCCTCCTAGCCGGTCTGGCCGCCTTGACCAAGACCAGCGCGCTGCTGCTGCCGATCTTTGGCGCTGGCGTGGCAGTCATGCTAGGCATCAGACGCCGGTCCTGGCGGGTGGGGGCCATAGGCGTGGCTTGCAGCTTGGGCCTGTGGTTAACCCTCAGCGGCTGGTGGTATGCGCGCAATTTCCTGCAGTTTGACGACCCGCTTGGCGTGGGCGTTCATGTGGCCGCCTATGGCCGCTCCCTGGCGTTTGAGGGCTGGCGGCTGCTGGATCAATGGCAGGCCACGTCAGTGACTTTCTGGGCGGCGTTTGGCTGGAGCAACGTTCAGTTTCCCGGCTGGGTGTATGCGACACTGCGGGTGCTGGAAGCGCTGGCGCTGATCGGCTTGCTGGCATACCTGCTGCGCCAGCGCCGCCGGCTCTCGAACGGGACGATGTGGGCAGTGGCGCTGGGCTACACGGGTTTGACGATCCTCGCCTATCTCTGGTGGACGACTACGGTGACGGGCACGCTGGGCCGGCTGCTGTTCCCCGTGCTGGCGCCCCTGGCCGTTCTAATGGTGCGCGGCCTCAGCCACTGGTCTTACAAGGCGCTCGCGGCGGCCTGGTCCTTTGTGGCAGTGATCGCCCTGCTGGCGCCCGCCTTTATCATGCCTGCGTATCGAGCGCCAGATTCTATGTTCGCCGTGTCTGGGGGTGAGCAGCGAGCCGCCATGGACGTTTCGTTCGGGACGCTGGCCCGTCTGGTCGATGCCCAGGTCTCGCCACAGCGACTGGCGCCGGGCGAAGCTGTAACGGCTCGGCTCTGTTGGCAGCCCTTGAGCGCTAGCGAACGCGACTATGTTTTGTTCGTCCAGATTCTGGACGAGGCCAACCGCAAGGTCGGAGAACGCACGACCTACCCGGGCCTTGGCCGGTATCCAACCAGCCAGTGGCGGCCTGGCCAGCAGTTCTGTGATGTGGTAGAAGTGCCGACGGACGCCGCCGCCTCAGCCCCGGCGGTCTACTCGGTTGTTGCAGGTTTGTACGACCTTGAGACTGGCGAGAATTTGGCGATGGCCGATGCCAAAGGCGACAGGCTCGGACTGCTGCGAGTGGCTCAGATCAAGCTGGTAGGGCCCAGCCCATCCCTGCCGGCCTCGGCTGTTGCCCTGGACGCCAACTTCGCCGGCTTGATCACGTTGGCAGGCTACGAGATCGGGCCGTTGGACGCTGCGGGCCAGATGCCGCTCACCCTCTACTGGCAGGCTCAGGCGCCTATTCAGTCTGATTACACAGTGTTCGTCCATCTGGTGTCGGCCGATGGCCAGCGGGTGGCTCAGGCGGATTCGCCGCCGCAGCAGGGGCGCTATCCCTCGCGCTTTTGGGATGTGGGCGAGACTGTGTCCGACCAGCACACGCTGCAATGGCTGCCTGAGCTGGCGGCGGGTGATTATTCGATTCTGGTTGGGCTGTATCTGCCTGAGACGGGAGACCGTCTCAGGCTGGCCACCTCAGGCGAGTCGAGTTTCGCTCTGCCACTGCTCCCCAGCCAGCCTTGACACCCGCTGCCGGCGTTGAGCAAACAAGCTGTTGGTTAGCCTGTCCTGCCCTGTAGGACGATGTTCGCGTTGCGATTGCTTTTTGCTTGTGATGGAATTTGCAATGTAGTGCATTTTGTGGTTTAATGGGCCGCGTTGATCTGGTCTCCAGACCAGGGTTGCGTCTTGCTTCGACTTGTCCCACCGTTTGCCAGTGCCAGCACGTGGTCGTGACTGTTGGGACACACAGTTGCCTTGTTTGACACTCACCAGTAAGGATGATGCCCCATGAAGATTGACTTTCCAACCAACCTGAAACATCAAAAACTGCGCGCCTGGGTCGAGGAGATGGCTGCTCTGTGCAAGCCGGACGCCGTCCACTGGTGCGACGGATCGCAACAGGAGTACGACGACCTCTGCGCCCAGATGGTCAAAGCCGGCACTTTCATCAAGCTCAACGAAGAGAAACGGCCCAACTCCTTCCTGGCCTTTTCCGATCCCAGCGACGTCGCGCGCGTCGAGGACCGTACCTATATCTGCAGCGTCAACAAGCAGGATGCCGGCCCCACCAACAACTGGATGGACCCGCGTGAGATGCACGGCATCATGGACAAGCTGTTCGACGGCTGCATGCGCGGGCGCACCCTGTACGTCATCCCCTTCAGCATGGGTCCGCTAGGCTCGCCCATCGCCCAAATCGGCATCGAGATCACCGACTCGGCCTACGTGGTGGTCAACATGCGCATTATGACCCGCATGGGCAGCGCAGTGATCGACGTGTTGGGTGAGAATGGCGACTTCGTGCCCTGCATGCACACCGTGGGCGCGCCGCTGGAGCCGGGCCAGAAAGACGTTCCCTGGCCGTGCAACCCCACTGTCAAGTACATCGTCCACTTCCCCGAGGAGCGCGCGATCTGGTCCTACGGCAGCGGCTACGGCGGCAACGCGCTGCTGGGCAAGAAGTGCCTGGCCCTGCGTATCGCCTCAGTCATGGCCAGGGACGAGGGCTGGCTGGCCGAACACATGCTGATCCTGGGCGTGGAAGACCCGCAGGGCCAGAAGACCTACGTGGCGGCCGCCTTCCCCAGCGCTTGCGGCAAAACCAACTTCGCCATGCTGATCCCGCCAGCATCCTTCGAGGGCTGGAAGGTGACGACCGTCGGCGACGACATCGCCTGGATCAAGCTGGGCCCGGACGGCAAGCTGCACGCGATCAACCCCGAAGCTGGCTACTTCGGCGTGGCGCCCGGCACCTCCGAAAAGACCAATCCCAACGCCATGACCGCATGCAGTCGGGACACCATCTTCACCAACGTGGCGCTGACCCCCGACGGCGACGTGTGGTGGGAGGGCATGACCAAGACCCCGCCGGCCAAGGCCATCGACTGGCAGGGCAAGGAGTGGACGCCCGACAGCGGTCGCAAGGCGGCCCATCCCAACGCCCGCTTCACCGCCCCGGCCAACAACAACCCAGCCATCGATCCGGCCTGGGAAGACCCGGCTGGCGTGCCGGTCGAGGCTTTCATCTTTGGCGGGCGGCGCAGCACCACCGTGCCGTTGGTCATGCAGGCCATGAACTGGCACCACGGCGTCTATATCGCGGCCACCATGGGCTCTGAGACGACGGCTGCGGCCTTCGGCCAGATGGGCGTGGTGCGGCGCGATCCCTTCGCCATGCTGCCCTTCGCCGGCTACCACATGGGCGACTACTTCAACCACTGGCTGAACTTCGGCCGCAACATCCCCAACCCGCCGCGCATCTTCAGCGTCAACTGGTTCCGCACCGACAAGGATGGCCACTTCCTCTGGCCCGGCTTCGGCGAGAACATGCGGGTGCTGAAATGGATCGTCGAGCGCGCCCACGGCCGCGCCGCCAGCGTCGAAAGCGCCATCGGCTGGATGCCGCGCTACGAGGACCTGGACTGGACCGGCCTGGACTTCAGCCGCGAGCAGTTCAACGAGATCATGAGCGTCGATCGCGAGCAGTGGAAGCAAGAGATCCTCAACCACGAGGAGCTGTTCATCCGGCTCTACGACCGTCTGCCCAAGGAAATGCTCTTCAAGAAGGAGTTGCTCTTGTCAGCGCTGTGGCGCTCGCCGGAGCACTGGGAGCTGGACCCGGACAAGGTCGCCCAGCCCCGCTAAGCCCTGAGGCTGATCCCTCCGCTGTGTAACAGAAAGGCCGCTTCCGACTGGATGCGGCCTTTTGCTTTTCTTGCCGGCCCGTCAACCGACTGCGAGCCGGACAGCTATTTCATCCGGCCTGCATTTCTGCTACGGGCCGCGACGCGTGATCTGCGTCTTGGAACCATCTGATCAGCCGCGGCCCGTCGGCAGCAAACGCGTGTTTGGCGGCTTATCGACACAAAGGGGTCTCCTATCCAAACAAGGCGTTCAACCAATGGACAAATGAGCGGGCCAATGACTGGTTGTGATTTAGAGTTTGTGCGGTAATTGCTTGCCCCATTGGTTGGCCTGGAGTCCGCTGCCACGCTAACCAGGTGTGAATCAGTGCTTTCTGATGGTGAACCAAAGCGTATCGATGGAGGTTCTGTTCTTCGATCTCCGCCAGAATTCGTTCCGCTTTCGGGCGCAGAGCGTCCTCTTGCGGAATAAGGTGGGCGATGAAATCTTCAAGCATTCCTGGCAACTGGTTGTCAGGCATCAACCATATACCAACTTTTGGTTTGTCGAATTCCTCGATGATCGTGCCCTCATGGTCTGGGATGCTGGGCAAAGCTGTATACCCTTCTCTGGAGAGGCGATCTGATATAGCTTGCCATCTTCGCTCCAGAATCTCATCCGCATCCAGTACCACTCCCAGTGTGCGAAGACCAGGCTCCATCAACCGTACTCTTATGCTCTCGAGAAGCGCCTCGACGCCGCCGCTCCTTGTGGTTTCTACCGAAAACGTCTCTGCAACAGCATGCTGTTGACATAGCGCCCAGATGACGTGTTGGTCATCCGGGCCTTCTACCACAAGCTTCTGGTCCTTCTCTGTCATCAGCGCACCTCGATGCCTTCCTCTACGGCGACGTCGAGATCGTCTACCGAATATCGCACAGCCTTCACATGATCGCCGGATCTCTCCAGCCGAACCAAACAACCGGCCTGTGGGTTGCTTGAGTCAACGAGGGCGCTCCGAAAAGCCTTGACGCAATCCCAACTGTGGGTTGTCGCAAAGACTTGGGCATCCTGCTTATCTGCGGTTTCTATGACCAACCGCCACATATCAGCGATGACTTTGTGGTACAGTCCGGTGTCGATTTCATCCACGAGCAATGTACCGTTGTCTACACTGACCAAGGATGCACTGACTGCCAAAATCCGCCGCATTCCATCGCCCATGCTGCCCAGCGGAACAGGACCCTCTTCCTGGCGTAGCTTAAGCAAGATGCCACTATTTGAAGTTTGGCTGCTGGTGAAGCTGATCCGTTCGACAGCCGGCTCAAGAATCCTTAGCGATTCGATGACCTTTTCTTCTTTTGGCGTCAAGGTAATCTTGTCCCAAAGCGCAGCTAACTCGTCAAAGCCCATGTAATTTGTGGTCATGAATCTGGATCTGCCCTTTGGATGCAACACTCTCCTCACATTGACTGGTCTGTCAATCAATAGGCCATCTTCGGTAATGCGCAGACGCACGCCTTCACCATCATACCCGTTTCGCTCGAATACCATCCATTCAACACGTCCCTCGGTTGAACCTTCCTCACTAGTGAACATCGATGGCTGATCCGGTTCTCGCCGCTGAGACTTGTCGTCCTGCAAGGTAATGCGCAGCATAGCATCTCTATCGCCGAACGACCGAATCACGGCTTTCATTCCGGCTGCAAGGGTACGATCATGGAATACCTGTGAAACCTGGTATCCGCCAGATCTTGCTCGATCCGAACGTGGGTCTAAAGAACCTGACACGAACTCGCCTCTCTCGCTGAGAATATAGGTAAGGCTTGAACGCACATCGTCGCTGGTCAACAGATGAATCGCCTCTAGCAAGCTGCTTTTGCCAGAGTTGTTTGTGCCAACGATCAAGTTGACTCTGGCGAGAGAATGGATATCGAAGCGACCGAAGAGGCGGAAATTCTGAATAGCCAAGTCTCTAATCATCGGAGTAAGTCCTCTTTGTGATGCTGGCGAAGGCGCCTCAAATATCAGCAGGAATGAATGTGAAGATGATGAAATCTGTGCGCAAAGATGTCGCCCGGACGCGAGTATAGCACTCCAGGATGAAAAGGTCAATCAGATTACGATCGCCACAAAGCCTTTGAGACGCGCGCCAAGGGGTCTTTTCCAACGACACGAGCATCGAGTAGATCAGCTTGGCCATAGGGTGCGACTTAACTGGCCGCTTTCTTTACCAGCGCAGCGATCGTTGCCTCTTCGGCGGGGGTCAGCTCGATCAACGCAAACGAAGCCGGCCACATGTTGCCTTCGTCGAGGTTCGCATCCGGTTGGAAGCCAAACGTCGCATAGCGCACGTCGAACTTGCTGGCAGCCTGGAAAAAGCAGATAACCTTGCCGTCCCGGGCATAGGCAGGCATCCCGTACCAGGTTTTTGGCCACAGATCGGGCGCGACCTCGCTGACGATCTCATGAATCCGCGTCGCCATGAAGCGGTCGTGCTCCTCCATCTCGGCGATCTTGGCCAGCAGGTCGCTTTCCCCAACTGCTCGGTTCTTGCTGGCGCGCGCCTCGGCCTTCAGCTCTTTGGCGCGCTCCTTCATGGCAGCCTGTTCCTCGGCCGAGAATCCGCTGGACTTCTCGGTATCCTTCTTAGGGCTCATAGACATCTCCTCAATGGCACAAAATTGTTGCAAACGCTGAACTTTCACCCAATTGTAGCACTGCGACGCAGAACAAGTCAAACACAATCGAAGGGGCTATCGATAGGATTTCCATGGAACTCGGTGGTTGTTCGAGCCTCAGGTTGACGCGCGCTTGTACCGTTCCTGTTTACGCCAGCCCATCCAGCCGCGCCATCTGCTCCGACGTCAGCTCGATCTCGGCCGCATCCCAGGTCTGCCCTTGCTAGCAGTGCGGAGACTTCGGAAGTCTTGCGCAGCCGTATTAAACCGCCGCCGCCTGGGCAATGTCTGCCAGCATAACCGCGTAAGCCCGCTCGTCGGCGTCGCTCCATGGCTTGCTAGCCGCAAAGCGCAGCCGCACGTAGTCCAGCACCCACACGCCCTCGTCGTTCAGCAGGCTGGAGCGCAGCAGATCGCGCAGCTCGTCGATCACCTGGACGCGCTCTTGGTCTGAGAACAGGCCCAGGAAGGCGCCCGCGAAGGTCTCCAGCCAGTCGCCGATGTCGCCGGGCAGCGCTGTTGGGCGGGAAAAGCGCTCGATGGACGTCACCATGAAGCCGGCCTGCTCCAGCTTGCCGCGATACTCGTCCTCGTCGGGGAAATACCAGGGGCTGAGCGGCTCAAACGCCAGGCCGCGGCGCGCCAGCACAGCCGCCAGCGCCTCCAACACCTGGGCGATATTGCCCGCGCCGCCCAGCTCGCCCACAAAGCGGCCGCCCGGCTCCAGCGCCCGCCATACACCCGCTATGACGGCCTCGGGCGGGCGCATCCAGTGCAGGGCCGCGTTGCTGAACACGGCATCGAACTCGGCCTCGAAGGGCAGCGCACGGGCGTCAACCACGCGCGCGTCCAGCCCGCGCGCCTGCGCCGCCGCCGCCTGCGCTTGGCTGCTGTCCACGCCGACGACCTGGCAGCCCAGGCTGGCCAGCTTCTCCGTCAGCGCGCCGTCGCCGCAGCCCAGGTCGAGGATGCGCTCGCCAGGTTGGGCAGCGAGCAGCTCCAGCACCGGCCGGCCCAGCTCGGGCACAAAGCCGGCAGTGCGGGCGTACTGGTTGGGATTCCAGGTTTGAGAGATGGTTGCTGTCATGGGTGGTCGCAAGGAAACTTGTGTCTGACTCGTAACCCGTGACCCTGTAATCCGTAACCCGAAAAGGTGAAGTCGCTTCCGAGATTCCGGGTTACGGGTTACGCACTACGAGATTAGCCAGCCCAAAGCCGCACGTAAGCGGCCTGTTCCGGCGTCTGCGGCGAGCGGGGATGGCGAGCGCGCTTCTCGACCGTCTGCCAGTGGCGGGCGATCTCGGCCAAGGCCTGCTCGCCGCTCATGCCGCAGCGCACCAGGTGGCAGCCGACCACCGTGCCCGTCCGCCCGACGCCGCCCCAGCAGTGGACGCAGACCGTGTGGCCTGCACCGATGGCCTGGTCGATCTTGTCCAGGATGGCCGCCATGAACTCCGGCGCGCGCGGCAAGCCCAGGTCGCGAATCGCCATGCGCTGGTAGACGACGCGCCGGCCGTCAGGCCCATGATCTGGCAGCAGATCATTATAGGGAACGAGCTCGCCTTCTTCAGTCAGGTCGATAAAGTAGGTAATGCCCGCGTCGAGATAAGCTTGCAGGCGCTGGCGGGCGACGGCATCATCCCAGTGGCCGGGATATTGGCTGGCCAGCAGGCGCTCACTCAGCCAGTAGCTGTTGTCGTTGGGACGCAGGTGCTGCACCACGCGGCCGTCCTGTTGCAGGGCGACCCAGTCGCCCGTGCGCAGGCGGGCGAACTCCTCTGGCGCCAGGGCGACGAGCGGAAGCGGCTGGCCGTACATCTCGTCGGCTACCACCGAGGCCAGGGCGAAGAAGCTGTCTATGCCGGTGGTGATGATGGCGGCCGGCGCTGTGCCAGCCTTAACAGCCTCCAGCAGCACGGCGGTAGTCGTGCTGGAGCCGCGCGCGAAAGGCAAACAGAGCACACGGCCGGCCGCATGATGGCCCGACAGCGGGTGACGCCGGTCGATGATCTCGCCAGTCGTGTGGTCAAAGCCGCCCCAGAAGCTGAGCGGCTCGCTGGCCGCCAGCGCCGGCCCTTGCGCCTGGCCCGCAATCACAACCTGTCCGGAGAGTACCGTGTTCATGTCACCACCCCTCCTGGCGCACGACCCGACCGGCCATGGCTGAGCGCACGCAGTCGGCCAGGCCGCCAAAGGTGACGCGCGTGCTCAACATGCCGGGCGCGTAGTAGGCGTATTTGGCTGAGTTGGTCATCAGCAGCTTGATCTGCGGCGGCAGCATGGGCGTGGCCAGGATGCAGGTGTCCACGGTCAGCTTGCCGCCGAACTGCTCCAGCGCCTGCAGATAGCCGGCCTGGCGAGCCAGCAAGGCCATGCCGCGGCTGGATGTGACCAGGAACTGCACGCCGGGGTGGACGTGTCGGCCAGCCAGCAGCGGCGCCAACTGCTTGAACTCGGCCAGCGAGAAGTGCGGGCTGCCCAACACCACCATGTCCAGCCGGTCGCCGTCAGCCGTGGTCAGCTCGGCGCGAGCGCGGCGCAGCGTGGCCATGTCCACGTCCCGCACCTGTTGCGGCTGGCGGCTCTGCATGGCGGCGTCCAGCGTAGGAGCCTCAGGTGTGACGCCCACGATGTGAAACAGGGCCACTGCGCCAGCGCTGGCCGCGGCCGCGCCCAGCGCCTTAAGCTGATCCTCGTTGGGCGTGACCGCCAGCCCCTCTACCACCGGTATGCGGTCGCCGCAGACCTGGCCCAGCAGGTGGCCCAAGACCGGATAGAAGGTGTCATCGGCCTGGACCGCGAATGGCACGTCCAGCAGGCGAAACAGCACCTGGCCGGCCCGGTTTTCGGTCAGATGCAGCCCTACGGCCGGCGCGCGGCCGGTGATGGCGCAGCAGATGTCCAGCAGGTCAGGGTAGCGCTCGCTGCGCGCGCCGATCACCGAGTTGGCGAAGACGATGGCGTTGGACTCGCCCCAGGCGATCTGCTGGCCGAAGCTGGGCCGCCACTCGGTCTGGTAGGGCGCGCAGGTCCAGGTGGGAATGGCGCCCATGCTGTGGTAGGCCGCCATCTGGCGGTGCGCCTTTTCGGCCCAGCCGGCCGGCACGGGCCACTCCTGCCAGTGCTGCTCGTCCAGCCCGCTGACGTTGAGGGTGGTAGGCACGCGCACCGTGGCGCCCAGGCTGGCCAGCCGTTCGGCGTACTCCAGCCCGGCCTCGCCGATGTAGATGGTGCTGTCGATGTGCGCGCCGACGATGTCCAGCAGCGCGGGCGCGCCCCAGATCTCGGCCATGCGGGCGAGGATGCGCATGGCGAGCTGGGCGGCCGGGCCGTCGGCGCCGGCCAGCATGGCTTGGTCGTTGTCAGATAGGTGCAAGGGCATGGGGCATGTGCAAGGTGCGGGTTCGGTCGGAGACCGGCCCGAGCGGAGGTGCGGGCTCGGTCGGAGACCGGCCCGAGCAGTAGTATGGGGGACTCGGTAGCTGCGCTCAGGCTGGCCCGAGCGGTGTGGTTTTGGCGGACTGCCCGGCCAGCTCCTCGATATCGCTCAGTCGCAGGTTCAGCGCGTCGACCGAAACCTGGATCTCGCGCAGCGACAGGGCCAGCGAGACCACCATCAGCAGCAGGGCCAGGCCGAAGACGACCTTGCCGGCCAGTTGCCAGTCCACGAAAAGCGTAAACATGGAGACCACGCATAACAACAGGCTGGCCACGCCGAAGCCCTGCATCTGCTTGATCAACAGCACGCGGTAGCGCAGGCTGCGCAGCTGCCATAAGAGGATCTGGTCGGGGTTCGCCGTGTACCGCGCGTGCAGGTCGCGGATCAAGCTGGCCAGGGTCAAGAAGCGGTTGGTGTAAGCCAACAGGAGCAGTGAAATGGCTGGAAACAGCAATGCAGGTGTGGTCAGGCTTAGTTCCATAGGGGGGCAAGGAGGGAGGGCAGCGCGCAGCTAGTCGATAACCTCGACTAGGCCACTCTGGGCGATCGCATGATCGACGGTCAAGAGCGACAAGTTCAAGGCGCGAGCCGTTGCGGCAATCACCCGGTCGGCCAGCTCAGGGACAGCAGCCGGGCCAAAATCAGCCACCGCCTGCACGACGTCCATATCGAGAGGAACCACTACGAGGGTAGCGTCAGGATCCTGTTTGATCTGTAGCACTCTGGCGACGAGGGACTCGCTTACGCGTCTTCTGTGGGCCAAGAAGATGCACTCGACCAGGGCAATGCTCGGTACCAGAACCTGTGCATCTCCATTATCTGCTGCCGAAAATATCCTGGCAGGAGCACGCGGCAGGCGACGATCATCTGCCAGGTACCACAGCAGGCACTGCGTATCGGTGACGTAACGTTTCATGGTTCGCTAGCTTCAACTTCCATGCTCTGCCACATTTCGCGTCGCGCCTCAGCCACAAACTCCGGGGAGAAATCAAACCCCCTCAAAACGCCACGTAAGTTAACGACGCGCAGTTTGTCAGGCGCGGTAGATTTTGCATTCAGGCTCTGACTCCTGAAGCGTAAAAAATCCACATAGGTCGCCAGGTCATCCAAGCTTTCGGGCGGTAGACCCTTGATCTGCTCAATGATCCTTTGGGTCGTAACGGTTACTGTTTGCATTGCGGATTGCTCCTGCTCCTGGGTCGTTCGGTCAGTCGCTCCAATTATACTTCCCTCCTGCCTTCTTGCCAAGCACTTCGCACCAATCCACCAATCTACCGTGCCACCAATCTACCAGCTCCCTTGTCTGCCTGTCTACCTGTCTACTCCCTGCCCTCAAAACTCCGTACAGCCTGCGATCCAGACCGACCCATCGCGCGCCAGCAACTCGTCGGCCTCACGTGGGCCCCAGGAGCCAGGTTCGTAGAAGGCCAGCGGCGCCTGCCCCTGCTCCCAGCCCAGCAGGATCGGATCGACGATCTGCCAGGAGAGCTCGATCTCGTCGCTGCGGGCGAAGAGGGAGGCGTCGCCTTGCAGCGTGTCCAGCAGCAGCCGTTCGTAGGCTTCGGGCAGGTTGTCGCCGAAGTCAGATTCATATTGAAACGCCATATCGACCGTTTGGGTGCGCATTCCCGCGCCCGGCAGCTTGGTGTTGAACGTGAGATGGATGCCCTCGTCGGGTTGGATACATATGTTCAGGCTGTTCGGCGGACGGATGCCCGGATAGTCCTTGCCGAACATCAGGTAGGGCACTCGTTTGAAGCGCACCACGATCTCGGTCGTCTTAGCCTTGAGCAGCTTGCCCGATCGAATGTAGAAAGGCACGCCCTGCCAGCGCCAGTTGTCGACGAACAGCTTGAGCGCTGCATAAGTGGCCGTCTCAGAGTAGGGATCGACGCCTTCTTCGCGGCGGTAGGTCGGGCCGTTCTTGGCGCGGTACTGGGCGCGCACGCTGCACGTGCCCACCTCGCGCGGCTCGATGGGGCGAATCGCCTCCAGCACCTTGACCTTCTCGTTGCGCAGCGCGGTGGCGTTGAGGGCGACCGGCGGTTCCATGGCGGTCAACGTCAGCAGTTGCAGCGCGTGATTCTGGACCATGTCGCGCATCACGCCGGCCTGATCATAGTAGCCGCCTCGCTTGCCGACGCCCACGCTCTCGGCCACGGTGATCTGCAGCGAGTCCACATAGTTGCGGTTCCACAGCGGCTCGAAAATAGCGTTGGCGAAGCGGAGCACCAGCAGATTCTGGACCGTTTCTTTGCCCAGGTAGTGATCGATGCGGTAGATCTGGTCTTCAGCAAAAACTTCATGGACAGCCGTATTCAACGCGCGCGCTGAGACAAGATCGTGGCCGAAGGGCTTTTCGATCACGATGCGCCGCCAGCCGGTCGCGCTGTCAGCCAGTCCGGCCGCGCCCAGGTGGGCCACAATGGGCTCGTAAAGCTGTGGCGGCGTGGAGAGATAAAACAGGCAGTTGTCGCCGCCCACCTCCGCACCCAGGGCCTGCAGCCGCTGCGCCAGCAGTTGGTAGCTGTTCTGATCCTCGTAGCCAATGGCCAGGTAGCTCAGGTTCTGGGCAAACGTGTCCCACGGCAGGCGCTCATCAGGCTTGATGCGGGCATTGGCGGCTACGCCTTCCCGCAGTTGCGCCCGAAATTGCTCATCGCTCAGAGCGCTGCGCGCCACGCCCAGCACGGCGTAGCGCTCTGGCATCAGCCGTTGGCTGGCCAGGGTGTGCAGCGCCGGCACCAGCTTACGCTGCGTCAGGTCGCCCGATGCGCCGAAGATGACAATCACAACAGGACGGGGGGAAGCAGCGCTGTTTCGTTCCGGGCGGGATGCTGCGCTAGGCAATGGCTGGGTCGAGTCTGGCATGGTGAGTGACCTTTTCGTATGAGCAAGATGGGAGTGCAACCTGCGCTGGTGAGCGGGCTACAGAGCGGCGCCCTGGCTGCCTTCGTCGTTGGGGTAGCTCCACATGAGCGTGTGGGCCAACACGTGCTCGGCTTTCTCGTGGTACGGCTGGCCGTCCAGCGTCAGCCAGGCATGGCCCGCGATGTCCTCGTCCAGCCGGCGCGCGCCGAAATGGATCACCAGCGGCAGCCCGGCGCGGCGCAGGAAGTAATAGCGCAACAGTGAACGACGCAGGCAGATGCCCAGCGGCCGGCCGGCGCCGAATGCCGTCGTTGCGTCTACGATCGCGCGCATGGTCGCGACGTCCAGCGGCTGCGGCCCGGCTGGCGGCGTCAGGGAGAGCAGCGCGGCTGGCAGCGGCTGGTCCAGCCGGCCAGGCAGCTCGCTCGCCAGGGCCAGCGTCTCCTGCACAAAACGACGCTGCTGTCCGTTGGTCATGGCCGCAGCCAGCGTTGCACTGTAGTCAAGCCCGCGCCGTGCGCGCGCCAGAGTGCGCTGCAAAATAGACATGGCCTCGATTATACTACCGAACTACCGATCCTGCCAAGCGAATGTGTACAGAATTGGCATGAATACGGCTGATGTTGTCTAAGTTGTGTATAACTGTTTATGGAAATAGATTGGGAAAAGTTAATATGAGGTTAAAATATTGAACAAAGCCTTGACAAGACAACTAATTTACGCTATAATGCCTGTGCAAATCAAAAAAACAAGTCGATGCCTGTAGCTAGCCAGCTCAACATGCGGACATGGCAAAGCAAACTGGCAGTTCAGGTAACAATCTGGCGATGATCGGCATCCAATTGGAGCAACGATCTTCGGGATCCAAAGGAGTTAGGAATGTCCACACAGCAGAAGCGCAAAACGCCCTTGTCGCAGTTAATTGCCTCGGTCACAGAAAGCGACCCAGACTTTCAAAAGGTTATGACTACCCGCACCTTTCGGGCCGGCGAACTGATCGCAACTCCTGAAGAACTTTCCAGCAAGCTGTTCATTCTGATGAACGGCAAGGCGCAACTGGTCTGCCAAAACAAAGAAGGCCGGCGGATGATGATGTCACGTGTAGGGCCAGGTGCGATCTTCGGCGACGGCGCAATGATCACCCGTGAAGCAGCGCCGGCGACTTTTGCCGAGGCGTTGGAAGACACGACGATCTGGGTTTTGCCTGAAACGCACGCGCGGGCCATGACTGAGCGCTACCCGATTATCGGCTGGGGCATGCTGCAGACCTTTGGCCGCCGCCTGCGCCAGGTCGAGGATCGTCTGGAAGAAGTAGCCTACAAGAAATTGCCTCAGCGGTTGGCCAAGCTGCTGCTGGATCTGTCTACCAGCAACGATCGCACGGCCATCCGCACCAGCCATCAGTCGCTGGCGGACATGTTGGGCACCTATCGTGAGACCGTCAGTACGATTCTGCGTGGTTTCAAGGCCGATGGCATGGTCGAGCTGGGCTACCGCCGCATCTATGTGACCGACCCGGATGCCTTGCAGGCCCTGGCTAGCTCCTGGGATTAACAGGACCGAGTAAGCGTGGCAGAGTGGTACGAGGTAGATTGGTAGAGTGGTATGAGGTAGATTGGTAGAGTGGTACGAGGTAGATTGGTAGAGTGATAGAGTGGTACGCGATGGATTGGCGTGGGATTGATGAATGAGTGCATGACCGACGATTGCGTGCAAACCGCTGATCTGCGGTGGTCGTAGCGGCGAAACAAGAGCGTGTGACACCGGGTGTGAAAGATTGTGTGTGACTGACGAGAGATCAGCGGACGAGTGAGAGATCTTGGGTGTGTGGGTGTGGTGTGAGGCAATGCCGGGCGACGCAAGAAGCCCGGCATTGTCGCGTCTGGGAGCTGCGCAGGCTTCATGAGGCGCGCGTTGCCCAGCTCGAGTCGCTTGCAGCGTGGCCCGCCAGCTAGCGCCAGGCGCACTCTGGGCAACCCCACCGGACCCGGCAGCGCGCCTGCCTTCGCAGATTGCCACAATGCCTGACTCGCTGTAAAATGGCCCCTGGCAGCCCTTGTGCGCTGCTGAACGATCTACGTCAGGAGTACCCCATGGACACAGTGCTGCGATCCCCCCAACAGACAGTGATTATCGGTCCCAACCGGCCTTTTGTGGTCATCGGCGAGCGCATCAACCCCACTGGCCGTAAGGCGCTGGCAGCCGAGATGGCCGCGGGCGACTTCAGCCGCGTCATCGCCGACGCCAAGGCCCAGGTCGAGGCCGGCGCACACGTGCTGGACGTCAACTCCGGCGTGCCGCTGACCGACGAGGCCGAGATCATGGCCGAGGCTATCCGCCTGGTGCAGGCCACCGTGGATGTGCCGGTGTGCATCGACTCCTCCGTGCTGGCGGCGCTGGCCGCAGGGCTGAAAGCTGCCACCGGCAAGCCGCTGGTCAACTCGGTCACGGGCGAAGAGGAGCGGTTGGAGGCAGTGCTGCCCCTGGTGGCCGAGCGCGGCGCGGCCGTGATTGCCATCAGCAACGACGAGACCGGTATTTCCTACGATCCGCGCGAGCGTTTCAAGATCGCCAAGAAGATCGTGGAGCGGGCCGAAAGCTACGGCATCCCGCGCGCGGACGTGCTGATCGACCCGCTGGCTATGCCGGTGGGCGCGGTGCAGGGCGCAGGCAATCACCTGTTCCAGATCGTACGCATGGTGCGAGAGGAGCTGGGCTGCAACACCATCTGCGGCGCCAGCAACATCTCCTTTGGCCTGCCCAACCGCAAGACCCTCAATGCGACCTTTGTTGCGATGGCCATCGCCGCCGGCCTGCCTTGCGCCATCACGAACCCGCTGGAAGCGGAGATCATGGCCGCCATCCGCGCGGCCGATGTAATGATGGGCTACGACGAGAACTGCGCGGCCTGGATCCTCTCCCAACGTCAGGTGGCCGCGGCCCAGGCTGGAACCAGCAGCGCTGCGCCAGCCGGCGATGAGCGCGCCTCCCGACGGGCTGCCCGCGAGGCGCGGCGAGGGCAGTAGTGTGAGTTGCAGAAAAGTCATTTCTTCCGAAGAAATGACTTTTCTGGCGCATCTATCCCCAAGCGGCTAAGGGCAGAGAGCGGTGCGGCTCTGAGACCGGGATGGCTCGAACGCACCGGCGCTCTGCCTCTTTTTGTTAATCGAGGTTGTCCATGTCACACACGAAACTGTTCATCCCCGGGCCGACCGAAGTGCGGCCCGACGTGCTCCAGGCCCAGACTGCGCCTATGATCGGCCACCGCAGCGGCGAGTGCGACGCGCTGATCGCCAGCGTCGAGGGCAAGATCCAGCAGGTCTTCATGACCAACAGCCGGGTGTACATTCTTGCCGCGTCCGGCTCTGGCCTGCAGGAGGCCGCCATTCGCAACGGCGTGCGCGCGGGCCAGCGCGTGGCTAACTTCGTCAACGGCGCGTTCAGCCAGCGCTGGCACGAGGTGTCCGTGGGCTGCGGCAAGCAGGCCGTCAAGTTCGACGTGCCCTGGGGCCAGCCGGTGCGTCCAGTCGACGTGGACGCGGCCCTGGCCGGCGGCGCATGGGACGCCATCACTGTGGTCCACAACGAGACCAGCACCGGCGCCACCAGCCCCGTGGACGAAATCGCAGCCCTGCTGCGCGCCCACTACCCCGACACACTGCTCTTTGTGGACGCAGTCAGCAGCATTGGCGGCGACTGGATTCCCACCGACCAGTGGGGGCTGGACATCTGCCTGACCTCGTCGCAGAAGGCGCTGGCTCTGCCGCCCGGCCTGGCCTTTGCGGCCGTCAGCGACCGTGTGCTGGACCGGGCCAAAGGAGTAGCCGGTCGCGGCTGGTATTTCGATTTCCTCCTGCTGGAGAAGTACCTGACCAAGAACACCACGCCCGCCACGCCGGCCATCAGCCTGCTGCGCGCGGCCGATTGCCAGTTGGACCACATCCTGGCCGAGGGGATGGCCGCGCGCGTCGATCGCCACCGCCGTCTGGCCGCCATGACTCAGCAGTGGGCGCTGGAGCATGGCTTCGGCCTCTTTGCCGCTGAGAACCACCGCTCCCAGACCGTCACCTGCATCGAGAACAGACCCGGCATCGACTACAGCGCGCTGAGCAAGTTCCTCAAAGCGCGCGGCCTGGCCATCTCCAACGGCTACGGCGACCTCAAGGCCAAGACCTTTCGCGTCGCGCACATGGGCGACGTGACGGACGCGGAGATGCGGGAGTTGCTGCAGGCGATAAGCGAGTTTCTTGCAGCGTAATGGAGGATCCCCGATGATCACACGCTGCCAATGGGCCGGCACAGACCCGCTCTACGTCGCTTACCACGACCTGGAGTGGGGCGTGCCGGTGCATGACGATCGACTTTTGTTCGAGTTCCTGGTTCTGGAGGGCGCACAGGCTGGCTTGAGTTGGGCCACGATCCTCAAGAAGCGTGACGCCTACCGGGCGGCCTTCGACGGCTTCGATCCGGCCATCGTCGTCGCCTACGACGACGCCAAGGTGGCTGAGCTGCTGGCCAACCCCGGCATCGTGCGCAACCGGGCCAAGATCGCCTCGGCCATCGGCAACGCGCGCGCGTTTCTGGCCGTGCAGCAGGAGTTCGGCAGCTTCGACGCCTACATCTGGCAGTTCGTGGACGGCCGGCCGAGGCAGAATAGCTGGCGCAGCCTCGCGGAGATACCGGCCAGCACGCCCGAATCCGAGGCCATGAGCAAAGACCTGCGCAAACGCGGCTTCACCTTCGTCGGCCCGACGATCTGCTACGCCCACATGCAGGCAACAGGGATGGTCAACGATCACCTGGTCGATTGTTTTCGCTACGCCGATGTCGGCCGGCTCGCCGCAGGTTGGGACGCAGCCGACAAGCCTTGATGAGTTGCCCCAGATCCCGTCTTGTGCTAAACTTCGCTTGTTGCCAGAAACTTCGGAGGCCGCCGCTGGATTTGGCGAGGTGCAGTTCGGAGCCATAACTCCAGGCAGTCCCTGAGACGGCGATGTGCAAAAGCTTTGGATTGAGCAGGTTAGCTGGAGATCGCTATGAAAAAAGGAAGAACCGTTCTACAGGCCAAGCGCTACGGCATCCATAGCTGCTCGGCCAACACCTCCCTTCTGGTGGCTGTGCGCACCATGGTCGATGAGGAAGTCAGTTCACTGGTGGTCGAGGACGACGAAGGCTGCCTGCTGGGCCTGATCACCCGCGTCGACATCCTGCGCGTCCACATCGGCATGGACAACTGGGCCAGCCAGATGGTCAAGGACCACATGCAGCGCGATATCCCTGTGGTCACGCCGCAGACGTTGCTGGCCGACGCCGCCCTGCTGATGATCAACTCGCGCTCACGGCAGGTGGTGGTGGTGCTGGAAGATGGCGGCAAGCGCCGTCCCGTAGCCATGCTGACCGACGGCGACCTGGCCTACCACATGGTCAAGAGCAACTGACAAGGATTTCCATGACCCTGCCCCACGTCGTCAGCCACAACGGCCAGCTGATCGCGCCATCTGACGCGCACATCTCGATCTTCAACCCGGTGATCTTCGGCGCGTTCGGCGTGTACGAGTCGATCCAGCTCTACCAGGGCGTCATCTTTCGCCTGGACGACCACTTGCAGCGGCTGACCGACTCGGCGGCGGCCATTGAGCTGGCGCTGCCGGCCGGGCTAGACACCATCGCCCGCTGGACGCAGGAGGCGATTGCGGCCAACGGCTGCCGCAATGCGCTGATCCGCATGTTTGCGCTGGGTCCCACACCGGGGTATGCGCCAGAGATTTTCATCTGGCCGGAGGCGCCGCGCGCGTTTCCTCCGGAGATGGTCGAGAAAGGTGTGGGCGCCGTCACCTACCACGGCGAGCGCGCCCTGCCCCACGCCAAGTCGCTCAACACCCTGGTCAACCACCTGGCGCGCATGAACGCCCAGAAGGCTGGTGAGCACGAGGGGCTGCTGGTGGACCGCCACGGATGCGTCACCGAGGGCTCCACCAGCAACCTGTTCGTCGTGCTGGACGGCGTGCTGCTGACCGCGCCGGACGAGGACGTGCTGGCCGGGGTGACGCAACTGGAGCTGCTCAAGCTGGCCGGGGAGCTGGGCCTGCCGGTCTTGCAACGACCGTTGCCCATGGCCGAGCGGGTGCATTGGGACGAGGCCTTTCTGACCAGCACCAGCCGTCACGTGCTGCCCCTGGTGCGCATCGACGGCCGGCCGATCGGCGATGGCCGGCCGGGACCGGTTACGCGACGGCTGCACGAGGCATTCGAGGCGCATTTTCTGGCGGAGATACGGGGCAAGCGGGCAGAGTAGACAATCGATCAGATCGTTGCTGGCTATCGTGGCCGGGTCTCGCGTGAAGCGATTATCGAGGCTCTTGGCGTGATCAATACGCAGTTCGTTGCCAATTTGCCCCAGATCGAGCCAGCCTGATGATTGTTCTCGATGAACAGTCCTAGCGCGTCTCCTCGCCGCTGACCGGATCGACCCCAGTGTCCAACTCTCCGCTGGCCAGCATCCTCAAAACCTCGGCCAGCTTCTCCCTGATCTCATCAGAAACGGCACTCTCCGCAGTGTGAAAGGGCGCCAGATCGACGCCGGCGCTGCTGGCATCGAGCCAACGGGTGCCAGGGCTGAAATCGCCCAGCGCCGCCTCCTGGACGATGCCGAAAACCGCGTTGTCGGCGCGCTTGACAGCGCTGCTCAATAGCTTGTCAACGCCGCTGGCCGCCCCAGCCTCGAAAGTCGTGTAGTAGGCATCCTGATCCACGCCAAGGGCCCAGACTTCCTGCTGCGTTGCGCCCAACAACGCGCCGGAGCCCGTTGGCCCCCCGACCCCGAAGATGACGTCGGCGCCCTCGGCGGTCTGGCTCAAGGCGGCTGTCCGGCCGCGGGCGGGATCGGTCGAGCTGTCGAGGACCAGGGTGACGACGACGCAGTCAGCGCACACGTGGCGCACGCCGGCTTCGTAGCCATTGCGCAGCCGGCGCGTGGCGGGGGTGTCTTCGCCCGCCACAACGCCCACGGTCTGGCTCTCGCTGATCAGTCCAGCCAACGCGCCCGCCAGGAAGCCCATCTGATCCTCACGGAAGGCCAGCCCCATCAGGTTATCGGGCGTAGTCTCGTAGGCGACATCGACGGCGACGAAGCGCGTGTCTGGATAAGCCTCCGCCATGGCCCGGGTCGTCTCAGCCATCAGAGGCCCAACAGTCACGATCAGGTCATAGCCGGCGCTGATGAACGTCTCCATGTTGGCCGCAAAGTCGCCCGGCTGCACGCTTTCGATGGTGTTGAGATCAAGATCGAACGCCTCGGCGGCCCGCTGCAGGCCCTGGTAAGCGCCCTGGTTGAGGCTGTCATCGTCGACCGTGCCCCCATCGGTCACCAGGCCCACCCGGAAAAGTGCAGCATTGTCAGGAACGGCTGTAGCGGGCGCGATATCAGCGGTTGGCGCGTTGACCGCCGCTGTCGGCGTCGGCTGCGGCGGCGTTGCGGTAGGCGAAGGCGCGGCTGGCTCGCCTGCACAGCCCGCTGATGCCGAAAAAACTGCCAGCAAGACAGCCAGCAGCAACACACGTTTTAGGATCATCCTGAGATAGCGTTCAGTGTGGCCCCGGTCAGCCCAGTGGGTATCGGCCAAACTCTTCCACGGCGTCGACCATGGCCAAGATGTTCTCGGCCGGCACGTCGTTCATCAGCGTATGCACCGAAGCCAGCATGTAGCCGCCGCCGGGACCTAGCACGTCGATGACGCGCCGCACTTCCTGGCGCACCTCGTCCGGCGTGCCAAAGGGCAGCACGCGGTGGGTATCGATCGCGCCGCAGAAGGCCATGTTCTGGCCGTAGCGTTCCTTCAGCGCCGCCAGGTTCGACATGCGGCCGGCCGAGGTCTGGATCGGGTTGAGGATGTCGATGCCGATCTCGACGAAGTCGGGGATCAGGTCGAAGACGTCGCCGTCGGTGTGGAAGAAGACCTTGGCTTGGGTCCGCTCCTTGATGAAGGCGATCAGCTCGGCGTGCAGCGGCTTGAGGACGCGCCGGTACATCTTGGGCGAGATCAACAGGCCGCTCTGCATGCCCAGGTCGTCGCCGATCTTGATGATATCCAGCAGGTCGCCGCACTCACGCAGGAAGTTGCCCATCAGCGCCTTGCAGCTATCGGTGATCCTGCGCAGCAGCGCGGCCGCCAAGTCAGGATCCTCCGCCATCTTGAGCAGGAAGACGTCCATGCCCTGCATGGCGTGGGCGCGCTCGAAGGGGAAGAGCAACCAGGGGGTGCCCATGATGGCGTACTCGCCCTGTTCTTTCAGACGCAGCGCCTGCTGGCGCACGTGGGCGACGCGCGTGGGGTCATCCATGTCGGGCCAGCCGGCGTAGTTGAACACCTCTTCGACCGTGGTGGCCTCGCGCAACGGGTTCAACCCCGGCAGCCACTCGCCCGGCGCCAGCTCTACCTGGCCGCTGCCCCACGAGTCGACGAAGGGGGTGTGGGGCGGACGGGCGCGGGCGCGCGCCAGTACATAGGCCGGCTCCAGGTCTAACACGCCGCGCACGTCGCTGCGCAGGCGCTGCAGGGTCGCTTCGTCCGGCGCGGCCGTGCCTAGCTCCGGCCACTGGTAGATGTACTCGTCGGGGGCCTCGATGCCGGCCAGTTCTTTGATGGCCCGGTACGGCAGCATCTTCATGCTGGTGGCGTTGCTCACGCCGATGCAGATCGGCACGCGATCCGGCTCTTCGTGGTTAATCGCTGCCAATACGCGATCCCGTGGTTTCATGACATGGATCCTCTGTGATTGTCTGGTTGTGGCATAGGGTGGACTGTGAAAACACGAAGCACGAAGTGAGCGAGCGGGGTACGCACGGCTTCGCGCTTTTCGTGCTTCGTGGCTTCCTGCCTCTTCGGGCCTTCGTGATCCAAACGCCTCACTAATCCTTCGTATACGGCTTGCCATCGGCTGCCGGCGCCACGGTCTTGCCGACCACGCCAGCCAGCACGATCATGGTGACCAGGTAGGGCAGAATCAACAGCCACTCGCTGGGAATGGGCACCTGGGTCTTGCCTAGCACCTGCAAGCGGGCCTGCAAGGCGTCGGCAAAGCCGAAGATCAGCGATGCGCCGTAGGCGCCGAAGGGAGTCCAGCGGCCGAAGATCATGGCTGCCAGGCCGATAAAGCCCTTGCCGGCCGTGATGGCCTCGTCGAAGCGGCCCACCGAGCCGATGGTGAAGTACGCGCCGCCGACGCCGGCGATCATGCCGCCGATGATGACGTTGACGTAGCGGATCTTGAACACGTTGACGCCCAACGTGTCGGCCGCGCGCGGGTGCTCGCCGACAGCTCGGGTGCGCAGGCCCCAGCGCGTGTAGAACAGCATGAAGTGAATGGCGATGATCGTCAGAAACAGAATATAGACGATGGGCGACTGATTGAAGAAGATTGGCCCGATGATGGGGATCTGCGAGAGCCCGGGGATAGCGACCTTGGAGAAGACGCCGCCGGAGTTCAACGCCGGCGTGGGCTGCAAGAAGCGCTGGCTGATGAAGCTGGTGATACCGAGGGCGAAGATGTTGATGGCCGTGCCGGCGATGATCTGGTCGACGCGGAAGTGAATGGCCAGGATGGCCAGGAAGAGACCCAGCAGGCCGCTGATCAGCACGGCGCTCACCAGTCCCAACCACAGGCTGCCAGTCACGCTGGAAAAGATCACGGCCACCATCGCGCCGGTCAGCATCATGCCCTCGATGGCGATGTTGACCACACCCGACCGTTCACACATCACGCCGCTCATCGCGCCAAAGGCGATAGGTGTGGCCGCCGCCACGGTGAAGGTCAGAATGCCCAGCAGGTTGATCGACTTATCGCGCACCGCCCAGACCAGGAACGCGAAGACGAACAGCAAAGCCACCAGACCGAGCACCAGCACCACTCGCTTGAAGCCGCGAATGACCTGGTACAAGCCCAGCAAACCGACGACGGTTGCCAGGACGATCAGTGTCTGATAGGTGGGCAGAACCAAATCGCCCAGTTGGATAACCTTCTCACGCGTCGTCGGGTTGAGCTTGAAGGTGCTCTCCATACCAGGCGTGCTGTTGCGCACGAAGAAGAAGAAGATGGCCAGCGCCACCAGCAGGAAGAACACGCCATAGGCGATGGCCTTGCGCCGCTCACGGCGTGCAGCGTAGGAGCCTATCGAAGCAATTGGAGCTGTAGTTGCGGCCATAACGATTATCTCTCCTGCAATTGGCAATTAACAATTGACAATTGACCATTAACAATTGTCACGATCCCCACCCCTTGGTGAACACCGGTCCTTCTTCGACCGACGCCTTGGGCAGGCGATAGATCGCGCGGATGATCTCCGGCGCGGCGATGAAAACGATCACCAGGGCGATGACAATGGTGATAATGTCCACCGGGATCTGCGCCACCGACTGCATGCGCGTGGCGCCGTTCTTCAGTGTGCCAAAGAGCAAGGCGGCCAGCAACACGCCAACGGGGTGGTTCCTGCCCAGCAGGGCCAGCGCGATCGCGTCGAAGCCCATGCCGGCCGAGAAGCCGACTCCCACCCAACGGTCCACCGCCAGGGTTTGTACCATGCCGGCCGTACCGGCCAACGAACCGCTGATGGCCATAATGGCGATCCACAGCCGCTTGACGTTGATGCCGCTGTACCTGGCTGCCTTAGGGTTGGCGCCCACCATACGGATTTGGAAACCCAGCGTGGATTTGTATAAGATCCACCAGACTAACCAGACCACAAAGAGGGCCAGGAAGAAGCCGGCGTGAAAGCGATTGCCCGGCGTGTCGAAGAGGCGCGGGATGTAGGCTGTCGGCAGCACCGGCGGCGTGACGGGCACGTCGGGTCGCGCCAGGGGCCCACCCACCTTGAGCAGCCAGGAGCTCAAGATGATCGCGATCCAGTTCATCATGATGCTGTTGATCACTTCATGCGCGCCGGTGTAGGCCTTGAGCACGCCGACGATGCCAGCCCAGATCGCTCCGCCTGCGATGCCGGCCAGCATGGCCAGCGGCAAATGGACGAACCAGGGCATGCCAGTCACCTTGAAGCCGACGTAGACCGAGCAGAGTGCGCCGACCAGCATCTGCCCTTCGCCGCCGATGTTGAACAGGCCGCCCTGAAAGGCAAAGGCCACGGCCAGGCCGGCGAAGATGTAGGGGACAGATTGGGTCAGGCTCTCCGAGATGGGCACCAGCGCGATGGACAGTTGGCGCGTGCCTTCGCCGCGCAGCATGGCGCCGATGCCCTGAATGATGCCGCCGATGTTCAGCGAGCCGTTGAACATCGCGCCGTAGGCCTTACCCACCGTCTGCGCGGTCAGCCGCAGCGTCCCCATCGGGTCGTCGAAGAAGTTCAACCAGGCGTTGACCACATGCTTGTCGGTCACCAGGATCAGGATAGCGCCGATGACCAGCGCCGTGAACACGGCTAAAATTGGGTAGAGAATAGCATCACGCAGCCGCGTGTTCTTGACTTGGGGAGGAGCGCCTTTGGCTTCGGGCGGGGCGCTGGGTAGGGTCGCTTCGGACATTGCGTTGCTCCTTGGCCTTAGGCGCCGGGCACTTGAAAATCGCAACTCAGGTTCAAGCGCCCGACGCCTGGGCAATAATACCTGCTTACGTGACGATGGCTCGCTGCTTGGTGGCAGGCCGGGGCGCGTTGGCCAACGCTTCTTCCAGGCTGTTGCCGGCCATCATCAAGCCTATTTGCTCTTTGGAGACATCGTCGGCGTCGACGACAGCCGTGAACTGGCCCTTGAAGATGACGGCGATACGGTCGGCCAGCCCCATGATTTCGTCCAGCTCGGCCGACACCAGCAGCACAGCCGCGCCCTCGTCCCGCTTCTGCACCAACTGCCGGTGGATAAACTCGATGGAGCCGACATCCAGGCCGCGCGTCGGCTGGTTGGCGACCAGCAGCTTGATGGGACGGTTCAGCTCGCGCGCCACGATGACTTTTTGCTGGTTGCCGCCCGACAGGTTGGAGACAGGCACTGCGGCGCTGGGCGTGCGAATGTCGAACTCCTGGATCAAGCCATCCGCCTGGTCCACGATGGCCTGCCGATTGACTACCGCACCCTTGGCGAAAGGCGCCCGGTAATAGGTGTTGATGATCAGGTTGTCGTAGACAGGGAACGACAACACCAGCCCATCTTCCTGGCGGTCCTCAGGAATGTGCGACACGTCGCACTCGGTGATGGTGCGCGGGCTGGCGTTGGTAACATCCTGGCCGGCGATGCGCACGCTGCCATTCTGCACCGTGCGCAGCCCCATCAGCGCCTCGACCAGCTCGGTCTGGCCGTTGCCCTGGACGCCCGCAATGCCCAAGATCTCGCCCGCCCGTACCTCCAGACCCGCGCCGTTCACAGCCAGGTGCATGTGATTGTCCAGCACTTTCAGGTCTTCGACGGCCAGCACCGCCTCGCCGGCGTGGGCAGAAGTCTTCTCAACCGTCAACTCGACCTGACGGCCGACCATCAGCTCGGCCAGCATGGCCTGGCTGGCGCCGGCGGTCTTGGCCTCACCCACCACCTTGCCGCGCCGGATGACCGTCACCCGGTCGGCCAGATCCAACACCTCGCGCAGCTTGTGGCTGATGAAGATAATGCTGACCCCTTGCTCGCGCAGCGAACGCAGGATGCCGAACAGGTCGTCGGCCTCCTGGGGCGTCAAGACGGCCGTTGGCTCGTCCAGGATCAGGATGTTGGCGCTGCGGTAGAGCACCTTGATGATCTCGACGCGCTGGCGCACGCCCACCGACAGGTTTTCTACCTTGTCGTTGGGATCGACCTCCAGGCCGTGCTTTTGGGATAGCTCGCGGATGCGGTTGGCGACTTGTTTGCGGTCCAGCACCAGGCCCTTGGTGGTCTCCTCGCCCAGCATGACGTTTTCGGCGACGGTCAGCACGGGCACCAGCATGAAGTGCTGATGCACCATGCCGATGCCCTGGCGGATGGCGTCGGTCGGTCCGGTGATCTTGGTGGCCTGGCCGCGGATCAGGACCTCGCCCTCGTCGGGGCTGTACAGCCCGTAGAGGATGTTCATCAGCGTGCTCTTGCCGGCGCCGTTCTCGCCCAGCAGGGCATGGATCTCGCCCTCCTCCAGGGTTAGGTTGATGTGGTCGTTGGCCAGCACGCCGGGGAACTGTTTGGTGATGTTGCGCAGCTCAAGAACTGGGGTCATGAGCAACTCCCGTGGAACTTGCGGGGAAATCCAGGCTCGCCAGGATTGCAGGCCTGACGATCGGACTTCTGAGGTTGGTCAAAACGTCAAACCTGAAACGTGAAATCTGAGGGCTGGCCGGGGCCAATTTTCACGGCTCAGGTCTCGCGTGTTGTCGGCAAGGGGGGAAAGAGGGCGGCGGCGCGAGCAGGGGGAGCTGCGGGGGATCGCTCGCGCCGCCGCAAGAAAGTGTCCCGGAAACCCCGTGGGATTTCCGGGACATGGTGACTCAGGAGCCGGTAGCCTTGGGATCGATCTTGCCGTCGATGATGTCCTGGATCACCTGCTCGATCTGGGTGGTCAGCTCAGCCGGCACCTTGTCCTCGAAGTCGTGGTAAGGAGCCAGGCCCACGCCGCCGTTGGCCAGCGTGCCCAGGTAGTCGTCGCCCAGGGTCAGGCTGCCGTCCACCAGCGCGGCGATGGTATCGAAGACGGCCGCGTCCATGTTCTTCAGCACCGAGCTGACGAAGACGTCGCTGAACTCAGGCGCCGACACGTACTGGTCGCTGTCCACGCCGATCATCATCAGGCCGCGCTCCTGCGCTGCAGCGGCGCTGCCCAGGCCGACCGGGCCGGCCACGGGGAAGATTACGTCGCAGCCCTCGTCGAAGAATACCTCGGCCAGGCGGCGACCATCATCGGTCGACTCGAAGTTGCCAGCGAAGACACCATCAGCCGCCGCATTGTCCCAGCCCAGCAGCTCGACTTGCGTGCTATTCTGGGTGTTGTAGTAGTTGACGCCGTTCTGGAAACCGATCATGAACTCCACCACGGGCGGGATGTTGATGCCGCCATAGGTGCAGACGGTGCCGGTCTCGCTCATGCCTGCAGCCAGGTAGCCGGCCAGGAAGGAGGGCTGGGCCACGTCGAAGAGCAGGCCCTTGACGTTGGGCGCGCTGCTGGGCGAGTCGATGATCGCGAACTTGGCGTCAGGGTTGGCCTCGGCCGCCGCCTTGGTGGCATCGGCCAGCAAAAAGCCCACGGTGATGATCAGGTCCTTGCCTTGCGAGATGAACTCGTTCAGGTTCTTCTCGTAGTCGGTCTGTTGCTGGCTTTCCAGGAAGACGGCCTCGACCGGCAGTTCCGCCATGGCTTGCTCAGCGCCCCGCCAGGCCGTCTGGTTGAACGACTTGTCGTCGATGCCGCCCACGTCGGTCACCTGGCCAACGGTGAACATCTTCTCCGGCGCAGGCATGGCCACGCCGCCGACCTCGCCGGTGCGGGAGTTGATCGTGCCGGCGACGATCTGCTCGGTCACGGCCGCCAGCTCGTCGCGCAGCTCTTGCGGCACCCGGTCGTCCCAGTTGTGGAAGTCAGCCAGACCCACGCCGCCGTTCTCCAGCGTGCCCAGGTAGTCGTCGCCCAGGGTCAGGCTGCCATCCTTGGCTGCCTTGATGGTGTCGAAGACGGCCACGTCCATGTTCTTCAGCACGGAGGTCAGCCAGGCATCGGCGTAATCCGGCGCAGAGACGAAGGAGTCGGTGTCCACGCCGATGACGGCCAGGCCGCGCTCCTGGGCGGCGGCTGCGCTGCCCAGGCCCACCGGGCCGGCCACCGGCATGATCACGTCGCAGCCCTCGTCGAAGAAGGTCTCAGCCAGCCGGCGGCCGTCGTCGGTCGACTCGAAGTTGCCGGCAAACACGCCATCCTGGGCGGCGTTGTCCCAGCCCAGCACCGTGACCTCGGCGTCCTTCTGCATGTTGTAGTAGCCCACACCGTTAGTAAAACCGACCATGAAGTCGGTCACCGGCGGGATGTTGATGCCGCCGAAAGTGCAGACGACGCCCGTCTCGCTCATGCCTGCGGCCAGGTAGCCAGCCAGGAAGGAAGGCTGACTGGTGTCGAAGAGCAGGCCCTTGATGTTGGCCGCATTGCTCGGCGAGTCGATGATCGCGAACTTGGCATCCGGGTTAGCATCTGCCGCCGCCTTGGTGGCATCGGCCAACAGGAAGCCGACGGTGATGATCAGATCCTTGCCCTGCGAGATGAACTCGTTCAGGTTCTTCTCGTAGTCGGTCTGCTGCTGGCTCTCCAGGTAGACACCCTCGACACCCAGTTCTTCAACGGCGCGTTGCACGCCGGCCCAGGCGGTCTGGTTGAAGGACTTGTCGTCGATGCCGCCCACGTCGGTGATCTGGCCGACAGCAAAGGCCGTCTCAGCGGGCGGAGGCGGTACAGGCGTATCGGTGGGCGCTGCTGCAGCCGGGGCCTCGGTGGCCACAGGCGCTGTGGTGGGGGTTGCTTGGCCGCCGCAGGCGGCTACGAGCATTGAGATGACCACCAGGGCCATCAGCACAAGATAGAGACGCTTTTGCATGGTGAGATTCTCCTCCAGAGAACAGATGAAAGTTACGGACGACGTTCAAAACGAAACACGGGGCGGCGGGGGGACCGGGCGTACAACGGCAGAAGGGGCAAGGAAGGGTTGTCTCGTAGATTGCCGTGGAAGCGCGGCGGACTTCCGCTGCTCGTGCTTACACACAAACATCAACTCGCGTCGTTGCGATTACCTCCTTGAATGCAGGATCTGCTGGCGCAGGCCAGGCTGGGTGCGGGGCTTGTCCAGACTTGGCGCATTATAGCGCAGGTTGCGTTCTGAAGCAAGCAGCGGAGTTGTGCAAATTGGGGCACGCTCTCTAGCGCGCTGTTAGGTTAGGCGCTGCCAGTGTCATCCTGAGGCTGAACGAAGGATCGCCGCTTAACACCGTCGAGATCCTTGGCCGAGCCTCAGGATGACGCAGTACACAAATCCCAATCTCGGTAGTTCACGATTCTCACGTGAGGACGCCAAGACGCCAAGGGAATCCGCCTTTCTTTGCGGTCTTTGCGCCTTTGCGTGCGCCAAATCCGTGAAGTTGACACGCCATCAGGCTTCTCTCTGCGCAAGATCGCTCAGGAAACGATCGATAATTCGGTGGATGTGCGATGGCGGCGGCTGGTAGGGGACGAAGTGCGCCTGCCGTGCCTGCTCAATGGCCGCGGGCAACTCTGCCAGGTCGCGGCACCACACCAGATGCCCGCCGTGCTCGAAGGCTTGCAAGATCTGATCCTGATGGCGGTCGAAACGGTCGGGGTTGGAGACGCCCACCATGCGTAGCCCGCGGCCCAGCACCTCGGTGACCGTGCCCAGCCCGCCGTGGGTGACCACCACGGCCGCCTGCTGGTAGTACGGATCCAGGCTGGGCGCAAAGCGCAGCCAGCGGGCATGGCGCGGCTCCACCTCGCCGTGGCCGATCTGGATGATAATCGGTTCATCGGTGGATGCAGCCAGGGCGTCGGCGGCGGCGACCAGGGCGTCGAAGTCGGTGGTGCCTACGGTGACGAAGATCATGGGAAATGATGAAGGATGAAGGATGAAGGATGAACGGGGAATGGTGAATTGGTGAATTGGTGAATTGTTAATGGTGAGGGCGCCAAGTCACGCAATCACCCAATCACCCAATCACCAAGTCTACAAAAGCCGTCCCGCATAGATCGCCTTGCGGTAGCGGGCCTGCAAGGCCGGCCATTGGACGATGAACAGGTCGGCGAAGGGGTAGACGATGCGGCCGCTGGTGCTCATGTGCTGCACCCTTGACGCGCTCTCCACGTAGACGATGCGCGCGCCCAGCAGCTTGCCCAGCAGCGCGGCCGGCACGGCTACCGACGGCCCGTTGGCCAGCACGGCCTGCGGCCGCACCTGGCGCAGGATGGGAACAAGCTGCGCCAGGCTGTGCAGGGTGTGCCAGGCCGCCACGGGCAGCGAATCGGTGTGGCCCTTGACCTTGCTGCGCGGCCGGCCGACCCGATAGACCGGGCCCGGCAGGTGGATTTTGCCCTCGGACAACTGGTCCTCGGCGGCAAGGAGGTAATGGTACTCGTACTGCGGCCCCAACTGGTCCAGCAGTTGCAGCATTTGCCGGGTGTGGCCGCCCTCGCCCAGCACGACAAGCAGTCGCATTATTCGTCCTCGAGACTCTCCAGCCGGGCAGCTTTTGCCTTGCCGGCGGCTGGCTTGCTGGCTGCTTCGCCAGCGCCGCGCCCAGGATCAGACCAAAGGAATTCGGCGCGGCCCAGCACGTCGTCATGGCCTTCGCCGTCGGTCTCGCCGTCAGGCTCCTGGCCGTCTGCGCCGGCCGCGGCCGGGCCCAGGCCATACAGCTTGACCAGGTTGGCGCGCTGGCGGCGCCAGGTGAAACGCTCCACCGCAAGGCGGGCGTTGGTGGTCAGGCTCTCGGCCAGGAAGGGGCGGCTCAGCACGCGCGCGGTGGCCTGGGCCAGGGCTGTCGCGTCTTCCGGCAACACCAGCAGGCCGTCGACGCCGTCGTCCAGCAGCTCTGGCACGCCGCCCACGGCCGTGGCTACGATGGCTGTGCCGCTGGCGGCCGCCTCCAGCAATACCTGCGGCAGGCTGTCCTCGCTGGCCGTGCGCCAGACCACGCTGGCCTCGCGGATCGCGTCCTGGCGTTGGCGGCGCGTCAGATCGGGGCGATAGGCGACGGCTGCGGCTACCCCCAGCGTGCGCGCCAGGGCTGCGATCTCCTCGGCCAGCGAGCCGCTGCCGGCCAGCAACAGCCGCGCTTCAGGCATGCTTTGGCGCAGCAGGGCAAAGGCCTGCAGCGCCATCTGCGGGTTGGCGCGCAGTTCCAGTTCGTCTGGCCACAGCAGCAGCGGCGGCCAACTGGTCCTGGCCAGCAGCGGATAGGCCTCCAGCGCCAGCAGGTTGGGCATGATCGACGCCCGCAGCCCGTAGCGCTGCAAGATCTCCTGCCCAAAAGCCGAGGTCGCGGCCAGCCCATCGGCGCGGCGCAGCAGCGGCAGCAGAAAGCGCCAAGAGCGCGTCACGAAGGAGCGAGCCATGCCGCCAGAGTAGGAGATGACCACCCGCCGCCGGCCCAGCTTGCCGAAGAGCAGCGCCATCACCACCGGCAGATAGAAGCCCCAGTAGCTGGCCGCCTGCACGTGCAGCACGTCGCTGCGCGGCAGGGCCACCAACAGCCGCCAGCCCAGCGTCAGCACCTGTGCGATGGGCAACAGGTGGATGCCCACACGCGGCAGCCGGCGCACGCTGGGCACATCCGTGTTGACGCGCTGCACCCACGCGCCTTCGGCGTGCAGCAGCCGGCAGAGCAGCTCCGTCTGCTCACTCAGCTCCCCTGGCCGCGGCGGAAACGGGCCGACTACGGCGATGCGCAGGCCGCGCAAGGGGCTGGGTTGATCGGTCATGGCGCCACGTCCGAGACAAAGAAGCGGTGCTTGCCGCCCGGCCCCAGCGGGATGCGCTCTACCAACGCCAGGTCCAGCGCAGCCTCGCCGCGCACCTGCTCCTCCAGCCGCCGGCGCAGGAACTGCAACGCTGCGTCCGGCCCGACGAAAGCGCCCAGCTCGTGGGGTC
>JBAQCH010000445.1:0-31679 GCA_049294015.1 Anaerolineae bacterium
ACCGGGAGCGTCGCCGTGGCCACAGCCGTTGCGGTGACAACGCCCGTCGCGCCGGGGGTGGCACCGCCTGCCGCAGTCTCGCTTTCCAGGAACACGCCCACCAGGGTGTCGGTCAAAATCTGCATCCACTCGGGCAGCGCACCTTCCTCGCCGCGCACGGTCGCGCCGCCCAACAGGTTGCGATAGGTCACGGCGTAGCGCACGCAGTCCGTACAAGGCTCGTCGGGTGTGTAGTCGCCGGCGCGCGCCCGCAGATCGGCCGCCTCCAGCAGTTGCAGCAGCGCGGCCATCTCGTCGCGCGCCAACTGGCCCTCGCGCACCCCGTCGGCGCTGGCCACGCTATAGGTGCGGTCCAGGTTGACCAGCACACGCGCCTCCTGGCCGGGCTGGCTGCGCACGAACTCAAGCAGCACCAACGCCGGCGCAGCCGGCGCAGCGACTGTCTGCGTCACGGCCGGGGTAGCTGCAGGCGCGGCCGCCGGGGGCTGGTAGGGCTGGACGCGCGCCAGGTCCGGCGTCAGCAGCAGATTGGTCAGCAGCGGCAGCAGCGGCTCCAGCCAGGTGGGCACGGACCCGTCCTGGGTCACCACCTCGCCCTGCAACAGCACGCCCCGTCGCTGGATCCGGTACTGGAAGGCATCGGGAAAGACCCGCGCGGGCGGCTCGGTTTGGGCGGCCTGACGGTAGAAGTCGGCGGCGTCCAGCGCGGCGCTGACCTGGGCCTGCTCGGCCGGGCTAAGCTGGAAGGTCACGGGCTCGGCGCCTTGCCGCTCCAGCAGCACGTGGCCATCCAGGAAGAGCCGGGCGCGCTCGGCCAGGCCGGCAATGCCGCCGCTGCGCTCCAGGTCAAGAATGACGAAAACAGTCGGGTCCAGGCCCAGCGCTGCAGCCGCATCCCCGCCCGTCGAAACACCAGGTTGAATCTGCACCCCATCGGCTGTGGTCGTCACACAGCCGGCCAGCAGCAGGCTGAAAAGAAACAAGATCGCGCCACTGAGCAGGGTCGCTTTGATCGCACGCATTGTACTCAGTCTCCTTCAAAGGTGGGTTGGGAATGGCGGTCAGTATACCACGGCGCGGGCGGGAGAACCAATAGTTGACTGGGTGACAAGGTGATTGGGTGACAAGGTGACTGGGGGGCGCTCGCCGTTCCCGCTGCGCAGCCACCCAATCTACCAATCTACCAATCACCCATTACCCAATCACCGGTCACACCCCCCGGATCACGATGACGTGCAACTTGCCCGGCCCGTGCATGCCAAAAGCTGGCGTGACCTCGATGTCGGCGCTGCGGCTAGGACCGGTGACCAGGGTGGCGACAGGGGAAGGAAAAGCCGGCCGGCCAGCCGGCCGCGCCAAGTTCGCCAGCCAGCGCTCCAGACTGGGATAGATCCGGCTGGCCGGCAGCAAGACGATGTGCCGCCGCGGCAATTGGCTGACCAGCAAGGGCCGGCCCGGCCCGCTGTTCAGCAGCAGCGTGCCCGTGGCTGCAAACCCCGCGTCGGCGCCGGTCAGCCCCACGCTGATCGCCTCGATGCCCAGCAGATAGCGCCGCCGTTGGTCCATGTCCTGGGGCCGCAGCCGGGTCTCCGGCGCGGACAGGGTTGGGGTGACGGCGCCGATGCCCAAGACTTGCAGCGCCTCCAACACACCGCCGATAGGTAGCTGGCCAGCCGCCCAGGTCAGCACTTGCTTGACCCCCTCCTCCTGCAAGCGCGTCACCAGCGTCAGCCGGGCGACCACCGCGCTTTCGGCAATCTCCCAGCTCACGCACAGCCTGTCCAGCGCCGCAACAAAGCGTTCGACCAGCGTCGCGGCGTCCCAGTCGATCGTCGGCGCGACCTCTTGATGTGCGTCGGGCAGAGCAGGAGGCGCGCCGGCCGGGACGGCAGCCAGCCGGGCCAGGATGGTCGCGCGCCCATCAGAGAGAGTCATGGCCCGCGCCTCGCCTGCCAACGCGCGCGAAAGGTCTGGGCGGCGGGACGCGGCCAACCGCGCAGGGCGCCGCTGCCCCGCAGCCAGCGGTGCAGCCGCCGATAGCGGCCGGGATCAGCCATGCCCCAGCGATAGGCCCGCCGCAGCAGGCGCTGGTTGAACCCGCTCTGGCCAGCCTCCACCAGGTCGCCGCGCAGGCGAACCAGCAGTCGCGGAATGTGGATGCCCACCGGGCAAACGTCGGCGCAGGCGCCGCACAGCGTGCTGGCGTGCGGCAGATCGGCGAAGGGCGCGCCGCGCAACGGCGGCGACTCTGCCAGCGACGGAGCTGCTTTGGCCGCCGGTGCGAGAGGAACGGGCTGGCGGGACCATAAGCCCCGCGACCCCGCGGCTGGCTGGCTGAGGGGCGGCGCAGGCAGCAGCGGCAGGAACACCGCGTCGATAGGGCCGCCGCCCCGGCTGCTGTAGGCTTGGCCGCCGACCTCGCGGTAGACCGGACAGGCGTTCTGGCACGCGCCGCAGCGAATGCAGGCCAACGCCTCGCCGTAGCCCCAGCGCAGCAGATCGCTACGGCCGTTGTCCAGCAGGATCAGATGCACTTCGTGCGGGCCGTCAGGGGCGTCAGCCGGCACGGGGCCGTTCAGCCAGGTCGTGCAACTGGCCAGCGGCTGCCCACTGGCGCTGCGGGACAAGAGCGGCAGCAGCAGCGCCAGGTCATCCAGACTGGCTGCCACCTGGTCGATACCCATGATGGCTACATGCAAGGGCGAGGTGGCCAGGGCGAAGCGGTCCTCGCCGCTGTCGCTGGTCAGCACCAGCGCGCCGCTCTCGGCCACGCCAAAGGCCACGCCGCTGACGCTCAGGGTGGACTCCAGGATCGGCCGGCGCAGCTTGAAACGCACCATGCTGGCCAGGGCCTGGATATCCAGCGTCTTGGGCACATCCAGCTTGGCCTCGAAGAGATCGGCCACATCCTCTTTGCGGCGGTGCAGCGCCGGGTAGACCATGTGCGAAGGCGTGTCGCCGCTTAGTCGCGCAATGTAGTCGCCAACCTGGGTCAGCACCACCCCCCTACCCGCTGCGGCCAGCGCGGCGTCCAGACCGATTTCCTCGAGGGCAGCCGAGTGGCTGCGCACCACCTGGCGCACCCGCCGCGCATCGACCAGCGCCAAGAGGTAGCGGTTAGCCGCCGCCGCGTCTTCAGCCCAGAACACCTCGCTGCCGTTGGCGCGCGCCTGACGCTCCAGGCGCTCCAGAAGCTCAGGCAACCGGCCCAGCGTATCCATGCGCACCGACCGCGCCTCAGCCTGCAGTCGATCGAAGGGCGTCGTCTCAGCAAAGGCGCTGGCCCGCTGCCGCTTGAGAATCTCCGTCGAGCGCGTCAACGTCGTGCGCAGGAAGTCGTCCTGCAGCGCTGCGGAGGCGCGGCGGCTGAAGTCATTTGGCATAGTGCTGCGAAAACCTGGGACGCAGGTGATTAGATGATTGGTTGATTGAGAGTCGTACCTGGCCAGTCACCCAATCATCTAATCACCCAGTCACCTAATCCCGCTTGAACTTCGAATAATCCGGCGTGCGGTACTTGCTGGCGCCGACGCCGGCGATGTCCAGCATGGCCTCGACCTTCATGGGCAGGCCGAAGATCTTGATGAAGCCCTCGGCGTCCTTTTGGTCATAGACGTCCTCCTCGCCAAAGGTGGCGTAGTCCTCGCGGTAGAGGGAATGGGGCGAGCGCCGGCCCACCAGGATGACGTTGCCCTTGTAGAGCTTGAGGCGCACGCTGCCGCTGATGTTCTCCTGCGTGGCCTGGACGAAGGCGTCCAGCGCCTTGCGCAACGGAGTGAACCACTGGCCGTTGTAGGTCAGCTCGGCATACTTCAGCGCGGCTTGCTGCTTGAACTGCAAGGTCTGCTTGTCCAGACAGAGCTCCTCCAGCGCCTGGTGGGCGGTGTAGAGGATGGTCCCGCCGGGGGTTTCGTAGACGCCATGCGACTTCATGCCCACCAGCCGGTTCTCCACCAGGTCGATGCGGCCCACGCCATGTCTGGCGCCCAGCGCGTTGAGGGTCTCCAGCAGGCCGATCGGCCCCTTGGCCACGCCGTTGATGCGCTTGGGAATGCCGCCCTGAAAGTCGATGGTGATCTCCTCCGGCTGGTCCGGCGCGGCCTCGGGGCTGACCGACCACTGGTACATGGCCTCTTCCGGCTCGTTCCACGGGTCCTCCAGCAGGCCGCCCTCGTGGCTCAGGTGCCATAGGTTGCGGTCGCGGCTGTAGATCGACTTCTCGGTGGCGGTGACGGGAACGTTGTGCTCGGCGGCGTAGTCCAACGCATCCTTGCGGCTGCGGATGGTCCACTCGCGCCAGGGGGCGATGGTGCGCAGCCGCGGGTTGAGCGCCATGACGGTCAGCTCGAACCGCACCTGGTCGTTGCCCTTGCCGGTGCAGCCATGCGAGATGGCGTCGGCGCCCTCCAGCTCCGCGACTTCGACCATGCGCTTGGCGATCAACGGCCGGGCCACGCTGGTGCCCAGCAGGTACTTGCGCTCGTAGACCGCGCCGGCCTGCAGCATGGGGTAGAGGTAATCGGTGATGAACTCCTCGCGCAGGTCTTCGATGTAGATCTTGCTGGCGCCGGAGGCGATGGCTTTCTCCTCCAGGCCGCCCAGTTCCTCGCCCTGGCCCAGGTTGGCCGTGAAGCAGATCACCTCGCAGCCGTAGTTGTTGCGCAGCCACGGCACGATAACGGATGTATCCAGCCCGCCCGAATAGGCGAGCACAACTTTTTTGACGGTTTGTGGTGGCATGAAGGGGTCCTTGGTTGATTGGTAGATTGGTTGATTGGTAGATTGGTAGATTGGTGGATTGGTAGATTGGTCAGCGGGTCGGTTGGTAGTTTCGCAGCCTGGTTGGCGGGCGGGCTAGCAGACACCAGGGTGTGAGTACGCGGCGACCACCAATTTACCAATGTACCAATCTACCGATACAGATTCACAACGTCGCGCAGCATAGCCGCGGCAGTGCCCGTAGGGCCGCGCTCGTCGATGCTGATGAAAATCGACTCGAACAAGTCGCTCTCGAAAACGACGCCCATCTGCCAGCCGCCCACGTGGGCCAACTTGTGGGTCAGGGGCAGGGCCACGGGCCGCACGCTCAGATCGTAGCCGCCATCTGCCCGCCGCTCGGCCACGCCCAACAACCTCCATACCCCCCCTCCCTCGAGGGTGGAGCCTGGGGAAGGTGGAAGGGAGCGAATGCCGGTCACCGGCTGCACATCACGCACGGTGGCCGGGAAGCCCAGCACGGCGTTGGCTACAATGGTCAGCTTGTTGGCCGTATCCCAGCCGTCCACATCCAGGGTCGGGTTGGTCTCGGCGATGCCGCGACGCTGGGCCTCGGCCAGAGCGTGGGCATAGCTGTCGCCGCCCGCCATCTGGCTGAGGATGTAATTGCTGGTGCTGTTGAAGACACCCTCGACGCGCTGCACCTGCGCGGCCACCAGGTCACGCAGGCCAACGTTGACCACCGGCAGCCCACCGCAGACGGTGGCCGAAAAGGCCAACCGTGCGCCGTGGGCAGCGGCGGCTGCGCTCAAAAGCTGATAGTGCAGCGCCAGCGGCCCCTTGTTGGCCAGCACCACGTCCAGGCCGCGTTGCAGCGCTGCCAACGCATAGCCGAGGCTGGGTTGGGCGTCCACCAGGTTGACCGGCGAAGCTTCCAGCAAAACCTGCGCCTGCACCTGGGCCAGCAGGTCCAGCGCCGTTGCGCCGGCCACGCCGCCAGCGAAGCCGCCAGCGCTGCCGCCGGCCCGCTTGTGAGCCAGCAAGGCGGCCGGGTCCAGCCCATTTGGCGCGGCCAACGCGCCCTGGCTGTCAGCGGCGCCAACGACGCGCAGCCGCAGGCCATAGCGCTCCACCAACACCGCGTCGCGCGTAGCCAGCAGGTGCAACAGTTGGCGATGGACGTTGCCCAGACCCACCACGATCAAGTCAACGGTTCGGGTGGCGGTCACAACGCCTCCTGGTTGCCATCGGTCGGGGCCGGCGCAGCGGCTTCTATCAAACCATTGTCGGCCGGCGTGGCGTTGTCTGCGCTTGGACTTTGGCGGCGAGCGCGCTGATCCAGCCAACGACGGGCGCGCCGCCACCAGCCGCCGCGCGCTGTGCGATCGAGCGCCACCTCTTCAACCACGGGCGGCTCAGACCACGGGTCGCGGTCGACGATCTTGGCGTGGGCGTACAGACCAAGCACCTTGAGCGAAGCCAGAACCGGCGCCGCCAGAAACGCGCCCAAAACGCCGGCAAACCGGGCGCCCACTACGACACCCACCAGGACGAACACGGGATGGAGGTTCAGGCTATGCCCCATGATGCGCGGCACCAGATAATTGTTCTCGATTTGTTGGACCAGGATGTAGACCAGTACCACGATCAAGGCGAACACCAGGTTGCTGACCGGCAGAAAGGTGGAACCTTGCACCAGCGCCACCAAGACAGCCGGAATCAACGCTAACACCGGTCCCAGGTTGGGAATGACTTCCAGCAAGCCTGCAAGAATGCCCAGCACCAATGCGCCTGGCAGCCCCAGCAAAGCGGTGCTGATGAAAACCACGAAGCCAACGACCAACGACAGCAGGATCTGGCCGCGGAAGAAGCTCTTCCAGACCATATCCAGACGCCGCCCCAGCTCTGCAACTTCGGGCTGGTACTCGGGCATCACCAGATTGTGGATCGTGACACCCAGTTGTCGGCCGTCCTTGGTCAAAAAATAGATCAACACGGCCAGCAGCAGGGTGCTTAGGGCGGCTGAAACCACACTCGAGGCGATGCCGACCGCCGTCTGCACGATGCCGCCGGCTGTGCGCACACCGGTCATGATGTAGTTCACCAGATCGCTGAGGCTGGGCAACTGGATGGCGCCCAGGGTCTCCGTAACAGAAGCCTGGACCTCATCGAAGATGGCGGCTGGGTCAAGGATAAAGCCGGCAAGATTGATGACAGGTTGATTCTGGGCGATCTCGGTCGTCCAGCGCAGGAAAAGGTCCGGCAGCGCGACCAACACGTCGATGATCGAGCGCACACCGTTGACGATCGCCGGCGTCAACAGCGCTGGAACCAACGCCAGCAAGACTATCAGCAGCAACAGGCAGAGTGCAGCGCCCGCCCCGCGCAGCACGCGGCGGCGCTCTAGCCAACCCACGAGGGGCTGGAAAACATAGGCGATCACCGCGGCCAGGGCGATCACGGTGATCACATTGCGCGCCAGATAAGCCAGCGCCGCCAGCACCAAGAGTGCGATCACCGTGACCAGGATCTTTGTGTCACGATTCCAGCGAGGAGCTACGCCAGGTGTCGTCATTGGGTCGGCTCTCCATACAACCACAGCACAAAAATGAGTGAATCATTGACAGGCTGATTATATCCAAGCTGGGCCGGAAACGCCAGCCCAGTTATCGCTTCCGGTTTGGCTCGGCGCAATTCCGCGCGCCCGAACAGCAAGGGTGTTAGGTCCGCCGCGGCGCGAGCCAGCGCAGCACGGGCTGCGGCGCATGGTCGGCCAGGAAATGCCACCAGGGCGCCGGATTGGGCGCAGCCGCCGGGTCGTGCAGGTTCAGCAGCATGGCTACCTCGTCGCAACGGTGAAACTTGGGGCAGTAAACGCACTCGTGCCAGATCTTGGGCGTCAGGTTCCAGCGGTCGACGATCTGAAAGCCCTGACGCTGGAAGAAGTTGGGCCGCAGCGTCAGCGCGCACACCTGATCCAGCCCGCGCTGGCGGGCCAGATCCAGCAGCGCGCCGACGATCTGGCCGCCCAGGCCGCGGCTGTGATAGTCGGCGTCCACGGCCAGCGAGCGGATCTCGGCCAACTCCGGCGTCAACTCGATCAGCGAGCCGCAACCCACCACCCGGCCCTGGTCGTCGGCCACGCGGAAGTCCTCCAGCGCCAGCAGCACCTGCGCCTCGCTGCGCGGCAGCATCAGGTTCTGCGCCGCAAAACCAGCGACCAGGGCTGAGATAGCGGGCGCATCAGTTTCAGTAATGAGGCGAATGGTGATGGACATGGGAGTTCTGAAGGGTAGATTGGTAGATCGGTAGATTGGTCGGGTCGCGCGTACGACCAATCTACCAATCTACCAATCTACCAACCTACCAAGATTCTCTCCAGGCGCTCAACCACCTGGTCGATCTCGTCACGGCTGATGATCAGCGGCGGGGCCAGGCGCAGCACGTTGGGGCCGGCGCCGACCAGCAGCAGGCCGTGCTCGTAGCCGGCCTTGACCACGTCGGCCGCAGCGATGTCCAGCTCCAGGCCAACCAGCAGGCCCTGGCCGCGCACCTCCAGCACGTGCGGGCTGTTCAGCTCCGCCAGCCGCGCGCGCAGATAGGCGCCGTTTTCCTGCACGGCCTGTAAAAAGGCCGGCTGGCTGACTTTGGCCACCAGCGCCGCGGCCACGGCTGAGACCAACGGCCCGCCGGCGAAGGTGCTGGCATGGTCGAAGGGATGGATCGCGTCGGCCACGCGCTGGGTCAGCAGCACCGCGCCCATGGGCAGGCCGCCGGCCAGCGGCTTGGCCGTGGTCAGCATATCCGGCTGGACGCCGTAGCCTTCATAGGCCCACAGCGCGCCGCTGCGTCCCAGCCCGCACTGCACCTCGTCGAAGATCAGCAGCGCGTCGTGAGCGTCGCACAGACTGCGCAGCCCGGCCAGGAACTCAGGCGTGGCCGGATGCACGCCGCCCTCGCCCTGGATCGGCTCCACGATTACCGCGCACACGTCGTCCCGGATGGCGGCCGCGGCTGCGGCCAGATCGTTGAAAGGCGCAAAGCGCACACCCGGCATCAGCGGCTCGAAAGGCTGCTGGTACTTGGGCCGGTCCGTCGCGGCCAGCGAGCCGAACAGCCGGCCATGAAAGCCGCCGCTGAAGGCGACGATGTGGTACTTCTCGAAGCTCGGGCCGGTCTCATCTTTGCTCGGGCCGGTCTCTGACCGAGCCCGCTCTACACCACCGCTCGGGCCGGTCTGTGCGAAGCCTCCCGGAGGGACCGACCGAGCCCGCTCGCGCGCATAGCGCCGCGCGAACTTGAACGCGCTCTCGTTGGCGCTGGCGCCGCAGTTAGCGAAGTGGACGCGGTCGGCGAAGCTGGTCTCGCACAGCAACTGGGCCAGCCGCGCCTGCGGCTCCGTGTGATACAGGTTGCTGACGTGCCACAGCTTGCCAGCCTGCTGGTGCAGCGCGGCCAGCAGATCGGGATCACCGTAGCCCAGCGCGTTGACGGCAATGCCCGCCACGCAGTCGAGATACTCGCGGCCCTCGGTGTCGACGACCGTGCAGCCACGCCCATGGTCCAGGACGAAGTCCGCGCGCGCGTAGACCTGCAACAGATGATTTTGCTCAGCTTCAACGATGCTCTGGGTATTCATGAAAAACCTTGTCTTGACTAGACGATCGCGTGGCGACTCATTCCGCCTGTTCAATCAGCGCGGTTTGAATCGGTCGGGCCAGGTAGGGATCGAGGAGGCGCCAAGCTTGCGCTGGGTTGACCGCATACGTGACGTACTCGCGACCCTCGATCAGTGCTTTCCAAGGCACGTGGTTTTCGCCCTGGGACTGGGTTTCGAAGGTAAACCGGCCTACAGAGGTCTCCACTATCAGCGCAATCGACGGGTAGTCATCCGTATGGTTGATAAGGGGCTGATACGGTCCTTCTTCCAGGGGAGTTATAGCCAGCGTCGCAAGAAACTGGTTGAGAACTTCCATAGGAATCGAAATAGGCGCCGTAGCGGTAATCGGATCGCGATATCCGGCCGCGCTGAAGTGCGCGAAACCCTCCAGCGCTTGTGGCGCGGGTGTAAGATGGAAGGTCGCTTCGATCGGTGCAACAGGCGACAAGCCGGTCCACGATTCGACAATCGTCATAGATGTCACCATGCTCCCAGCCAGGGCCGGCAGTTCGATTGTCCCCACAGGCTGAAAAGGCTGTAGCGTTCCATCCGGGCTGATCCGATGCAGAATGAAGGACAGCGAATCGGGCCAATATCCGCTCAGCAGGAGCAAGTTGTCATGGGGCGTCAGCAATCCGGACCCGAAGTGCTCGATCAGGATGTTTCCATCCTCCAGCAGCAGGGTTCCCGTGAACACAACCTTGGCTTCGTCGCCATAGTCGTGCGTCAGGGTATAAGCGCCGCTGCTGAGGATCTCCAGCATAGGACCGTAGACGTCCTCAGAACCCCAGGCGCCTGCCAGCGCGGCGATGACGTTCTCCGGGCTGACGCCATGGACGGCGGCGACCTCCTCTTGCGGCGTCGCCGTCGGTGTTTCAGCGGCCGGCGCAACTGTCAAAGTCGCTGCCAGCGGCGTCGCGAGGGTTGGAGCGTTGACGCTGGGCGCTACGCAGCCGCTGACACCAGCCAGCAAGAAGAGCGCGGCAGCCGCAAAAACAACACTTCCAATGACACCAAACCGATTCTGATTGCTCATACATATCTCTCGTTGATCTACCACCGTTCACCGTTCACCGTTTACCGATCACCGTGCCACCGCCCGCCGCCAACCCGGCCAGGTTGGTGATGACGGCCGCCGGTGCGCCGGCTTGCAGCGCTTCGGTGGCCGCGCGCACCTTGGGGATCATGCCGCCGAAGATCCGGCCGCTGGCGATGTGCGCCTCGACCTGGTCGATGGTCAACTGTGGCGCGACGGCGCCGTCCAGCAGCACGCCGGGCACGTTGCTGACGAAAACCAGCCGGCTGGCCTGCACAGCCGCTGCCACGGCCGCAGCCACCTGGTCGGCGTTGACGTTGTACGACTGGCCGTCCAGTCCCAGTGAGATGGGTGAGATCACGGGCGTGACGCCTTCAGCCAGCCAGCGGCGCAGCGGCGCAGCCTGCACCGCCACGACCCGGCCGACATAGCCGATGTCCTGGCCGTTGGGGCGCAGCGGCTCCGCGCGCACCAGCCCCAGGTCCACGCCGCTGACGCCCAGCGCCGGCACGTCCGCGTTGACCAGCCAGCGGGTTAGCCGCGTGTTGACCAGCCCGCTGAGCACCATCTCCACCAGGCGCAGACTATCCGCCGTGGTGACGCGCAGCCCTTCGACGAACTCATAGGGCACGTCCAACCGCCGGTGCAGGTCGCCGATCTCCTTGCCGCCGCCGTGGACGATCACCACAGGCGCCTGCCGGCGCAGATCAGCCACCGCGGCCACAAAGCCACCCAAAAAACTGTCGTCGTCGATCTCGTTGCCGCCGACTTTGAGGAGGATAGGGGATGGTGTGGTGGGTGTGTTCATAGCGATAGTCGTGAACAACCCGTAACTCGTAACCCGTAACCCGAAGCCAAAGTTGCGTGGGCGCGTATTCCGGGTTACGAGTTACGAGTTACGGGTTACGTGCTAAGTCCCATCGTCTCCTGCAACCCAAACAGCACGTTCATGTTCTGCACCGCCTGGCCCGACGCGCCTTTGAGCAGATTGTCGATGCTGCTGGTGACGATCAGGGTGGGCGAGTTGGGCACGAAGGTCAGGCCAATGGCGCAGCGATTGCTGTGGACGACATGATGCAGCGTGGCTACCTGGCCGGCCGGCAGCAGATGCACGAACGGCTCGTCGTCGTAAGCCTGGCCGTACACGGCCCGCACCGCCGCCTCGTCCACGCCCGCCGGCAGCGTGACGTACATCGTCGACAAGATCCCGCGGCTCACCGGCAGCAGGTGCGGCGAGAAGATGATGTGAAAGTCCGGGACAGGGTGATTGGGAACCATCCCGGAGGGACTGGGTGACAAGGTGACTGGGTGACTGGGTGATTGGCTGGCTGAAATCTGCGACGTGCCACCTGCCACCTGCGACGTGCCACCTGCCACCTGCCACCTGCCACCTGCCACCTGCAACTCCTGCTCCATCTCCGCAATGTGGCGGTGGCTGTAGCCGATGCTGTAGGGCGACAGGTTCTCGTTGGCCTCGACGAAGCTGTTGTTTAGCTTGGCTTTGCGGCCCGCGCCGCTGACGCCCGACTTGCTATCCACGATGATCTGGCCGTGCAGCCAGCCGGCGCGGGCCAGCGGCGCCAGACCCAGGTTCACGCTGGTGGGGTAGCAGCCAGGATTGGCCACCAGATCGGCGTGCGCGATCTCGGCCCGGTGCAGCTCCGGCAGCCCGTAGACCGCCTCGGCCAGCAGGGCCGTCTCGCTGTGCGGCGTGTCATACCAGCGCTGATAAGTGGCCGCGTCGTGCAGGCGAAAGTCGGCGCTAAGGTCGATGGCCTTGACGCCGGCCGCCCGCACGGCCGCCACGGCCGCCATCGAGGCCGCGTGCGGCAGGCAGAGGAAGACCACGTTGGCATCGGCCAGCGGCGCCTCGGCCAGGGAGAGCAGTGGCTGGTCCCACGGGCAAGGGAAGACGTCGCTCAGCCGCTGGCCCGCGTAGCTCTCGCTGGTCAGCCAGGCGATCTCGGCCATCGGGTGGCCGCGCAGCAGCTTGTACAGTTCGATACCGGTGTAGCCGGTGACGCCGATGATGGCGGCTTGGATCATAAAAATGACCTCATCGCTCGGGCCGGTCTTTGCGCAGCACCCCGTAGTTCTACCGGAGTGGGCCCGACCGTGCCCGGACGGAAGGGCACGGTCGGAGACCGGCCCGAGCAGGCAAGGATGTTGAGAACAAAAAAAGCTCTCCGTCTGGAGAGCTTTGCTGCCGCGGTCAACGTCGATCTCGGCCCATGCGCAACTAACCAGACTTGCGTCCGGGATAGCGAGCGGGCCTCCTGGCGATGTACGGTGTGTTTAGCATAGGTCGTTCGTCCAATCAACGCTGCTGACGTTGGCTTATATCACAGAAGCTGCCTGCTGTCAAACCGGCTGGCGCTTGCCGACCTTGGGCAGCTTGAGCTTTTTCCTGGCCCGTTTGCCCTCGCCAGTCTCCAGCAGCGCAGCGGGTTCCCGTTTCGCCCGCACCTGCTCGACCGTGTGGGCGGCGATCTCCCGGCCGCGCGCCATCGCATCGTCGAATATCTGGCGCAGCTCTTGTTTGCGCAGCTTCTCGCCGGTGGCAAAGTACTGGTAAACGGCCTGGCCGGTGGCGTAGGTCCCGGCATAGGCCACGGTCGTCTTGAGCACCACACCCAGCGGCAGGAAGCCCACCAGCTCGCGCGCCACCTGGCGCCACATGAAGCCTGCACCCACGACGCCGGCCACCTTGGGCAAGATCTCAGCCAGTGTGCCAGCCTCACCCATCAGGATGCCCAGCCGGTAGGCCATCAGCACCTGGTTCTTGGTCAGAATCACAACGTCGGCCACGGCAAAGGGAATCCCCAGGCCAGGCACCATCTCGGCCAGCCCAGTGCCGGCCGCATAGCCGGCGTTGACTTTGCTGGTCTTCAGGATCATCTTATGGGCTACGGCCGGGCGCAGACCGGGATAGGCGCGCCCAACGGCGAGATCGCGGTCGGGCAGAAGCTGCAAGATGGCCGGCGCCAGCTCTTTCTTGACAGCTTCCGGATCGTCCAGGGAGCAGGCCACTGAACGCACGCGAGCAGCCATCTGCCCGCCCAGCGAAGGATCAACCGAGACGGCAACCGACCTGGCGGGGTCCTGCACCAGCAGCAGCGGAGCCGGGTGGGCCAGCAGGCTGCGCAGGTCGTCACGGCGCGCCTGCTCGGCGTCGTCCAACAGCACAATGCGCAGGTCATAGCCAGCCAGCGCGGCCAGGTCGGCGGCCGCCAGCGGCAGGTGATAGGTCGGGATGGCCGTCACCAGTTGTTCGGCGCTGCGCGGGCCATGCTGGAGCAAGCGCTGAAAGGCGCTGGTTTTGTCGTCAGAGCCGACCAGGGCCAGCCGCGGGGTCAGCTCGGCTTCCTCGCGGATCGCGCTGATGTCGATCTCGGAGAAGGTCTTCCACATGGGGGCAAGGTCAGTGGGCAGTGCCATAATAGTTCCTCAAGTGCTCGGCGAGAGTCGCCTGGTTTTCCAGCGGCGGCAGGCCCAGCGCGGCCTCGCTGGCCGAATCGGGCCGGTCCTGCTGGTCATCGGCGCGATAGCGCAGCAGCAGCGCAGCGCCCACGCGCGCAGAAGTCTCAACGGCCAGCAGCCGGCGCAGGTCGACCGTTCGTGGACGGCGCAGCGGCGTGTGGAGCGTCAACCGGTCGTCCGTCAGCGTCACCCGGGACCAGCCGCGCGGCACGGAGATAGCAGCCAAGGCCAGCACCAGCAGCAGAAACAGCCATTTGTCCGGCGCGGGCGCAGACAAGGCGTCCACCAGAATCGCCAGCGCCAGCAGCAGGGGCAGGGTGTAGAAGAACTGAAAGCCCGGCTTAACGCGAAACGTCAGCAGATTCCCGTTGCTCGGGCCGACCTGCATATGCCCGCTCGGGCCGGTCTCCTGACCGAGCCCGCTGTTCTCGCTCGGGCTGGTCTGTGCGGAGCCACCGAGCCCGTTGTGCAGGTCTTGCCCGCTCACGCCACCTGCTCCAGCCGGCGCTCGATGGCCTGGCGCACGACGCGCGTCTCGGCCGGCAGGTAGACCGGCGGGTTGGCCAGCGTCGCCTCGACCTCAGGCAGGGTGTCCTCGTGGTAGCCGGTCTTGAATTGAGTAAACTTCAGGCCGTGGGCCGTGGAAATGATCACCACCCGGTCGTGGCTCTTGATCGCGCCCCGCTCCACCAGCTTGAACAGCGCGGCCAAGGCGACGCCAGTGTGGGGGCAGGTATACATGCCGGTCAGATCGGCGCGCGCGGCGGCGTTGGCCAGCTCGTGCTCCGTGGCCTGCTCTACGATGCCGTCGAACTCCTGAATGGCCCGCACAGCTTTCTCGTAGCTGACCGGATCGCCGATCTGGATGGCCGAGGCCAGGGTACCCTGCGCCTGGACCGCGATCTTCTCGCGAAAGCCAGCCTGATAGCTCAGGTAGAAGGGATTGGCCTTGGCCGTCTGGGCAGCCACCAGCCGCGGCAATTTGCTGATCACGCCCAGGTCTTTCAGCAGGGTCAATCCCTTGCCCAGCGCGCTGATGTTGCCCAGGTTGCCCACAGGGATGATGATCCAGTCGGGCACGGCCCAGTCGAACTGCTGCACGATCTCGATGCCGACGGTCTTCTGGCCCTCGATGCGCAGGCTGTTCATGCTGTTGGCCAGGTAAATGCTGTTGTCCTCGGTGACTTCCTGCACGATCCTCATGCAGCCGTCGAAGTCGGTGTCCAGGGCCAGCACCAGCGCGCCGTTGGCGATGGGCTGGATGAGCTGGGCCGCGCTGACCTTGCCGCGCGGCAGGAAGACGATGGTAGGGATGCCCGCGGCCGCGCCGTAGGCCGCCAGCGCGGCCGAGGTGTCACCAGTGCTGGCGCAGGCCACGGCCCTGACCGGGCTATTGCCATTGCGCATCATCTGGTTGACCACGCTGACCAGCACGGTCATGCCCAGGTCCTTGAAGGAGCCGGTGTGCGAGTTGCCGCACATCTTGACCCACAGGTCCTCGACGCCGATTTGCTTGCCCAGGCGGTAGGCCCAGAAGAGGTTGCTGTTGCCCTCGAACATAGAGACGACGCTGTCGTCGTCGATGTCGGGGACGACCCACTCCTTTTTGCCCCACACGCCGCTGCCGTAGGGCCACTGCGAGGTGGCGGTGCGCGAGTTGAGCAGTTGCATCCAGGCGGCCGGGCTGCGGCTCTGCAGCGCCTCTACGTCGTGAACGACCTCCAGCAGCCCGCCGCAGGTGGGACAGCGATAGATCACGTCGTACAACGACCAGCGGCCCTGGCAGCCGTGAACGCATTGAAACCAAGCAGAAAATGCCATGTATGTACTCTCTGCAAAATCGGATTGTCGAGCTGGCTCGTCGAGAAAGTCTAACATCGTTCGTGGGGGATGTCAAAAGCCCGCCGCTTGACCGCTCGCCAGAAGGGTTGACCGTGTTTCCCTTGTCTACTTGCTTCCCTTGTCTACTTGTCTACTTGTTTCCTTGTCTACTTGTCTACTTGTTTCCTTGTCTACCTTCCCCGCCGATGCAAAGTCATGCGCATGCCATGCTTGGGGCGCAGGGTAATCAGGGGGTCCACTTCGACCGGGTGGCCAAGGACCATGCGGGCCTGCCAGCGCTGGGCCAGCGTCGCCAGCGCCAGGATACCCTCGGTCCAGGCGAAACCCTCGCCAATACAGACACGTGGGCCAGCGCCGAATGGGAAATAGCTGAACTTGGGGCGGCGAGCCTGGGCCTCGGCCGTCCAGCGGCTGGGGTCGAAACGCTCGAAGTCGAACCAGTAGCGAGGGTCCCGCTGCATGACGTAGGGGCTGACGAACACCGTCGAACCAGGCTGGATCACATAGTCGCGCACTTCGTAGGGCTCGATGGCCTGGCGGCCGATGGCATAGGCTGGCGGGTAGAGGCGGATCGCCTCGCTCAGCACCCTACGCGTGAACGGCAGGTTCGGCAGATCGTCCATGGTGGGTAAGCGGCCAGCCAGCACCCGGTCCAGCTCGGCGTGCAGTTGCCGCTCCTCGGCCGGATTCTGCGCCAGCAGATACCAGGTCCAGGTCAGCGCGTTGGCCGTGGTCTCGTGGCCGGCCAGGAAAAGGGTCATGGCCTCGTCGCGCGCCTGCTCGTCGCTCATCCCGCTGCCGCTCTCTTCATCTACCGCTTCCAGCAGCATGGAGAGCAGGTCGCCGCGATCCTCGCCGCTGGCCCGCCGCTCGCGGATGACGCGATAAATGGTCGCGTTCAGCCGCTCGCGCGCCTGCTCGGCCCGCTGGTTGACGGGCAAGGGCAGCTTTTCGGCCAGCTCACCGCCGGGTAATAACAGACGGTTGACGGCGTGCAGCGCCTCGGTCAGCGCCTGGCCGATCTCGGCCGCCTCCCCTTCCACGTCGGCGTCGAACAGCGCCTTGCCCACGATGCCCAGCGTCAGGCGCATCATCTCCTGAGACATATCCACAGTGACGCCGTTGCCCAGAATCTGCCAACGCTCTGCTGTGCGGCTGGCATAGTCCGCCATCACCTGGCCGTAGACGGCCATACGCTGGCGATGAAAGGCTGGCTGCACCAGGCGGCGCTGGCGCAGATGATGCTCACCCTCGCTGGTCAGCAGCCCATCGCCCAACAAGCGGCGGGCTGCCTGCAAGGCGCGGCTCTTGATGAACGATCGATCATGCGTCACCAGTACATCATGGATCAGCTCAGGCTGGTTGATCAGGTAAAAGTGCATCCCGCGCGCCGCCATGTGGGAGACATCGCCGTAGGAGGCCATTTCCTGCAAGAAACCCAACCGATCCGCGCCAAAGCGCAGCACGAACTGCATCGGGAAGCGTTCTTTGGGACCGGGCGGGTAGTGAGGTGTGCGGCTTCGTGCGGTCATAGGAGGAGGGGGAACTTGGAGGAACTGGAGGAACTCAGGCGACTGTTTACCGATCACCGTTTACCGGTTACGGGTCACCCTGCCGCCATCAGGCGCGCCATACCCACCACCGCGTGCAGGGCCTCGTCGCCGCTGGCGCCGCCGTCCATGCCAAGCTGGGCTGTCATCTCGCGGAACTGCACGCCCTCGACCTGCTCGACGATGGCCGCCAGCGCGTCGAAATCGTCGGGCAGGGGAGGCTTGCGCGGGGTATGCTGCACAAAGCTCATGGCCAGTTGGCCCAGCGAGTCAGGCAGCAGGTCGCCGTTGGCCTGAAAGAGCAGCACGGCGCCGGCCAGGCTGTGAGCCAGATGCGTGGAGGGGTCGCCGCCGGCCGCTGCCATCTGGTTGGCCAGGTTGAGATGATGGGCAGCGCAGCGCAGCGGATCGCCGGCGGCATAGGCGCTGCGCAGGGCAAGCTGTTGGGTGCGAATCGCTGTGTCGGGCATAGCAAAGGGTTGGCCCGGCCGGCAGCCGGGCGGGTGAACTTGGCGGGAAAAGGGCTTCCGTTGCCCCCATTCTAGCCGCGTTGCGTCCAACGGGCAAAACAGGTTGATGCATCTGACGTGGATCATTGAACTAACTGAGCCCATAGCCAAGCGATCCCAAGGCGGATAGCTTGAGACGGCGCTCTTGCGCTGGTCAAAACAGGCAAAGGGGTGTAGAATAGCAGCAAACCAGGAGGCAAGGAGTGGAAGATGGCCGAGCAGCAAGACTACGATTCGCCGTGGAAGGACATCCTCGATCTACAATTCGAGGAGTTCATGGCCTTCTTCTTCCCTGACGCCCATATCCAGATTGACTGGCAGGCTGGCTACGAATTCCTGGACAAAGAGCTTCAGAAAATCACGCTGGACGCCGCGCTGGGTCGCCGTGTAGTGGACAAACTGGTAAAAGTGCAACTCCAGGATGGCCAGGAGCAGTGGGTGCTGGTGCATGTGGAAGTCCAGACGCAGCGCGCTAGCGGCTTTGCGGAGCGTATGTTCGTCTACCACTACCGCATCCGCGATCGCTTCGGTGCCCGCTGCGCTACCTTCGGCATCCTGGCCGACGACGATCCGAGCTGGCGTCCTAATGAGTTCCGCGACGATCTACTGGGCACCGAGTTGGTGATGCGCTTCCGCACGGCCAAGCTGCTAGATTACGAGGCCCACTGGCAGGCTCTGGAAAACAACGACAATCCCTTCGCCATCGTTGTGCTGGCCCATGCTGGCACTCGCGCCACAACGAGCGACCCCCATGCGCGGTTGGACCAGAAATTTAGTCTGACCCGTCGCTTGTTTGAGCGAGGCTATGACCGCCAACAGATCATCGGCTTGTATCGTTTTATCGACTGGGTGATGGCGTTGCCGGAGGACTTGGAGTTTCAGTACGACCGGCAAGTGGATGAGTATCAGGAGAAACGCAACATGGAATACTTGAGTTCGATGGAGCGCCGCGCCATGGAGCGCGGCCGAATAGTTGGCATTCAAGAGGGCGAGGTCATCGGACGGGCTGCAACTGTGCAGCGCCAGTTGGCGCGCCGTTTGGGCATGTTGTCTAGAGAGGACGAACAGCGCGTTCGATCGCTCTCCATCACCATGCTTGACCGCCTGGCCGACGACCTGCTGGATTTCAGCGAACCCGCCGACCTTCAGCGCTGGTTCGCACGCTATGTGTCACAGTAGTTGATTGAAGCGTGTCCAAACTACGTTGCTTATCGTGGGCGCTGCGGCGCCTCCGCTGGCGCTGAAGCACCCACGGTTGACTGACCCTGGACACACCCATTTGCTTAGGACAGGAAGGAGGAGGCTGATGCGGTTACTAACCATCGTCATGGCCACGCTGCTCCTGTTGCTGCTGGCGACCGCCTGCACCGCCCCGCCGCCGACCGAGGAGCAGTTGCAAGCCTACGCCCAGTACGCCCAACTGCGCGCCACCGACGCAGCCGCCAGCGAGATTATCGCCGCGGCCAAGGCCACCGAGGCGGCCGCCGTGCAGCAAATCGCTCAGGCCACTGCGGCGGCGCTGCCAGCGCCAGCCGCCGTCACTATCACGGCCACGCTAACGCCAACGCTGGTCGTCACCGCCACGGCGCCGCTTACGGTCACTGGGGACGCGGTCGCAGCAAGCGAACTCGTGACAGCCACCGCCGAGATGACAGCCACGGCCACACCGACGCCGACGGCCATCGTAACGGCCACGCTGTCGCCCACGGCCACGCCGCGCGCCCTGGCCACGCTTGCTATCACGCCGACGGCAACGGCCACCGTTGTCACCCCTACAGCGACAGCAACGCTGGCGGCCACCCCCACCCCACAGCCCCCAGCAAGCCTGATCGAATCCTCACCCTGGACGGCTCTGTTGTCAGGCGCAGCAGGCCAGGCCATCACGGCCACGCTGGCCGCACCAACGCCAACCCCGACGCCGGCCGGCCAGACCGTCGTCACCTCCCAGCAGGCCAACCTGCGCGGCGGGCCGGGCATGGCCTTTGACGTGCTGGCCACCGCGCGGCTGGGCAACGTGTTAGACGTCTACGGCAGCGACGCGGCGCAGACCTGGTGGCAAGTGTGCTGCGTCGACAACAAGGCGGGCTGGATCAGCCGCACCATCGTGCGCTTCGAGGGCGACGCCCAGTCTGTGCCGGTGGCCGGCCCGCTGCTGCCGGATAATCTGAGCGCGTCGTGGGCTATGCGCTGGGAATGCAAAGGACGAGGATGCCAGCAAGATGTGTGCACCGGACAGAGCCAGGCTTCAGCGCTGCGGGTGACCAGCGACCGCTGGCTGGACGTGCAGCGCAAGGCAACCTGGGACGACGGCTGCGGCGAGCCCGAGGAATGGCTGACCCAGGTCGATCGTTACAGCGGCCGTGAGCGCCAAAGCGCCAGCAATGCGCCCCTGTTCAACATCTGGCAAGGCGCCAACCCAGGGCCGGCCAGCCGCAGCGTCGATCTGGCCGGCAGCACCCTGACCATTTGGTGTAGCGAAACCCGGTCGCAAGAGGTGGCTCAAGCCGACGGCTGGACCGCGGCGTTCGAGGGCCAGGCCTGTTATGACACCCGCTCGGGCGTTCTGGCGCTGATGCAGTACGTCAAGCGCTGGCTGTTCACCGGCACCGCCGACGGACGGACCTTCGACCGCGAGTTCTTCGGCGACTACGAGGTGATCCAGCAGGTGTTGTTGGATACCAACGCGCCCTTGAGCGGCCGGCAAGACTAAGAAATCGCCAGACAAAGGCAACCGGCCAGGTGTCGCACACCTGGCCGGTTGTTTTTATTGAGACAGCGAGGATTAGTGTTGCGTCAATCATGATTTGAGGAGTTCGCATGCCCACATGCGAACCCGGCGTCTGGGGACGCCTACTCCTCAAATGAGCACTGACACGACACTAGCCCGTGTAGGGCTTGCCGTCCACCCAGACCTGCACGTCATCGAAGTAGGCGTTGACGTTCTCAGCCAGCGGGCTGATCACCTGCAGGAAAATCATGATGCGGCCCTCGGGCCCGGCGATCACGGTATGCTCCAGCGGCAGCCACTGGCCATGCCACGGGCCATTGACCCACTCGGCGTCCATGTCGTCGCACTTGACGCCCAGCGCGGCCCAGTCGTAGGTCAGCACGTTGCCGTTGTGCAGGCCGCCGTGGTCGTACAGCACGTACATGGTGCGCACCTTCACCTCGGAGCCCGGCGGCACCTTGATCTCGCGCGAGACGCCGGCCTCGAACGGCACCGACGCAGCGATCTTCATGGAGTAGCCGCCGTCGTAAGGGCTTTCGTCCTTGACGACCTTCTCAGCCGTCAGCACAACACTGTCAGCGCCGCGGTAGGCGTAGCCGCCCCACAGGTGCGGGATCTGACGCCAGGTGGTGCCATAGAAATTGTCGAAGGTCTCGAAGAAGGGGCCGGGGTTGGCCGAGTTCAGCAGTTGGTTGCCGTAGGCCCATTCGTTGCGGGCAGCGATGCCGCTGACGGCCGGGCCATGGCCGACGATGGTGGGATGGTCGCGGCCGCGCGCCACCTCTTCGGCGTGAGCCTGCTGAGCCGGCTCCGGCAGGGAGGGGATCATGTTGACCCAGGCCTGCAAGAGCGCATTGCTGGGCGACTGGGTGGGGATGGGCAACCCGGCCGGGCTGGCTGGCCCGTGCGGCGTTGCCGGGACGATGGGGGTGAAATAGGCCTGCCAGGCGGACCAGTCGGACATCAGGGCGCCGCCCGATGCGCCGGCCGCGCCGGTAGACACGACCAGGAGAGCAACGATGGCCAGCAGTGTGAGAAGGTGGTTCCGACGTCGTTCCATGGGTATCCTCCCTGCTGAACGAGTGTGGCAGCATTGCCACGATGACGAAACACGATTAGCCTCATTATACGACCTGGACGGGCGTAAGTCAAGCACTTTCTGAGAAATGAAGAATCAACGCTGCCCCAGCCAGCGTGAACTGGATGGAGGTGAACGACCAGAAAACGGAGGTAGCCAGCGCGGCCAGCTCACCCATAAATGGCCTGATTTTCGGACGCTGCGGGGGCTTGTTTGTGCCGGCTGCGCATCCAATCCAGCACACGCGGCATGGCGTCGCTGTAGAGCCGGTACAGCGGCCGGTTGGCTGGATAATCCCACGCGCCGATGTGAGGGGCAAACTGCGCGCCGAAGCCCTCCTTGAAGCGCCAGACGCCCCACAGCGCGTCGCTCTCTTCCAACACGTCGGGCGCGCCCCACAGGTCATAGACGGCGCAGCCGCGGGCGATGGCCAGCCGCATGGCCTCCCACTGCAAGAGGTGGTTGGGCATCAGGTTGCGTTGGCGCTCGCTGGACGCCCCATACAGGTACCAGGCCGTGGCGCCGAAGCCGAACAGGATCAGCCCGGCCACCGCGTCCCCCTCCACCTCGGCCAGCAGCAGCGCGGCCCAAGGGGACAAGCCGTCGGCCGGCTGCATGAAGCGCAGCCAGGTCTGCTGGTAGTAGTCGAAGGGGCGCACGATGAAGCCATCGCGGCCGCCGGTCTCGGCGTAAAGCGCGTAGAACGTGGGCAGGTCGGCCGGGCTGCCGATGCGCACCTGCACGCCGCGGCGCTCGGCCAGACGGATGTTGTAGCGCCACTTGGGCTTCATGCTGGCCAGCAGTGCCTCCTCGCCGGCCGCCAGGTTGAGCAGCGCCGTGTTGCGGAACTGGATCTGCTCGGCCGAAGGCTGCCAGCCGCGGCGGCGCAGGCTGGCCACAAGCTGCTGGCCGGCCGGGCTGCCCGGGTCCACGTCGGGATCGATCTTGACGAAAATCGCGCGCCGCTGCCTGGCCGCAGCCTCGACGCCGGCCAGCGCCAGCTCGACCGCGGCCGGGTCCTGCCAGTCCAGCACCGGCCCCTTGGGCACATAGGCCACACCCCAAGGAAGCCTGCTGATGCGGCGCACCAGCAGGCTGGCTGCGGCGGCCGGCCGGCCGGTCGTTGGCTGCAACCAAAGCAAGCGCTGCGCGGCCCAGCCGGTCTGCGCCTTGACCTCGCCCCACTCCCAGCTTTGCAGCAGATGCGGCGCGGGCAAGGCCAGCAGCGCCTGGCTCCAGGCCGCCCGCTCGTTGATCGGTTGAGGGTTCATCAGCTTCCGTCCCGCCCATCTTCCAGGCGCATCTCCAGGATGCGGTCCATGCGGAAAGTGCGCTGCTCGCCGCGCTCCAGACAATAGGCCGCCAGGTAGAGCGTCGCGCCGTCACCCGTCACGTCCAACGGCTCGACCCAGCGCTCGCTGACCTGGCCCTGCGGGCTACGATAGCGCAGCCACAGCCGCCGCCCTTCGCTCATAGCTGTCTCCACCATCGGCGGTAGGCTGCGCATCTGCGGCTCTGGCCACAACACGTTGCCGCCTTGCGCGTCCAACAGGTGGCCCAGGGTCACGTCGCCCTGGCGGTTGAGGTCGGCCAGCATGACCTGCAAGACGCGCAGCGTGGTCCACACGTCGCCCATGGCCCGGTGCTCCCGGTCGATGCGCACCCGCAGCGAGCGGGCCACCTCGGCCAGATTGTTGTGGCGGAAGGCGTACAGGCGCCGGGCCAGCAGCAGGGTGTCCACCGTGAAGCCAAGGCGCGGCGGCCAGCGCAGCCGCCGCCATTCGGCCGCCAGAAAACTGAGGTCGAAGGGCGCGTTGTGGGCCACCAGCACCGAGCCAGTCAGCATTGCCTGCACCTGCTCGGCCGCCTGGCTGAAGATCGGCTGGCCTCTGACCTGAAAGTCGGTCAAACCGTTGACGGCCGACGCGCCCGGCGAGATGGAGCGTTGGGGATCGATCAGACTCTCGAAGCTGTCCAGCACCTTGCCGCCGCGAAAACGCAGCAGCGCAATCTCGCAGATGCGGTGCCCGCTGTCCGCGCTCAGGCCGGTGGTTTCCACGTCCAGCACGGTGAAGGTGATGTTGCCCAGGTAGTCGCCGGGGGATGGGTCGTTAGCCATACGAGCTTTCTTCGCGAGCATGGGATCACTGCTTCTTGCCACATGCCCAAGGGTAGGCTAGAATATAGCACAGTTAATGCCAGCGGTCAACGCTCGCCACGGCGGTCATTACGAGTTTCCCATCCCGCCGCGGCAGGATGCGCTTTTGCGACGAACTCCCGTCGTGTCACGCTGAGGTCCGCCGAAGCGTCCCGGCGTGGGAGTTCATAGGCAGGCCCCGCGAAGCAATCTCGCGCCTGGCAAGACGAGATTGCTTCGCCGCAGACGGCTCGCATTGACTGGCATGTACCTACTTTTCGCTGACAACCCGTCCACCCCAGGCACAGCGCGAAGCAGCGCGTTTCACGCTTCACGTCTTACGCCCCACCCCGTCCAGGAGGCCTCCATGAAGGTAGTCGCTATGGTCATGGCAGGCGGCGCGGGCACCCGCTTGACCGTTCTCTCGGAGAAACGGGCCAAGCCCTCGGTGCCTTTCGCCGGCAAGTACCGCATCATCGACTTCACCCTGTCCAACTGCGTCAACTCCGATATCTACAACATTGCGGTGCTGACCCAATACCGACCGCACTCGCTCAACGAGCACATCGGCATCGGGAAGCCCTGGGACCTGGACCGGGCTTCGGGCGGCGTGCGCTTGTTGCAACCCTATCAGGTGGGAGGCGGCACCCAGGTCTGGTATCGCGGCACAGCCGACGCGGTCTTGCAGAACTTCGACTACGTGCGCGAGATGCGGGCCGATCGCGTGTTGGTGCTGGGCGGCGACCACATCTACAAGATGGACTACGCCAAGATGCTGCGCTTCCACGAGGACAACCGCGCGGACATGACAGTGGCGGTGATGGAGGTGCCGATCGAGGAAACCGACCGCTTCGGCATCATGTCGGTGGACGACGAGATGCGCATCTCGGCCTTCCATGAGAAGCCCAAGGAGCGCGACAAGGGCAACCTGGCCAGCATGGGCATCTATATCTTCAACACCGACGTGCTGGAGCAGCGCCTGCTGGCCAGCTCGCAAGATCACCCTGACCTCGACTTCGGCAAGCACGTCATCCCCGAGATGATTCGCGATTACCGCACCTTTGCCTACCGCTTCGACGGCTACTGGGTGGACGTGGGGACGGTGGACAGCTACTGGGAGACCAGCATGGCGTTGTTGGACCCCAACTCACCCCTCAACCTCTACGACACGAGCTGGCCGGTGTGGACCCGCAGCCAGGAGCGGCCGCCGGTCAAGCTGGGCCCGCAGGCGCGCGTCCATAACAGCCTGCTGGCCAACGGTTGCGTCATCCGCGGCCAGGTGGAGCGCTCGGTGCTCTCGCCGGGCGTCTACGTCTCGCCGGGCGCATTGGTGCGCGAGTCGGTGGTGATGAACGACGCATGGATCGGCCCCGGCGCGGTGTTGGACCGGGTGGTGGTGGACAAAGAAGTGGTGGTCGGCTCAGGGGCGCTGCTGGGTTTCGGCGGCGACTTCGACGTGGCCAACAAGCTGGGGCCGGACAAGCTGTGGGCTGGCATCACCATTGTCGGCAAGGGCGCCCACATCCCCCCCAACGTGCGTATCGGCCGCAACGTGCTGATCAACGCCGCCGTCGAGGAAGAGGCGTTTGCCATGTTCGACGGCTTCGTGCCCAGCGGCGAGACGGTGTAGACAGTGGCCGGTAACCGGTAAACAGTCAACAGTGATTGGCGTCCGATCTGCTTCACTGTTTACTGATCACTGTTCACTGGCCACTGAGAACAAGGAGCTTCTCATGCGTGTAATGGCAATGATCATGGCTGGCGGCCCCAGCCCGGCATTGAGTGTGTTGACCGCCGAGCGCGCCGAACCGTCGATCCCCTTCGGCGGCAAATATCGCATCATCGACTTCTCGCTGTCCAACCTGGTCAACTCCGACATCTTCAACGTCGCCGTGCTGACCCAGTACAAACCCCGCTCGCTCAACGATCACATCGGCAACGGCAAGCCCTGGGACCTGGACCGGGCGTTGGGCGGCGTGCGCCTGTTGCAGCCCTACGTCAGCGGCGAGGGCGAGTCGGGCGCCTGGCAGCGGGGCACCGCCGACGCGGTGCGCTTCAACCTGGACTTCGTGGCGGAGCAGTCCGTGGATACCGTGCTGCTGCTGGCCGGGGATCACATCTACAAGATGGACTATCGCCCGCTGCTGCGCTTCCACGAAAGCACGGACGCGGACTGCACGATTGCCGTGCGCGCGGTCAGCCCGCACGAGACCTATCGCTTCGGCATGGTGGGCGCAGACAGCAGCGGCCGGGTGACGCGCTTCGAGGAGAAGCCGCGGCGCACGCTGAGCCGGCAGGCATCCATGGGCATCTATGTTTTCAAGAGGCAGGCGCTGGTGGAGTGGCTGACCGGCCCCGGCGCGAACGACGTCGACTTCGGCCGCCACGTGGTGCCTGGCATGCTCAAGGCCAGCCAGTCGATCTATGCCTACAGCTACAACGGCTACTGGATGGACGCAGGCACGGTGCAGGCCTACTGGGAAGCGAACATGGCCTTGCTGGCCGAGACGCCGGCGCTGGACATGTACGATCCCGACTGGGTGATCCACACCCGCAGCGAGCAGTTGGCGCCGGCGTTCACCGGCCCTGAGGCCACCGTGCAGGGCAGCCTGTTGTGCGATGGCTGCCGCGTCTTCGGCCGGGTGGCCCGTTCGATCATCGGCCCCGGCGCGGTGGTGGAGGAAGGCGCCGAGATCAACGACTCCATCGTGATGAACAATGCAGTCATCAGCGCCGGCGCGCGCGTCGAGCGATCGATCATCGACAAGCGGGTGGTGGTGGGCGAGGGCAGCGTGGTGGGCTGGGGCGACGACAACACCCCCAACCGGGCCATGCCCAACCACCTCAACACGGGGCTGACGCTGCTGGGCAAGCGCGCCCAGGTGCCGGCCGGCGTCAAGGTCGGCCGCAACGTCATCGTCCGCCCGCGCGTCCCCGCGTCGGCCTTCCCACCGGAGGAAGTCGTCAGCGGCGAGACGTTGTGAAAAGGGGAGGGGTAGACAAGTAGACAGGTAGACAGTGCTTGGCCGTCGCTTCTGCCTTGTCTACTTCCGCCTTGTCTACTTGTCTACCTCCGCCTTGTCTACTTGTCTACCTCCGCCTTGTCTACTTCCGCCTTGTCTACCATCACCTCACCATTACCCGCGTCGCCAGCGGCGCGCGTTCCTTGCTGCGCGGCGCGTCGTCCGGGGGATAGCCGATGGTCAGCAGGGCTTGCGGCTCCAACAGCGCGGGCAGGTCGAGGATGGCCTGCACCAGTTCGGGGCAGAAGATGGGTGCACACATCCAGCAGGCGGCCAGGCCGTGGTGGTGGGCGGCCAGCAGCAGGTTCTGGCAGGCCAGCGCCACCGACTGCACCCCCATCTGCCATTCACGCTGCTGCCGTTGTGGGTCGGAGTAGCGGTCCAGCGAGTCCAGGTCGAGACAGGGAAGGATTGCCAGTGGGGCAGTGCTGATGCGTTCGATAGATATAGCGGCGCGGCGGCTGACCAGGGCCGGATCGACGCCGTCGGCCAGCAGATCGGCCTGCCAGTTGGCGGCCATCGCGTCAGCCAGGCGCCGGCGCGTGGCCAGGTCGTGAAGCAGGACAAAGCGCCACGGCTGGCGATTATGGGCCGACGGGGCCCAGTGCGCGGCCTCCAGCAGCCTCTCCACCAGCTCAGCAGGCACCGGCTGGGCCGCATACCGGCGCAGCGAGCGGCGGCCTCGAATCGCTCCCCAAAACAGGTCTTCGCTCACTCCGACCTCATACCCCCGCCACCTGCGTCACCTTGGCCAGATCAGGCACCTGGTCCTGGCCGCGCGGCTGGGCGATGTAGAGCGAGGACGCGGCGCAGGCAAAGCGCGTCGAGCTCACCAGGTCCCAACCCTGCAACTGGCCATAGATGGCCGCGGCCTTGAAGACATCACCCGCACCGGTGGTGTCGGTGGCCGTAACGGGGAAAGGCTCGACATAGGAGGGGCGGCCATGCCGGTCGACCACCAGCACGGGCTTCTGGCCGTGGGTGATGATGATCGCGCCGGCGCCGGTCTTCTGCAAGTCCAGCGCGTGGTCGTAGATGTAGACGCCTGGGAAGTAACCAACCAGAAAATCGCGCGAGATGACGATCAGGTCGCTCAGGCTGGCCAGGGGATAGTTAGGCCAGATGGCGTCGGCCGAGACCACCGGCCGGCCCAGCGAGCGGGCAATCCTGGCTGCCTCATCCCGCTCGTCCTTGCCATAGACATCGACGCTCAACAGCCGCGCCCGGCGCATCATGTCTTCGGTCAGCGCGGTCTTGGGCGCTTCGTCGAACCAGTAGCCCAGGATGCTGCGCTCGCCGTCGGGCGTCACCAGGATGCGGCAGAAGGGGGTGCGCACGTCAGATCGCTGGACGAGATAGCGGGTGTCGACGCCTGGCAGCGCGTCCAGTTGTTGGCGGATATACCGTCCCCATTTGTCTTCGCCGATCGCGTTGCCGACGATGGCCACCCGCAGCCCCCAAGTGCTGAGGACGCGGGCCACTGTGGCTGCCTCGCCGCCCAAGCGCTGGAAATCCTGCTGCACCTGGCTGTCGCGCCGCGGCGTCGGCAGATAGGGCACATAGATCAGGTCATCAGCGCTGATGGTGCCGTAGCAAAGTACATCATATTCGAAGTCACTTGGGGACATGCCTGGCCTCCACAGCGATTCCACGTCTAGCCGACCCCGGCCACCAGCAATTCGCGATCGACGCCGCGCTCGATTTCCCAGGGGTAGACGATCCAGGCGTCGGTCACGGCTGCGTAGTAGTCCGGCGCAGCGTCGCGGAACATGCTCTCGCTGGGCTTGTAGTGCAGTACGCACAGCTCCGGGGTGGCGCTGGCCGCTTCAAGGCGAGATTTGACGGTCATGATGGTGCGGCCGCTGCCCCACACGTCGTCGACGACCAGAATGCGCCGGCCGCGCAGCAGCGAATCGCCGGGAAACTGCAGGAAGGTTGGCCAGGCCAGCCGCTTCTGCACGCCGGTGTGAAATTCCACCGCTGCGGTCAGGATGTACTTGATGCCCAACGCTTCGCTGAGGATGCCGCCAGGCACGATGCCGCCGCGCGTGATCATCAGCAGGGCATCGTACGTGCCGCGAAACTGGGGCAACAACTCCTGGATCAACCGGTCAACGTCGTTCCAGGAAAGGACTTCTTTGCGCATGGGGTCTCCTTGGGGGAACTGAGGGAAGTGAGGGGAACTCATGGAAACTCCTGGGAACTTCTGTGGTCAGGCGCTGGGTTGAGCCAGAAAAGCATCGGCCAGGGCGGCCAACTCGGCGCGCTGGGCATCGTTCAGCTCGATCAGCGGTGGACGCAGCGCGGTCTGGGGCAAACCGGCGAAACGCGTCAAGAGGAACTTGGTCGCCGCATGCATGGAAGGGGAGCGCTCCAGCCAGCCGCGCACCTCGTTCAGCCGCGCCTGGATCGACGCCGGGTCGCGCCCGGCCAGCACGGCCTGGCGCACTCCTTGCAGCAGGTCGGGAACCAGGTTGCCGCCAGCGGTGATGGCGCCAGCTACGCCCGCCGCGAAGGCTGCACTGGCCAGCGAATCGCTGCCCGCAAAGACCCGCAGCTCAGGGAAGAGTCTGTTCCAATGGACAATGCTCTCGAAGTCGCCGCTGGAGTCCTTGACGCCGGCCACACAGCCGGGGTGCGACTGGCGCAGGCCGGCCACCACGGCGTCGCCGATCGGCACTGCGCTCAGTTTGGGGAAGTGATAGAGCAGAATCTGCTGGCCCGGCTGCAACGCTGCATCGCACAGCCGTTGGTAGTAGGCCAGCACGCCGGCGTCGGAGACGTTCTTGAAGAAGAAAGGGGGGATGACCAGCGCGGAGTCGGCGCCAGCCTGCAAGGCGTAGCGGGTCAGTTCAACCGTGTCAGGGAGGCTGGCGCAGCCGGTGCCAGGGACGACAGCCAGACCGCCGGCAGCCGCCAGCGCGGTGTCGATCACGGACTGGCGCTCGGCGACGCTCATGGCCGGCCCCTCGCCGTTGGTGCCCAGAGGAACGATACCGTCGCAGCCGCGCGCCCGCAGGTAGGCCAGATGGCGCGGCATCCAGCCGTGGTCGATGGCCAGGCTGGCGGGGTCGAAGGGGGTGACGATGGCAGCGAAGACGCCGGCGAGTCGGCTCATCGGTGGGATCCTTCCAGGGTACGCTGCGCCATACGGCCGCCGATCAATCCACCCAGTACTTGCATCAGGAAACCGGCGATCTCAGGCACGCTCAGCCCGATAGTCAGGTAGTTGAGCAGCAGGATAGCCGCCGCCACCACCAGCCCGATCAACAGCCCGTGCATCAGCGGCTCGCTGCCGGCCCGCGTGGCCACCCGGAAGCTGACCCAAACGACGATCAGCGCGATAGCCAGGGTCAGGGCAGCATGGAACTCGTTCCACTGAGCCAGGCCGAAGACCTGCGCAAAAAAAGCTATGGCCAGGGCCAACGCCAGGACGTAGATGGAGTTGAGGGCTATCGCGGGCCAGTTGATCTGGCCCCAATCGATCGATCGCATCGCTTTGCTCCACGGACTATTGGACACTATCGCCGCCGCAGCTGCGGAATGTGCATTGTACCACAGGCGTCAGGCGCCAGCAATTCCAAAAAAGGCCCGTCAACGCCCGCCCTGTTGATCGACCAGGTTAGCAAGCTACCAACCCCCAGCTTGTCCTAAAAATCGCTTGGGCCGGTCTCCTGACCGAGCCCGCCACGCTTTCATTGGCGATTGTGCAGCCAACGCATGGATGACTATTTGGCGAAACCTGTCAGCGCCAGGCGCAGCCGCTCCTCCACATCGCGCACATCGCGCGGCAGGGCCTGGACGGCGCGCTGGGCCTCGATGATGCTGTAGCCCAGGGCGGTCAGCGCGTCGATCACCTCCGCGTCGGCCTCGCTGAGGGCGGCCAGCTCAGGCGGCGCGCCGTCGGGCGATCCCACCTTGTCTTTCAGCTCCAGCACGATCTTCTCGGCCGTCTTCTTGCCGATCCCGGGGATGCGGGCCAGCACGCCGGGCTGCTCCTGGCTGATAGCCAGCCGCAGCGCATCCGCGGGCATGCCGGAGAGCACGCCCAACGCCGACTTGGGGCCGATGCCAGACACGCCAAGCAACAGGTGGAACAACGCCAGGTCCTGCTCGCTGGCAAAGCCATAGAGCGCCAATTCCTGCTCCCGCACGTGCAGGTAAGTGTGCAGATACAGCTCGTCCCCTGGCCGGACGGAGGCCAACAGGTCGGCCGGGGCATAGACGCGCACCCCCAACCCTCCCAGGCCAAGAACCAGGGCATCGGTCTGGCGGCTGAGGATGATTCCTTCGATGCTGGCAATCATGCGGTGGCCTCGCTGCTGATCGGTTGGGGCTGACCGTCTGGCGTCAGCAGGCTATTGTGCAACACTGGCGGCTCCTGCCGTTCTTTGATCCAGCGATAGCGGCGCAGGAGGGCGCGAATGCGGGCCTGAACTTCCTTGAAAGCGAACGGCTTGGCGATATAGTCGTCGGCGCCCAACTCGAAGCCCTTGATCATGTCGTCGGCGCCGCCCAGCGCGGTTAGCATGATGATCGGCACGTCGGACTGCATCCGGATCTGTTGGCACACGCCGAAGCCGTCGACGTGCGGCATCATGATATCGACGATGACAAGGTCGAACGCTTCAGCCGCAAAGGCCTTCAGCGCTTCCTCGCCGTCGTTCACAGTCGCTACATGATGGCCAGTAGCCTCCAGCGACATGCGCACCAGGTTGCGCAGCGGCGCCTCGTCTTCTGCGATCAAGATGCGTGCCTGATAGGACATAGCGAGTTCTCCAGATGGAGCGATGCCAAGCGATCAGAACCCAGGACGTTAAATGCTGGCGGCGGCGGGCGTCGTCAACGGCGGCCCTTGGAACACGATACACGCCTACCCGCGCATCATCGCCTCGGACGGCGGCGACGTGGTAGCAGACT
>JBAQCH010000446.1:0-1837 GCA_049294015.1 Anaerolineae bacterium
TTTCGCACCGTCAAGCTGGCCGCCGGCCAACGCCGGCCGCTGCCCTTGTGGATCGAGACGCTGCTGTTGCTGGCCGTGCTGCTGCTGTTCGTCATGGCGATTTCGGCGGTGGCAGCGTTCATCGTGCCGGCGGCCACCGTGCGGCTGGTGCCGGCCCAGGAGCCGCTGGCCGAGACGGTCACCATCACCGCCCGCTCCGATGTCGAGACGGCCAATCTTGGCCAGCGCGTGCTGCCGGCCCGCCGCATTGGCCAGCGGGTCGAGGTGGAGGGCACCGTGCTGGCCACCGGCACCGAGTTTGCGCCCGACCAACCGGCCCAGGGCGCGGTGGTCTTCACCAACCGCCGGGCAGAGCCGCAGGAGATTCCTCCGGGCACCGTGGTCGCCACCTCCACCGGCAGCAATATGAGCTTCGAGACGATCCAGCCCGTCACGCTGCCCGGCGGCGTGGGCGCGCAGGTGACGGCGCCGATCCGGGCGCTGGAGCCTGGCCCGGCCGGCAACGTGCGCGCCTTCACCATCAACACCATCGAGGGCTCACTGGGCGTCACGGCCAATGTCATCAACCCGTCCGGCACGTCAGGCGGCAGCGTCACCGAGGTGCCTGTGGTCAAACAGGCCGACAAAGACGCGCTGCGCGCCCGGTTGGAAGGGGAAGCCCGCCAGAAGGCCTATCTGGCGCTGGGCGAGCTGCTGCGCGAGGGCGAATTTGTGCCGCCGGAGACGGTCGGCACGCTGGTGATCGACGAGACCTACGACCGCTTCACCGACGAGGCGGCCAACGAGGTGACGTTGCGCCTGCGCATGCTGGCCACAGCGCTGGCCGTGGACGGCGCCGCGGCTGATGAGATGGCCCTGCGGGCTATGGGTGAGAAGATCCCGCGCCGCAGCCAGATGTTGAGCGACTCGGTGCGCTTTACCCGCGGGCCGGCAACGGTGTCCCAGGAAGGTGACGCGGTACTGATCTCCTTCCCCAACACGGCCAGCAGCGTGGTTGTGCTGGATATCGACCCGGCTGCAGTGCGCTCGGCGATCCGCGGCATGAGTCCCAGCGAGGCGATTGCGACTTTGCAGAGCACCTGGCGCTTGCAGGCCGCGCCGGAACTGACGCTGGGGCCGGAGTGGATCGAACCGTTGCTGCGCCGCTTGGATTTCGAGTGGCTGCCGCTGCCCGTGGCCGACCGGGTGCCATGGCTGCCCTTCCGCACGCAGGTCAATGTGCAGTTCGTCGGCCAATAGCCGGCGGCGTGGGCTGTTGGCGCGCAGGCACAGAGGTGGCCATGAGTGAAACGTGGCAAGCGGCTCCGCTGCCGACCGCCGGCCGGCTGATGGCGCTGGACGTGGGCGACAAACGGGTCGGCGTAGCGGTCTGCGATGAAATGCAGATGTTGGCCTCGCCGCTGGCGGTCGTAAACCGCCGCTCGCGCGCTGAAGATATGGCGCGGCTGGGCCAGTTGGCCGTGGAGCAGCGTGTGGTGGGACTGGTGGCCGGCCATCCGCTCAACAGCGACGGCAGCGCGGGCCCGCAGGCCCAGCGCGCGGCCCGCTACGCAGCGCGTGTGGCTGCGTCCCTGGCGCTGCCGCTGCTGCTGTGGGACGAATACGGCTCCAGCCAGGAAGCGGCCGCGCGCCGGGCACATCTTTCTCAGCGCCGCCGCCGTGCGCCGCTGGACGCCGAGGCCGCAGCGGTGATTTTGCAAGACTATCTGGAGTCGCGGGCGTCCTAGAATTGACATGTTTTCCGAAACATGTCAATTCTGGGAGCACAGGCGTCGCAGAAATGACATGTTTCGGAAAACATGTCATTTCTGGGCGCTGCGCAAAGACCGGCCCGAGC
>JBAQCH010000447.1:0-3200 GCA_049294015.1 Anaerolineae bacterium
GCCGCAGGGCTGGCCTTCGTCACCAAGCAGATCAGCGTGGCCGCGTTTCCCTCGCTGCTGCTGCTGGCCTTTGCCTACGAGCGGCGCCGGCCGGTGGACGCAGGAAGCACTCGCAGCCTGCGGCAGACGCGGCTAGCCGCGCTGCTGGCCGCCGTGATCCCGCTGGCCGCCATCGTGCTGCTGGGCCAGATCTACCAGTGGACGACGCTGGGCGGGGTCGAGACCTTCGCGCGCAACATCGTCGACTACACTACCAACCCGCAGCTTTCCAGCTCGCTGCCGCAACGCATGCTGCGCGGCGGGCTGGGACTGACCGTCAGCCCCTTCCGCGGCGTTTTCTGGTACTCGCCGGTGCTGCTGTTGGGGCTGGTGGGCGCCGCGCCCTTCACCCGCCGCCACCGCTGGGAGGGGATCGCCTTCCTGCTGCTCGTCGCCGCGCACATCCTGGGCTACAGCCGCTACCTCTACTGGTCGGGCGGCGTAGCCTGGGGCGCGCGCTACATGCTGCCCATCATCCCCTTCCTCCTCCTTCTCGCCGCCCCCATCTTCGCTTGGTTGATCGACACACCAAGGCCGGGCCAGACTGCTGCGGCTGTTTCACGGTTCACTTTTCACGTTTCACGTCTTGCCGTCTGGCTCCTCATCGCCTGGAGCAGCATCGTCGCCCTGCTGGGCATCCTGTTCGACTGGCGGGCCTACGAGCTGCCCTTCCTGCTGGAGCAAGCCAAGGTCTGGGGCGGCATCGGCGAGGCCATCGACGCCACCTACATGAACCCGGCCGTGTCGCCGGTGGTAGGGCACATCCGACTGCTGCTGTCCGGCGCAGGCCAATGGGATTTCGCCTGGACGCAGCAGCGGCCCATGGGCGAAACGGCGCTGGTTCCACAGGGCCTGCTGCTGTCGCTGGGGCTGGTGGGGTTGGCCCTGGCCGCGCTGGTGTGGATCTGGCGCCGGCCGGAGCGGGCCGGCCTGGCGGCGGCGGGCATGAGCGCGGCCAGTCTCGCGGTCGCGTCGCTGCTGTTAGTGACTTACCGTCAGGGCGACGCCCGCTTCGACGCCTACGACGTGGACCGCTTCCTGCGGCCGATCATGGCGCGGTTGGAACAGGTCCCCTGCGGCTGGCAGGGCTGCGACCAGGTGGCGCTGGTCAACGACCCGGCGCTGACCGACTATTTCCTCAACTACCTGAGCGCGCCGCTGGTCTGGTACGGCATCGACTACGCGCCGGTCAACCAGCGGCTGATGGAGCGGCTGGCCGAACGCTATGGCCGCATCTGGCTGGTGCGCGACCGCAGCGCGGCCGCCGACGACGCGGAGGGCCGCCGGGCGGTGGAGCGCTGGCTGGTGGAGCACGCCTTCAAGCTGGACGAGCAGCGCTTCGAGGACTGGGCGCGGCTGGTGCAGTTCTCAGCCGCCGGCCAGCCGGCCGAGGTGGTCGAGCCGGGGCAGATCTTGGGCGACATGACCCTGGCGCGGGCCTGGCTGGGCGTCGAGCAGCAGCGCTCCACGGGCCATCAGACCGGCGCGGAGCCGCTGGACGACGGCCAGGCGATGGCCCGCGTTGGCGATGTCCTGCAGCTCAGCCTCCAGTGGCGCGCCGAACAGCCGCCAGAGGGCAACTACACCGTCTTCGTCCAGCTCCTGGACGCAGCCGGCCAGGTCGTAGCCCAGCGTGACCGCTGGCCGGGCGACGGCCTGTTCCCGACAGCCGCGCTGCAAGCCGGCCAGACCATCACCGACAATCTGGCCATCCCGCTGGACGTGCCCGCTGGCCGCTATCGCCTGATCGCCGGGTTGTACCGCGGCGACGTGGAAGGCGCCCCGCGCCTCAGCGGCCTCGCCGGCGACTTCGTCGAGCTGCCCGCGATCCAGGTGCAGCCATGAGGAACGATGAAGTCAGAACGATGAGCGATGAATCCAGAGAACTTGCAGCGCTGCGCGGAAGCGTCTCATCATTCATCACGCTGCGCGGTCATTCATCGTTCTCCGCCCTCCTCCTCGCCCTGCTGCTGACGCTGCCCGCCCTGCTGCTGCTGCTGCGCGCCGGTTTTTTCGTCTCCGACGACGGGCTGTTCCATGTCTATCGCACGGCCGCGCTGGCCGAGGCGTGGCAGCAGGGCGTGCTGTGGCCGCGGCTCTTCCCTGACTTTGGCTTTGGCTATGGCCAGGCCGTGCTGAACTTCTATGCGCCGTTGAGCTACGTCCCGGGCGCGCTGCTGAGCGTGCTGGGGATGAACCCGGCCACGGCGGTGCAGGTGGTGATCGCGGCGAGCTTCCTGCTGGCGGCCGCGGCGGCCTTTGGCTACGGCAACTACCTGTTCGGGCCAGCCGGCGGCGTGCTGGCGGCTGTGGTCTACACGTACACGCCCTATCACCTGGCCGACGCCTACCTGCGCGGGGCCGTGCCGGAGCACGTGGCCTTCATCTTCCCGCCGCTGATCCTCTGGGCCTTTACGGCCGCGTTTTGGCCGGGGCGTTCATCTTTCATCGTTCATCCTTCATCGTTCTCCCCTGCCTTGCCTCCCCTGCTCTGGGGCAGCCTGGCCTGGGTGGGGCTGGTGTTGACGCACAACCTGACGGCGCTGCTGATGATTCCGGTGGCGCTGCTGCAACTGCTGGTGCTGGCGGCGTGGACGCGGCAGTGGCGGCGGCTGTGGGGCGCGGCCGGCGCGTTGATCCTGGCCGTGGGGCTGAGCGCAGTCTTCTGGCTGCCAGCCCTGGTCGAAAGCCGCGCCGTCGGGCTGAGCGTGGGGGTGTCCGAGGGCTACGCCAACCACATGCTGACCGGCGAGACGCTGCTGCGCCGGTCGCTGGCCTATTTCGTCAACCCGCCCGAGACGCTAGGGCCGGTCTTCCCGCTGAGCTGGTTCGCATTGGGGTTGGTCGCGTTGGGTCTGGCTCTGCTGCTGATGCGAGTGGTTCGGCGGCAACTTCCCGAGAACTGGCCGCCGCTGGCTTTTCATCTGGCCGTGGCTATCGGCGCGATGTTCATGACCACCGCCGCCGCGCTGTTCATCTGGCGGCCGTTGACGCCGCTGCTGGGCCAGTTCCAGTACCCGTGGCGCTTTCTGCTGCTGGAGGCGGTGGGCTTGATGGGCGTGGCTGCGGCGCTCCCCGTGCTGCTGCCGCAAGTGCGGCCGGCCTGGGTCGTGGCAGCGGTCTCGCTACTCGCCGTGCTGGCCGCGCTGCCTGGCCTGCGC